>JBFHDX010000048.1:0-27358 GCA_041584475.1 Alphaproteobacteria bacterium
CCGCTGAGCTCGACGCGGACGAGTCCGCCCTTGGCGAGCTTGCCGAAGAGCAGCTCCTCGGCGAGCGGCTTCTTGATGTGCTCCTGGATGACGCGGCCGAGCGGGCGGGCGCCGAACGACGGGTCGTAGCCCTTCTCGGCGAGCCACTTGCGCGCCGGCTCGGTCAGCTCGATGGTAACGTTGCGGTCGGCGAGCTGGCCCTCGAGCTCCATGACGAACTTGTCGACGACGCGGGCGACGATCTCGGGCTTGAGGTTGGCGAAGCCGATGGTGGCGTCGAGCCGGTTGCGGAACTCCGGCGTGAACATGCGGTTGATCGCGTCCTGGTCGTCGCCGGCCCGGTCCTCGCGGCCGAAGCCGATGGCCGGCTTGGCGAGGTCGGCGGCGCCGGCGTTCGTCGTCATGATCAGGATGACGTTGCGGAAATCGACGGTCTTGCCGTTGTGGTCGGTCAGCTTGCCGTGGTCCATGACCTGGAGGAGGATGTTGAACAGGTCGGGATGCGCCTTCTCGATCTCGTCGAGCAGGAGCACCGAGTGCGGGTGCTGGTCGATGGCGTCGGTCAAGAGCCCGCCCTGGTCGAAGCCGACATAGCCGGGCGGCGCGCCGATCAGCCGGCTGATGCTGTGCCGCTCCATGTACTCGGACATGTCGAAGCGCTGCAGCTCGATGCCGAGGATGCGGGCGAGCTGGCGCGAGACCTCGGTCTTGCCGACGCCGGTCGGGCCCGAGAACAGGTAGCAGCCGATCGGCTTCTCCGGCTCGCGCAGCCCGGCGCGCGACAGCTTGATCGCGCTCGCCAGCGCGTCGATCGCCTTGTCCTGGCCGAACACCACCGTCTTGAGGTCGCGCTCGAGCGACTTCAGCGCCTTGGTGTCGTTCTTCGACACCGACTTCGGCGGGATGCGCGCGATCTTGGCGACGATGCCCTCGACGTCCTTGACCGACACCGTCTTCTTGCGCTTCGACTCCGGCAGCAGCATCTGCGCCGCGCCGACCTCGTCGATGACGTCGATCGCCTTGTCCGGGAGCTTGCGGTCGTGAATGTAGCGCGCCGACAGCTCGACCGCGGCGCGGATCGCCTCGGCCGTGTAGCGCACCTTGTGGTGCTTCTCGTAATAGGGCTTGAGCCCGCGCAGGATCTTCACCGAATCCTCGACCGTCGGCTCGACCACGTCGATCTTCTGGAAGCGCCGCACCAGCGCCCGGTCCTTCTCGAAATGGTTGCGGAACTCCTTGTACGTCGTCGAGCCGATGCAGCGCAGCGTGCCGCTCGCCAGCGCCGGCTTGAGCAGGTTGGAGGCGTCCATGGCGCCGCCCGACGTCGCGCCGGCGCCGATCACGGTGTGGATCTCGTCGATGAACAGCACCGCGCCCTCGATGTCGTCGAGCTCGCGCAGCACGGCCTTGAGCCGCTCCTCGAAATCGCCGCGGTAGCGCGTGCCGGCGAGCAGCGCGCCCATGTCGAGGGCGTAGATCGTCGCCGTCTTGAGGACGTCCGGCACCTCGCCTTTGACGATGCGGCGCGCCAGACCCTCGGCGATCGCCGTCTTGCCGACACCCGGGTCGCCGACATAGAGCGGGTTGTTCTTCTGGCGACGGCACAGCACCTGGATGGTCCGCTCGACCTCGTCCTGGCGGCCGATCAGCGGGTCGATCCGGCCCTTCTTCGCCTTTTGATTCAGGTCGACGCAATAGGCGTCCAGCGCCTCGCTGCCCTTGCGGTTCGGCTTTTCCTCGCCGCCCGCGTCGCCGCCCACGCCCTCGACGCCGCGGGTCTCGCTCAGCCCCGGCACCTTGGCGATGCCGTGGCTGATGTAGTTGACGGCGTCGAACCGCGTCATGTCCTGCTCCTGCAGGAAATAGACGGCGTGGCTCTCGCGCTCCGAGAAGATGGCGACGAGGACGTTCGCCCCGGTCACTTCCTCGCGGCCCGACGACTGCACGTGGATGGCGGCGCGCTGCAGCGCCCGCGTGAAACTGTCGGTCGGGCGCGGATCCTCATGGGTCTCGGTGATCAGATAGTCGAGCTCGTTGTCGAGATAGCCGATGAGGTCATCGCGCAGCTTGTCCATGTCGACGCCGCACGCGCGCAGCACCGCGACCGCATCCTGGTCCTCCGCCAGCGACAGCAGCAGATGTTCGAGGGTCGAGAATTCGTGGCGCCGCTCCCCGGCGTAGGCCATGGCCCGGTGGATGGTATCCTCGAGATTGCGAGACAGCACTGCGCCTATTCCTTTTCAAGTGTGCACTGGAGCGGATGCTGGTGGCGTCGGGCAAAATCCATGACCTGGTTCACTTTGGTTTCGGCTACCTCGTATGTAAAGACCCCGCAGATGCCGACCCCGCGCCGGTGGACGTGCAGCATGATGCGCTGGGCCTCCTCATGACTCTTGCTGAAAAACCTTTCAAGGACGTGAACGACGAACTCCATCGGCGTGTAGTCGTCGTTCAGCATCAGCACCTTGTACATCGACGGCTTCTTCGTCTTGGTCTTTGCCTTGACGACAACGCCGGTACCTGTACCGTTTCCTTTCCTGGGATCCTTGTCGGCCATGCTCTCAGCTCGTCACTCCTTCGGCAGTGATTATATTGGATTCGGAGACGCTCGGGAAAGGGGGGGGACGGTAAACAAATGGTTGGTCTTGCTTGACGATCTGCACAGGCGTATCGCCCGGCTCGAGCGTGCCGATACGGCCGAGGGCAGCCTCTACGGGGCGGCAGACGTGCGGCGAGGGCCCTCGCGGGCGCGCGCACGGCCGGCCACGAGCCGGGCGCGATTCGCCTGTCCGATCTGCGGCGGCCGCTATCGGGAGTTTCTTCCCTTCGGCCTGAACGGCCGGCCGCACGCGCGCTGTCCCGGCTGCGGCTCCCTCGAACGGCACCGCTTTCTCTGGCTGTATTTGACCCGGTGGCTGCGCCTAACGGAGCGGCGCGCTCGCGTGCTGCACGTCGCACCCGAACCCTGCATCCGGCAGCGTCTGATGGCGCGTCGCGGTCTTCGCTACGTGTCGATCGACATGTTCGATCGCGAGGCTGACCGGCGCGCCGATTTGAAGGCCCTGCCCTTCGCCGACGGTTCGTTCGATGTCGTGATCTGCAGCCACGTGCTCGAACACATCGCGGACGACCGCACGGCGATCGCCGAGATCGGCCGTGTCCTGGCGCCGGACGCGCGCGCCCTCGTCATGGTGCCGATCGATCTCGGGCGCGCTCAAACCTACGAGGACGCGACGATCAACACCGCCGCCGCGCGCAACGCGGCGTTCGGCCACCCCTACCATGTTCGTATCTGCGGGGCGGACTATCCGGACCGGTTGCGTGACCCGGGCCTCGAGGTCGTGACGCGGTCGAGCGCGGCGCTGTCGCCGCACCGGCGTCGACTTTGGCGGATCAACAAGACGGTGCTGTTCGATTGCCGCAAGCCGCGCCAGGGCTAGTCCACAAAGCACGGCGGCCCGGCATTCGTGCGCCGGGCCGCATCCGCTAAGTTCGTCGATGCACCTGGTTCAGGCAGCCAGCGGTTTGAGCGCCTTTTCGACGACGCTCGCGAACTGGGCCTGCAGCGGCTCGAACGCGTCGTTCGCGATCTTCAGCGACATTTCCGACATCTTGGTGCCCTCGGCGACCGACTTGTCGAAGGCCTTGCGCGCGAACTCGTTCTGCAGCTCGACCATCTCCTGCAGCGACTTGACCGCCATCAGGGCCTTCGCCGCTTCGCTGCTGGTGACGGCCGCATCCTGCGCGTAGGCGAGATACGCCTTGCTCAGATCCTCGGCACCCTTGGCGAGAACCGTGCCGGCCTTGATCCAGGCATCCATGCTGCTCTTCTGGAACATGGTCAGATCGTCGTAGCCCTTGGTCACCGTGCTGCTCGCCTTTTCGACCTGCTTCTTCGTCGCGGCGACGACCTGATCGCTCGTCTCGGCCACTGCCTTGGCGGCCGCGTCGGCCACCTTCTCGGCCTCGATCTTGGTCACGGTGACGAACTGCTCGCTCGTCTCGGTAACCGCCTTCACCGCGGCCGCGGCGGGGGCCTCGACCGGCTTGGCGACGGTCGCGGCAGGCGCGGCCTTGGCGGCGGCGGCCTTCGCGGGCACCGGCTTCTCGGGCGCAGCCTTGGCGGGTGCGGCCTTGGCGGGCGCCGGCTTGGCCGAGGCGGTCTTGGAGGAACTCTTGCGCTGCGTGCTCATCTATACTCTCCCAAAGATGCGTTTGTCGGCGCCGTCGCCGACCGTTATCCGGTTGCTGCAGTCGGATACCGCGCCAGCGGCATCTATTTTTTGCGTTGCAGCATGAGCGCATAATCTAGGCAATCGCGGGGCCCTGTCAAGGTCAATTTGCTGCATTGCACAAAATTGCGCCTGGACCTGCTCACCGGCCTTGGATTCTCTGCTCTACGCGATACCATCCGGAATTCGCGCCGTGACGGAACGTGGTTTCCCGGCGGATCGTCGGTCCGGAATGTTGCATCTGCAAATGGCATGGCGCAGCGCACAAAAAAGGGCGGCCGTGCCGCCCTTTCGCCGGCCGAAAGCCGATCCTTCAGAAGCTGACCGTCAGGCCGATCGAGATCGCCGGATAGTACTCGAAGGTCGACAGGTCGTCCTCCAGCTGCTGCTCCTCGCTCGCGAGGTCACCGGGCTGAACGAGGCCTGCCGTGTCGCGGATCGTGACGTTCGGACTGCCTTGGAAGAGCACGCCCACGCGACCATAGAAGCTCACGGGGACGACGCCCTGGAAGGTGCCGTCGTAGCCGATGGCCAGGTAAGGCGCATAATCCGCATCGAAATCGACGTCGGCGATCAACTGCGTCGACCCCGACGGCGATCCGCCGAGCCCGACGGTGCTGGCGTCGATCGTGCCGCTCTTGAACATGAACTCGTTGCGATTGTAGTAGACGCCGCCGGAAACGACGAAACCGCTGCCGACGGGGGACAGGCCGAGCGGATGGAAGTCGGCGACGAGCCCGACCGATCGCAGGTCGCCCTCGATGTCATAGTCGAAGCCGCCGAAGCTCGAACCATAGAAGCCGGGCAGCGTGAAGCTTCCGACGTTGCCGTTCAAGCGGAGCACCAGGAAACTGTTGATCTCCGTCGCAGCCTGCAGTTCCCAGCCCAGCGTGCCGAAGCCGGCGCCGACGGCGAAACCGTCAGCCAGGGCCGGCGTCGATCCGGCGCCGAGCGCTATCGAGAGAAGAGCTGTGCGAAAGGTCCTGCGCATCGCCGAAAATCCTCGTGGGCTGGTCAACAAGAGCGCCAAGCGGCGACAGTAGCGCACGACCTATTAAGGAGTTCTAAAGCCCCCGGCGCGGTGGCGGTCGACGCCGCCGGCCCGGGCGCCGGGCGATGGGCGCAGGCATCAGCCGACGGCGCGGATCAGCCCGATGGCCGCGAGCAGCGAGAGGATGAGCAGGGCGAAGCGCCGGAACGATGCCGGTTCGGCGCGTCGGAAGCGGCGGTCGCCGATGGCGTTCCCGGCGATGAGCGGCAGCAGCATGAGGCCGGCCAGGATCAGCGTGCGCTGCCCCAGCAGTCCGCCCAACGCTGCTGCGGCGCTGCCGTAGAGGCCGGCGAACAGCAGATAGACGATGACCATCGCGCGCATCGAGGCCGCCTCGATCGACGTCGCCAGAAAGTAGAGCACGAGCGGCAGGCCGCCGAGGGCGGCTGCCCCGTTGAGCGCGCCCGACACGAGCCCGGCGGGCACGATGGCCGTGCGGCCGGCGCCGAGTCTGCGGCCGGGATGAAGCCAAATCAGCAGCGACAGGACGAGTATCGCCGCCGAGATCAGCGCCCGCATCGGCGGCGTCGGCAACGAGGCCAGCAGCCAGGTGCCGAACGGCATGGCCAGCGCCGCGCTGCCCAGCAGCCAGCCCATCTGGCGCCAGTCGACATCCCTGTGTACGGCGGCGAGGAGCTGCAGGCTGGCGGCGGCCTCGAGCAGCAGCACGAGCGGCACGACGGCGACCGGTTCGAGGACCAGCGTCAGGGCCGCGACGGCGAGCGCCGAAAATCCGAATCCGGAATAGCCGCGAACCAGCGCGGCGCCGAACACGACGACGCCGGCGTAGAGAAGAACCCCGCCGTCGATACCGGCCAGGGCCGGAAGCGTGCCCATCAGGCCACAGCCGGCCCGCAACGCTGGAGCGTCGCGGCGAGCGCGGGATCAGCCATGCACCGTGACGATGCCGTTGGCGGGATCGACCGTGACCGTGTCGCCGGTCGCGATCGCCTTCGTGATGTCCGTCTCGAACCGGTCCATGAACGGCAGGTCGGCGAAGGCCGCACCCTGAGCCATGATCGGGTTCGCCGCATTCAGAAGCAGCGCCGCGGGCGCGACCTTGCGCGCCGTCATCTCGTGCAGCATCCAGGCCGTCGCCACACCGCCCTTCGCGGTATTGAGCACGAGAATCCGGCCGACGTAGGATGCGCCGTACAGCTTGTGCGACGGCCGCGAGAACACGCCCCTGACGCGGTCGAGGTCGTAGCGGGCGCTGAAATCGTCGGCCGCCACAAGCGCCGTCCCGGTGACCGACGGGCCGATCCCGACATGACCGCGCAGCGTCGTCCCGCTCATTTCGCCATCCTCCCGGCGACGGCGGCGTCGATGCATCGTTCCGTCGAAGCGAGCACCGGCTCGTAGCCATAGCCGCCGATGATGTTGACGAGCTTGGCCGAATTCGACAGCAGCCGTCTCCAGCCGTTCGCCTCGCCGATCTCGCGTGCGTACATCTGGTAGAAGCAGACGCCCTTGAGGACGAGCCCGCCGGCTTCCTCGATCGCGGCCGTGATGCCCATGCGGTCGCAGGCCGCCTTGATCTCGGGCGAGGTCGCGGCAATCAGCGCGGTATTCTTGTGCACCCGCCGCCCCTTCAGCAGGCGCGCGATCTGCTGCATCTCGACGAGCGACTGCTGGGGCGCCGCGAACACGACGACGTCGACGCCGTCGCCGTGCGCGCCGTAGCCGTCGTAGAAACGATCGAGGTCGTCGCGGGCGATGGTCTTTGGGTCCGGCATGGCGCCGTCGAACACGTCGCCGAGGTCGTGCGCCTCCGGCGTCACCCCGACGATGTGGAACAGCGGCACCGATCCGAAACTCGCGAGCGCCGCGCCGAAATGCTTGAGCTCGTCCGGCGTCGGCGTCCCGTCGATGCCCTCGAGCACGGGCACGGTCCAGTACGACCCGGTCGCCCGGCCGACGACGCCGCCGAGCGCACCCCAGTCGCTCAGCGTGCGCGGGCGGTCGGCGACCACGAAACGGTGCGAACCCAGTCGCCGCCGACCGAGGTGGCAGCCGTAACGCGGCGTCCGCCCGGTGAGCGCCGCGGCGAGCGCGGACGGCCCGCCCTCGAAATTGCTGCGCGCTCCGAGCACGCTGTTGGCGTAGATCGTCGAGCCGGTATCGCCGAACGCGACATGCTGGCCGAATGCGGGCGGCATGATCGTGTGGTAGTTGATGCAGGTGTCGGTCATCAGCAGGCCCATCGCCGTGAAGGCGTCGATCGCCCGCCGCTCGAGGCCGACCCACGATTCCTGTTGGCCGAGCCGCTCGTAGGCCTCAAAATCGACGCCGCGCGGGTCGGTCACCGTCGGCACCAGGACGCGGCGCTCCTCCTCCGGACAGGCGGCCAGTTCCTCCAGATAGGCAACCCCGGACTCGCCGAGCGATTCGGTGTCGGCCATGAGATGCACCTGGTCGATCTCGACGAAGTCCTCGGCGTCGAAGAACCGCCCGACGCGGATCTGCAGCTCGAGCGCGCGCCGACGGGGTTCGCCGAAGCGGCCGGCGTGGATCGCCTCCTCGTGGTCCGTCAGTCGCATCTGCCGCTCCCCGGGGAACGCTCGTGCAAATGGAACCGACGGCCTGGGCCGCCGGTACGCAGGGATCAGGCTAACGTGCCGCGCTTGCGTTTGTCGAGCATGCGAGCCGTTCGTCCGACGCTTCGCGCCTGATCGGATCCCGAAGGAGCCGCGTTACGCCGACGGCTGCGGCCGCATGTCGGCCGGATCGATGCCGGCAACGACGGTCGGCGCCTTCATGGCGTCGCGCCGAAACGGCTCGCCCAGCTCCTGGTTGAGGAGCACTTCGATGAAGACCGTCTCCTTGTTCTTCATCTGGGCATCGATTGCCGTCTTCAGCGCTTCGCTCAGCTGCTCCATCGTCGCGACCTGCACGCCCTTGACGCCGCAGGCCTCGGCGATCTTCGCGTACTGGACGTCGAGGTCGAGTTCGGTGCCGACGAAGTTGTCGTCGTACCAGAGCGTCGTGTTGCGTTTTTCCGCGCCCCATTGGTAATTGCGGAAGATCACCATGGTGATCGCCGGCCAGTCGTCGCGGCCGCACGAGGTCATCTCGTTCATGGATATGCCGAAGGCACCGTCCCCGGCAAACCCGATGCACGGAACGTCCGGGCGCGCGATCTTGGCGCCGAGGATCGACGGGAAGCCGTAGCCGCAGGGCCCGAACAGGCCCGGCGCGAGATAGCGGCGCCCGTGCTCGAACGTCGGGTAGGCGTTGCCGATCGCGCAGTTGTTGCCGATATCGGACGACATGATGAAGTCCTTGGGCAGCGCCGCCTGAATCGCGCGCCAGGCCATGCGCGGCGACATCCGCTCCGGCTCGCGACTGCGCGCGCGCTGGTTCCAGGTGGTGCCCGGATCGTCGTCCTCGTGGTCCATCGACGAGAGCTGCTGCTGCCAGGCGGAGCGCGTCTGATGGATCAGCGTCTCGCGCTCCTCGCGGCCGGCGTTGCCGGCATCGGTGGCGAGCTTTGCGAACAGGCGCTCGGCGACCAGCCTGGCATCGCCCTGGATGGCGACGGTGACCTTCTTGGTCAGCCCGATGCGGTCGGCATTGACGTCGACCTGGATCACCTTTGCATGCTTCGGCCAGTAGTCGATGCCGTATCCCGGCAGGGTCGAGAACGGGTTGAGGCGGGTGCCCAGGCACAACACCACGTCGGCCCTGGCGATCAACTCCATCGCCGCCTTGGAGCCGTTATATCCCAGCGGGCCGACCGCGAGCGGGTGCGAGCCCGGGAACGCGTCGTTGTGCTGATAGCCGCAGCAGACCGGCGCGCTGAGCTTCTCGGCGAGCCTGGCGGACGCCGGGATGGCATCCGAGAGCACCACGCCGGCCCCGTTCAGGATCACCGGGAACGTCGCTTCCGACAGCAGCTTCGCGGCCTCGCCGATCGCCGCGTCGCCGCCCGCCGGGCGCTCGAGCCGCACGGAATCGGGAATCTCGATGTCGATGATTTGGGTCCAGAAGTCGCGCGGCACGTTGATCTGCGCCGGCGCATTGCCGCGCCACGCCTGCTCGATCACTCGGTTCAGGACCTCGGCGATCCGCGACGGGTCGCGTACCTCTTCCTGGTAGCACACCATGTCCTCGAACAGCGCCATCTGCGGGATTTCCTGGAAGCCGCCCTGGCCGATCGTCTTGTTGGCCGCCTGCGGCGTCACCAGGAGCAGCGGCGTATGGTTCCAATAGGCCGTCTTGACCGGCGTCACGAAATTGGTGATGCCCGGCCCGTTCTGCGCGATCATCATACTCATCTTGCCGCCGGCCCGGGTGAATCCGTCCGCCATCATTCCAGCGTTGCATTCGTGCGCGCAGTCCCAGAACGTGATCCCCGCCTTCGGAAACAGGTCGGACACCGGCATCATCGCCGAGCCGATGATCCCGAACGCGTGCTCGATCCCGTGCCGCTGCAGCACTTTGACGAATGCTTCCTCCGTGGTCATCTTGGTCATGCCGAACTCCTTGACTTATGCGGCCCCGCCCGGGACCGGCGGCCGCTCCGCCCCGGGCGCGAACGGCGCCGGACGCCGAAATCCGTCGTGAAAACAACGCACGGCCCAGGCTCCGAGACGTTGCCGGTTCCTCCCCGTCGCGCGGACGGACCGCTGCGTACCGCACTGTTTTAGGGCCGGCGGGGCGCCCGTGATAGGACCAGTTGGCGTCAATCGACCGTGCCAGGTGCGGCTCGGCCGCGCCCCGCCTTGCGGCTCCGGACGAGGTCCGCAAGCAGCCGGATGCCGGGCTCGATACGCTCTTCGGGAATCGCCGAAAAGCCGAGCCGAAAGAAGTTCCGCGGCGGGCGGCGCGACATGAAGTGGACCGCCCCCGGCTCGATGACGATCCCCTCGTCGAGCGCCTCCCGAGCCAGGCGGTCGGCGTCGAGCCGATCGGGCCCCCGAATCCAGAAGCTCGTGCCGCCGAAATTCGGCGGATGGTACGACTCCGGCAGATGGCGCGACAGCGCCTCGTCCATCGCCTTCCAGCGTCGCCGGTAGACGCGATGCAGGCGCCGCACCAGGGCGTCGTGATGCCCGAGCGAGAGGAACAGCGCGGTCGTGCGCTGATTGTTGTTCGGCGCGTGGCGCATCATCAGGCGCCTGAGCGCTCGCGCCTCGGCGATGAAGCGGGCCGGACCGACGAGAAAGCCGAGCCTGAGGCCGTGGAACAGGGTCTTCGAGAGGCTGCCCACGTAGATCACCCGGCCGTCCCGGTCGAGCGATTTCAGGGCCGGCGTGGGCTGCCCCATGTAATTCGTCTCCGGCTCGTAATCGTCCTCCACGATGACGAAGTCCTTCGCCGCGGCACGCGCCAGCAGCGCCGCGCGCCGCTCGGCCGGCATCGTGACCGTGGTCGGCGACTGGTGGCTCGGCGTCACAAAGACGAGATCGCAGCCGTCGAGCCGACGGTCGACAGGGAGTCCCTGCGCATCGACCGGAATCGGGCGAATTTGCCGCGTCCTGAGGGCGAAGATGTTGCGCATGTCGGGATAGGCCGGATCCTCGATGGCGACGGTGCTGCGTTCGTCGACGAGCAGGCTGGCAGCGAGGAAAAGCGCGTTCTGCGCCCCCAGCGTGATCAGGATCTCGTCCGGCGCCACCCAGATGCCGCGGCGCGGCAGGATGCGGCTACGGATCTGCTCGACGAGAACCGGATCATCGGCGTGCAGGCTGTCCGCGGTCCACTCGGCGATGTCCTTCAGGCCCAGCGCCTGGCGCGTGCAGTCGCGCCACGCCGCGATCGGGAACAGGCCCGGGTCGATCTGACCGTAGACGAACGGGTACGGGCACGATTGCCACGTCGCCGGCTTCTCGATGTTGGGCTGCCCCGCCGGCCGCAGCCGCATGCGGGAGTCCCAGTCGACGGCGTGTGCCGGCGCGGGCTCCGCCGCCGGGGTCGGCGTCGATTCCGGGCTCAGCAGGTCCGGGCTCACGAAGAAGCCGCTGCGCTGGCGCGCGACGATGAAGCCATCGTCGACCAGGCCCTGATACGCGAGCACCACGGTGTTCCGCGACACGCCCAGGCGCTGCGCCAACATGCGGCACGAGGGCAGCGGCTCGTCGCCAGGAAGCCGCCGATTGAGGATCGCGGCGACCATCATCTCGCGGATGCTCGCCTGGATGCTCATGCCGGGCCGGCGCCTGAGCTGAAACAGCGAATCCCGCATGCGTTCTCCCCGCCCGTCCGCAGGCCCGCAACCGCTGGACCTACGGATTTGCCGTTGCTGGCCCTACATTGCCACGCATGACGGCGCTACGGTAGAGTGCAGTCAAGCGCTGGCTCTTCGATTCCGCGCGCAGGTCTTGCGGATCGGGGGGTGCGAAAATCAAAAAACAAACTGCAAACGAACCGGAGGCTGAAAGATGAAAACACTGTTGCGCGGCGCCCTCGCCGCTTCGATCGGTCTGGCCCTGCTCGGCGGCCAGGCTCTCGCCCAGAGCAAGGAAGTGACGATCGGCTACCAGCTGGTGATGAACCCCTGGAAGGTGCCGATCGCCGACGGCACCTTCGAGAAGGAGACCGGCTACACGATCAACTGGCGCAAGTTCGACTCCGGCGCCAAGGTGATCAACGCCATGGCATCCGGCGACGTGCATATCGCGCTCGCCGGCTCCAGCCCGATCGCCGCCGGCGTCAGCCGCGGCGTCGACATGCAGCTGTTCTGGATCACCGAGGACATCGCCTCGGCCGAGGCGCTGGTCGTCCGGGACGGCTCGGGCATCAATGCGCCGCAGGACCTCAAGGGCAAGAAGATCGGGGTGCCGTTCGTCTCGACGACCCATTTCCACATGCTGTTCGCGCTCGAGCAGTTCGGCATCAATCCGAACGACGTGCGGCTGCTGAACATGCAGCCGAACCAGATCGCCGCCGCCTGGGAGCGCGGCGACATCGATGCCGCGTTCGTGTGGGATCCGGCGCTCGGCCGCATCAAGAAGTCGGGCAAGGTCCTGATCACGTCGGGCCAGCTCAGCGCGTGGGGCAAGGCCACCTTCGACGGCATGGTCGTGAATACCGCCTTTGGCCAGGCCAACCCCGATTTCATGGCCAAGTTCGTGAAGATCGTGGCCGACGCCGACGCCTCGTATCGCGACAATCCCGCGGCCTGGGGCGCCGATTCCGCGAACGCCAAGAAGATCACGCAGATGGTCGGCGGCGAGCCGGCGCAGGTGCCCGTGGTTCTGGCGCTCTACGAATTCCCGACGATCGAGGAGCAGATCTCGTGCCGCTGGCTCGGTTGCGGCGCGGATGGCGGCGCCGCGAAGGCGCTGCTCGCCACGTCCGAGTTCCTCAAGGCCGAGAAGAAGATCGACGCGCTGCAGCCGGACTACAGCAAGTTCGTCAATCCATCGTACGCGCAGGCCGCCGCGAAGATGTGATCCG
Source organism: Alphaproteobacteria bacterium (assembly GCA_041584475.1). Classification (GTDB taxonomy): domain Bacteria; phylum Pseudomonadota; class Alphaproteobacteria; order UBA8366; family JADFVY01; genus JBFHDX01. The sequence goes on from JBFHDX010000048.1 coordinate 12,685, forward strand.
GCCATCGTGAGCCCGGCTCCGGGGACCGCCCCGGAGCCGGCCCACCGGGTGGCGGATGTTCCCTTCGACCGGAGTACCCGCTCCCGCCGGCGGCACGGCGTCGCGCGTGCCGACGGGTTGCCAGGGCACGACGCCGGCACGGCCGGCCCGACACACCGAACAAGGGAGCAGCCGCATGGCCAGTCTGGAAGTGAAGGGCCTGACCGTCATCTATCCGGGCCTGTCGGGGCAGGGCGTACACGCCCTCGAGGATGTCAGCCTGCACATCGGCGAGGGTGATTTCGTCGTCGCGCTCGGCGCCTCGGGCTGCGGCAAGACGACGTTCCTGAACGTGATGGCCGGCTTCATCCAGCCGTCCGCAGGCGAGGTCCTGCTCGGCGGCCGGCCGATCACCGGGCCCGGCCGCGACCGCGGCGTCGTGTTCCAGAAGCACGCCCTGATGCCGTGGCTGAACGTCATCGAGAACGTCGAGTTCGGCCTCAAGCTGCAGGGTATCGAGCGCCAGAAGCGGCGCGAGATCGCGACGCGCAACCTGAAGCTGGTGGGGCTCGAGGGTTTCCTTACGCACAAGATCTATCAGCTCTCCGGCGGCATGCAGCAGCGCGTCGGCCTCGCCCGGGCGCTGACCAGCGATCCGGAGATGCTGCTGATGGACGAGCCGCTCGGCGCGCTCGACGCGCTGACCCGCGAGAGCATGCAGGAGCTCATCCTCGACGTCTGGCGGGAGACCGGCAAGATGGTGTTCTTCATCACCCACAGCGTCGAGGAGGCGCTGTTCATGGCGACGAGGCTCGTCGTCATGTCGCCGCGCCCGGGCCGCATAACCCACACCTATGACCTCGATTTCTGCCGCGAGTTCTTCAAGACGCGCGACGCCCGGGCGATCAAGTCGAAGCCGGCGTTCATCGAGATGCGCGAAACCGTGCTCAACATCATTTACGGCGACGAGAAGGCCGCCGGGAGCGAGGCCCATGTCTGACATCGCGAAATCCGACGCCCGCGGGCGATCGTTGCTCAGCCGGCTGTTCGTCGGCGCGCCGGCAAAGCCCGGCGAATCCTACGGCGCCCCGGGCACCGGCAACAGCGTTGCGATCAGCGTCGTCACCAGCGTGTCGCTGTTCGCGCTGTGGTTCATCGTCACCGAGATGGGCTGGATCCGGCCGCTGTTCCTGCCCTCGCCGGTCGCCGTTTTCAACCGCTTCGTCACGATCACCGTCGAGGGCTTCAGCGGCGCGACGCTGGCCGAGCACACGGCGTGGAGCCTGATGCGCGTCTTCGGCGCCTTCGCGCTGGCCTGCATCACCGCGATCCCGATCGGCATCGCGATGGGCGTCAATCGCGTCATGCGCGGCATCTTCGACCCGCCGATCGAGTTCTACCGGCCGATCCCGCCGCTCGCCTACCTGCCGCTCACCATCATCTGGTTCGGCATCGAGGAGGAGCAGAAGATGGTGCTGATCTACCTCGCGGTGTTCGCGCCGATGGCGCTAAACGCGCGGGCCGGCGTGCGCTCGGTGTCGATCGAGCAGATCCACGCCGCCTATTCGATGGGGGCGAGCCGCGCCCAGGTGATCTGGCACGTCATCGTCAAGGCCGCCCTGCCCGAGATCCTCACCGGCATGCGCATCGGCATCGGCTTCGGCTGGACGACGCTGGTCGCCGCCGAGATGGTCGCCGCCGAGGCGGGGCTCGGCTTCATGGTGCTGAACGCCTCCGAGTTCCTCGTCACCGACGTCGTCATCATGGGCATCGTCGTGATCGGCATCATCGCCTACCTGTTCGACCTGCTGATGCGCTGGATCGAACGCATGACGGTGCCGTGGAAAGGCAGGGTGTAAGCCGGGGCACGTCGGCACGGACCGTCGTGCGGCCGCCCGCATTGAACAGATGCGGCGCCGATAGGCCCATTGGAATCAAGGCTTTCGCGGAGCGCCCCCGGCTCAGCCGGCGAGGGAGTTCCTGTGGTCTTCAAGTTGCATGACAGCTGATTTTTGCAATCTCTGATCCACATCGATGCGTATCGGGCGACGGGGGACGTCGCCGTCCGCCCGGCGGCATTTGTCCGCATCGAATGGCGGCCGTCCGGCCTGCGAATTAAGATGCCGGTTTCCCCGTCAGGCCGGTGAGTTCCACCCCCACCCTGCCCTTCCCCATCGAGGGGGAGGGATGGATTTGCCGCAAGCCGGAAAGCAATTAACCCCCTCCCCTGGTGGGAGGGGCAGGGAGAGGGGGGCAACGCCTGCCGGCGAATGCCGGCACCGATTCCATCTTGTTTGACAATGCGCAAGGACGGGTATGACCGCTGGTCGCCGCCGCGCGAACGCCTGTACATCGTGCCGAATCGCCCCATATCCCCCAACATGCGACTTCGCCCCGCCGAGCCGTCCGACCGGCCGCTGCTGGAGCATTGGGACCGGCAGCCGCACGTCGCCGCCGGCGCCGGCGTCGACGGGCCGTGGGACTGGGCGCATGAGCTGCCGCGCCGGCCCGACTGGCGCGAGCTGCTGATCGCCGAGGTGGACGGCCGCCCGATCGGCGTCCTGCAGATCATCGATCCTAAGCGCGAGGAGACCCATTACTGGGGCGAGGTGCCGCCGAACCTGCGCGCCATCGACATCTGGATCGGCGAGGCCGCCGACCTCGGCCGCGGCCTCGGCACCGAGATGATGCGCCAGGCGCTGGAGCGCTGCTTCGCGGACCCGGAGGTGACGGCGGTGCTGATCGACCCGCTGGAGAGCAACACGCGCGCCCACCGCTTCTACGAGCGCTGCGGGTTCCGGGCGGTGGAACGCCGCAGGTTCGGCAACGACGACTGCGTCGTGTTCCGGCTGGAGCGGGCGGGGTGGGAGGAATCAGCCGAAGATTAGCCCGACCGCCAGGATGAGCTGATCAGAGCTTTCCGCCGTGCAGCCAAGCCCTCGACGGCGCGAAATGCCGTCAAGCTCGGAACGGGCGCGTCTCCACCGTTTGCGACGGCCGGTCGCCCGCCCCTAGAGCGTGCCCGGGAACGCGCCGCCGTCGGGCAGCAGGTTCTGTCCCGTGATGTAGCCGGACAACGACGAGCACAGGAAGGCGCAGGCGTGGCCGAACTCCTCCGGCGTGCCGAAGCGGCCGGCCGGGATGCTCTCGGCCCGCCGGCGCGCGAACTCGTCCGGGCCGACCCCGGCCTTCTCGGCCGAGACCTTGATGTTGGCGCGCAGCCGGTCGGTCTCGAACGAGCCCGGCAGCAGGTTGTTGATCGTCACGTTGTGGCGCACGGTCTTGCGCGACAGCCCGGCGATGAAACCGGTCAGGCCGGCGCGCGCGCCGTTCGAGAGGCCGAGGATGTCGATCGGCGCCTTCACCGCGCCGGAGGTTATGTTGACGATGCGCCCGAACCTGCGCTCGATCATGCCGTCGACCGTCGCCTTGATCAGGAAGATCGGCGTCAGCATGTTGGCGTCGAGGGCCCGGATCCAGTCGTCGCGGTCCCAGTCCCGGAAATCGCCGGGCGGCGGGCCGCCCGCGTTGTTGACGAGGATATCGGGATCGGGACAGGCCGCCAGTATCCGGGCACGGCCCTCCTCGGTCGTCACGTCGCAGGCGACGGGCGTCACGTCGGCGCCGGTCGCGCTGCGGATCTCGTCCGCCGTGCGCTCGAGCGTCTCGGCGTCGCGCCCGTTGATCACCACTTCGACGCCCTCGGCCGCCAGCGCCATGGCGCAGGCCCGGCCCAGCCCCTTCGACGATGCGCAGACGATCCCCTTCCGCCCCTTCAGACCCAGATCCATCGCTTCCAACTCCCGTTTTCGGTAAAGACCCGCGGGGCATGGCGTGCGCCCGACGCCCGCGGAAAGATCCTCGATCGATGCCCGATCAGCAGTACCCCGACGCGTCGAGGCGGCGCAGCACGTCGCGCGCCAGCGGCACGGTGATCCGCCGCTTCGCGGCGAGCGCCGCGTCGTCGAGCGCGGCGACGACGGCCCGCGCCGCGGCGAACGAGCGCTCCATGTGCGTCACCAGGAAGGCCGGAACCGCCGCCTCGACGCGCAGCTGCCGGTCGGCGAACAGCTTGACGAGAACGGCGCCGATCAGCGCGTCGTCGGGCGCGCGCACGGGCACGGCCATCGCCGCGCCGAGGCGCGAGGCGAGGTCGGGCAGCCGCGTTCGCCAGCGCGCCGGCGGCGTGCGCCCGGTCAGCAGCAGGTGCCCACCGCAGCCGGCGAGCAGGTTGTAGAGATGGAGCAGCGCCGCCTCGTCGACGCCGCGGTCCGCATCCTCGACGACGCACGCGCGGGCGCCGCCGAGCCGGTCGGCCACCGTGTCCGGCGTCAGCGCCGCACGGTCGATCGCGACGGCGCCGCTGCGCCGCCGCCAGACGTGCGTGAGGTGCGTCTTGCCGCAGCCCGCCGGCCCGTGCACCGCGAGCGCCGGGCCCGGCCAGTCGGGCCAGCGGTCGATCATGGCGACCGCGTCGCGGTTGCAGGGCGCGACGAGGAAATCCCCGGCGCCCATCGCCGGGCGATGGCCGAGATCGAGCGGGATCTGCGCCGGCGCGCTCACCCGCCGTCGCCTCCGCCCTTTCCGGATCCCCCGCCCTTGCCGCCCGAGCCGGAGCCCGCCAGATAGAGCGGGCTCTCGAGATACCGCTCGATCGAGAACCGCATCAGGACGCCGATCACCGCCGCCGTCGGCACGGCGATCAGGATGCCGACGAAGCCGAACAGGGCGCCGCCGGCGAGCAGCGCGAAGATCACCCAGACCGGGTGCAGGCCGATCCGCTCACCGACGAGATTGGGGGTCACGAAATTGCCCTCGATGAACTGGCCGACGAGGAACACGCCGGCGACGAGGCCGACCGACAGCGCGTCGCCGAACTGCACGATGGCGATCACCAAGCCGACCGCGAAGCCGATCAGCATGCCGAAATAGGGAACGAACGAGACGAGGCCGGTGCCGAAGCCGACGACGAAGCCGAATTCGAGCCCGACGAGCGTCAGGCCGACGCCGTAGAACGTTCCGAGCAGCACGCAGACCGTCACCTGGCCGCGCACGAAGCCGGCCAGCGTCTCGTCGATCTTGCGGAACTGCTCGCGGATCGTGTCGGCGTGGGCGCGCGGCAGCCAGCTGTCGACCTTGGCGACGAGGTGATCCCAGTCGCGCAGCAGGTAGAACGAGACGATCGGCGTGATCACCAGCAGCGACACGACGTTGGCGACCGTCTCTACCCGCGTCAGGAGGCCGCCGAGCATGCGTCCGAGCCAGCGCACCGCGTCGCCGCCCTGCTGGGTGAGCACGCTGCGCAGCTCGGCGATGCCGGCCTCGCCGAGCAGCGGTTCGAGGCTGGCGATGAGCGGCACCAGCTTGCCGCGGATCGCCGTCAGGTAGCCGGGGAATTTCTGCAGCAGGTCGACGAGCTGGCTGTAGATCAGGGGCACGAGCAGAACGATGACGAGCGCGGCGAGCAGGAAGAAGAGAATGCTGATGGTGGCGGTGGCCAGCGTGCGCGATGCCCCGCGCCGCTCGAGCCAGTCGCAGGCGGGGTCGAGGAAGTAGGCCACCGCCATGCCGGCGACGAAGGGCAGCATTACGCCGCGCAGCAGATAGAACAGGCCGACGAAGACGACGAGGCCGATGCCCCAGCTCCAGGCCCGTTGCTGCGCCGTCATCTGCCGGTTTCTCCCTTGTCGTCGGCGCGCGGCACCGAGCTCGGGCCGCCCGTCCCCATGCGCACGAGATAGGCTACGGCCGAGATCACCGTCGTCGCCGCCACCGCGTAGACGAGCACGTCGAGCCACAGGCCGGCGGGCGGGAATCCCAGGCCGAGCCGCGCCAGCACGAGAGCGGCCAGGATGATCTGCAGCGCCGTGTTCAGCTTGCTGATCAGCAACGGCCGCATCGCCGCCGTGCGGTCGGCCCGCACCAGCAGCACGGAACCGCCGAGCAGCGCCGCGTCCCGCATGATCACGAGCACCACCAGCCATAGCGGTATATGGCCGGCGCGGCCCATCAGGACGTAGATCGCGACGAGCAGCAGCTTGTCCGCCAGCGGATCGAGATAGCTGCCGAGCACGGAGCGCGCGTCGAGGCGCTTGGCGAGGTAGCCGTCGACCGCGTCGGAGACCCCGGCGGCGACGAACACCCAGAACGCGGCCGTCATGCGGTCGGTCAGCACGAGCCAGATGACGACCGGCACGCCGAGCAGCCGCACGCCCGTGATGATGTTCGGCAGCGTTCTCAGCCCGATCAGCCCCACTGATCGCCCCCTCTCGATGGCTGTCTCCCCGGCCTTCGACTACGCTACCAGCCGGAAATCGGCCGCAGCAACCATAACGGGCGATCCGGCGAGAAGACCAGCTCGAGCCCCTGCTGGGCGAGCGCGGCGCGGAGCTGCCTCGTATCGCCGACGAAGACGAGATCGATCTCCGCCTCCTCGCGCGTCATGCGGGCCACCGAGACGGACTGGATCCGGGCCATCGAAGACAGGCGCTCGCGCACCGCCAGCCAATCCTTCAGGCCGCCGAGCGGGACGAGCACCGAGAGATGTTCCTGCCGGCTGAAATCGAGCACGTTCTGGTGCCGCCACGAATCCTCGAGCTCGCGGATGATCTCGTCGACCACCTGGACGAGCACGCTCGGCGTCGGCACGCCGGGCGAACCTTCGTAGGTCCGGTCCAGCGTCGTGCCGTCGAAGCCGCCGTCGCGAAACCGCATGACGACGCGAACGCTGGTGGCGCCGCTCCGCTTGCGGCCCACGGTGGCGATCGCCACGACGGTGCCCGCCGCCTCGTATTTGCGGGCGATCGACTCGAGGGCGAGCCGGTCGCTCGACAGCGCCTGGTCGACATTGACGGTGGCCACGTCCGTGATGTCGCCGTCCGGCATGATCATGGCGAACAGTCCGGGATTCGGCAGCCGCCGCTCCCACGCCTGGCGCCACGGATTGGGATCGTCCCAGAGGCGCCGCGCCGATCCCGTGTTGATGATCGGCAGCACGACGACCGGACGGCTGCGCGTCATGGCGAACGGGATCGAGTAGGCGCGCAGGACGTTCGCCACCTCGCCCGGCACGAACCGGACCGAGAGCGTAGCCAGATAGCGTCCGCCGCCGAACTTCTCGTCGGTGATGTCGAAGTCGCGAACCACGGTCGCCAGCACGTCGTCGCTGACCTCGGGCAGGCGGTCGCGCGCGTCCGGCGGCACGATGCGCAGGAAGACGGTCTGCAGGGCCGAGCGCTGCGCCTTCGCGATTCCGGCATATTTCGCCGCCACCTCGTCGGCGGCGGTCTCGTCGATGCGCAGGCCGGTGACCTCGAAGACGTCCTCGCCGACCGCCGTCGCAGACGACAGGACGATCAGGGCGACGCCGACAAGCGCGGCGCGCGCGAAGCGGAGCGGAGCGGCTTTATCGATCATTGCAAACCATACCGGATAAAGTATCTTGGCGCCCGTTTATACAAGCTCGACCGGGAGGACGCCATACCCACCGATCCTGAGGAATCGGGCCTCGACTACCGGGCGGCGGGGGTCGACATCGATGCCGGCGAGGCGCTGGTGGAGGCGATCAAGCCGCTCGCCCGCGGCACCATGCGGCCCGGCGCCGACGCTTCGCTCGGCGGGTTCGGCGGCATCTTCGATCCTGCCGCGGCAGGCTATCGCGACCCGCTGCTGGTCGCCGCGACCGACGGCGTCGGCACCAAACTGAAGATCGCGCTGGCGACCGGACGCCACCGCACGGTCGGCATCGACCTCGTCGCCATGTGCGTCAACGACCTCGTCGTGCAGGGCGCGGAGCCGCTCGTGTTCCTCGACTATTTCGCGACCGGCCGGCTCGATGTCGAAATTGCCCGCACCGTCGTCGAGGGTATCGCCGAGGGCTGCCGCGCGGCGGACTGCGCGCTGATCGGCGGGGAAACCGCGGAGATGCCCGGCATGTACGCGGCGGGCGACTACGACCTTGCCGGCTTCGCCGTCGGCGCCGTCGAGCGCGACGCACTGCTGACGGGGGCGCGCGTCGCGGCCGGCGACGCGGTGCTCGGCCTCGCCTCGAGCGGGCTCCACTCCAACGGCTTCTCGCTGGTCCGCAAGCTGGTCGAGCGGCAGCGGCTCGACTACGAGGACGCCGCCCCCTTCGCGCCGGACCGCACGCTCGGCGAGGCGCTGCTGGAGCCGACCCGGATCTATGTCAAGGCCTGCCTTGCCGCGATCCGCGGCGGCGGCGTCCACGCGCTCGCCCACATCACCGGCGGCGGCCTCGTCGAGAACCTGCCGCGCGTGCTCCCGGACGGACTCGCGGCGAGGATCGACCGGGCCGCCTGGTCGGTGCCGCCGGTGTTCGACTGGCTCAAGGACGCCGGTGGGATCGCGCCGCATGAGATGTACAGAACATTCAATTGCGGCGTCGGCATGGCGCTCGTCGTCGCGGAGGACAAGGCCGACGCGGTCGCCGAAACGCTGCGCGGCGCCGGCGAGACGGTCTGGCGGATCGGCCGCGTCGCCGAGCGGGGCGACGGCGGCGCCGTCGTGATCGGGGACGGCGCATGACCGGCCGCCGCCGGGTCGCGGTGCTGATCTCGGGCCGCGGCAGCAACATGCAGGCGCTGGTGCGCGCCTGCGCCGCCGACGATTTCCCCGCCGAGATCGTCCTCGTGCTGTCGAACCGGGCCGACGCCGCGGGGCTCGAATTCGCCCGTGACGCCGGCATCGCGACCGCCGTCATCGGGCATCGGGATTTCCCCGACCGCGCCGCCTTCGACGCGGCGCTGAACGCCGAGATCAGGCGTCACGATGCGGACCTGGTGTGCTTGGCCGGGTTCATGCGGCTGCTCGACCGCGCCTTCGTCGAGGCATGGCGCGACCGCATGATCAATATCCACCCGTCGCTGCTGCCCGCATTCCGCGGCCTCGACACGCATGCGCGGGCGCTCGAATCCGGCGTCAAGCTCGCCGGCTGCACCGTCCATTTCGTGCGTCCCGACGTCGATACCGGCCCGGTGATCGCGCAAGCCGCGGTACCGGTGCTGGCGGACGATACCGAGGACACCCTGGCGGCGCGCATTCTCGAGCAGGAGCATCTGCTGTACCCGCTGGCGCTGCGCCTCGTCTGCGAGGGCCGCGTCAGGGTCGACGGCGCGCGCGCGATCGTCGATGCCGCCGGTCCTGCGGACGCGCTGCGAAATCCGGATCCCTGCCGACTTGCAAAGCCCGCGCGCGCGGTATAGGTAAAACTGGCAGGTTCGTCTTACAGGGGTGATCGATGGCCGGGAACGAGATGCAGTTTCTCAAGGCTCCGAAGGAGAATCTTGAGACCTGGAACAAGATCTGGAAGCTGATGATCGGCTCGGGCGCAGTGTCGCTGATCGTCCTGCTGCTGCTCGGCCTCATCGTGCTCTGAGAGCGGCCTCGTCCGCGAACGAAAAAGGGCGCGCCGCGACGGCGCGCCCTCGGCGTTGCGGATACACGGGATCCGGCGTCAGCCGACGATCTCGACGACGCTGAAGAAGAAGCCGACCTCGCGCACTGCGTTCTCCGGCGAATCGGAACCGTGCACCGAATTCGCCTCGATCGACTCGGCGAAATCCTTGCGGATCGTGCCTGCCTCCGCGTTCGCCGGGTTCGTCGCGCCCATGATCTCGCGATTCTTCGCGATCGCATTCTCGCCCTCGAGGACCTGGACGACGACCGGACCCGAGGTCATGAACTCGCAGAGGTCGCGATAGAAGGCGCGCTCCTTGTGCACCTCGTAGAACTGATTGGCCTGCGCCCGCGTCAGGCGTACGCGCTTCTGCGCGACGATGCGCAGCCCCGCCTTCTCGAAGCGGGCGTTGATCTCGCCCGTGAGGTTGCGACGCGTCGCGTCGGGTTTGATGATCGACAAAGTCCGTTCGATAGCCATGCGTGAGATTCCCCTACATTTCCCGGCCGCAACCCCGGCGGGCGAAACGGTCGCGGGCTTATACACGGCCCGTCCCGCCGCGACAAGGGCCGACGGTCGGCGGCGGACGCGTTCCGGCATCCGGCTGCTTTGCGCGTCCGGCGGGTCGTGCTATCCAGCGCCGCCATGCTTGCCATCGACGGGCTGACATACCGCATCGCCGGGCGCGTGCTGTTCGAGGGCGCTAGCGCGCGCGTTGCCGCGGGCGCGCGAGTCGGACTCGTCGGCCGCAACGGCACGGGCAAGTCGAGCCTCTTGCGCCTGATCGCCGGCGAGGCCGCACCGGACGAGGGCAGTATTCGGCTGCGCAACGGGGCGCACATCGGCACCGTCGCCCAGGAGGCGCCGGCCGGCCGCCGCACGCCGCTGCAGACCGTCCTCGCCGCGGATGCCGAGCGCCACGCGCTGCTCGCCGAGGCCGACCGCGCGAGCGATCCGCAGCGGGTCGCGGAGATCCACGAGCGGCTCGCCGACATCGATGCGCACCGTGCCGAGGCGCGGGCGGCGTCGATCCTCGCCGGTCTCGGCTTCGACGAGGCGGCGCAGACGCGTCCGCTGGACGCGTTCTCGGGCGGCTGGCGCATGCGCATCGCACTGGCCGCGGCCCTGTTCGCCGAGCCCGACCTGTTGCTGCTCGACGAACCGACCAACCACCTCGATCTCGAGGCGACGGTGTGGCTGGAGCGCTTCCTCGCGTCCTATCCCGGCACGCTGCTGCTCGTCAGCCACGACCGCGACCTGCTGAACGGGGCGGTCGACGGCATCCTGCATCTCGAGGGCTGCCGGCTGACCTTCTACCGCGGCGGTTACGACACGTTCGAGCGGACCCGCAGCGAGATGCTGGCCCGCCAGTCGGCGATGGCGGCCCGCCAGGCGGCGGAGCGCAAGCGCATCGAGGCGTTCATCGAGCGCTTCCGCTACAAGGCGTCGAAGGCGCGCCAGGCGCAGAGCCGCATCAAGGCGCTGGCGCGCATGCAGCCGATCGCGGCGATCGTCGAGGACCGTACCGAGCGGTTCGAATTTCCGCAGCCGGAGCCCCTGGCGCCGCCGATCGTGACGATGGACGGCGTCGCGGTGGGGTACGACGCGGCGGCGCCGGTGCTGCGCCGCCTAAGCCTGCGCCTCGACAGGGACGACCGCATCGCGCTCCTCGGCGCCAACGGCAACGGCAAGACGACGCTGCTGCGCCTGCTGGCGCGCCGTCTCGAGCCCTGCGGCGGCAGGATCGCGCGGTCGCCGAAGCTGAAGGTGGGCTACTTCGCGCAGAACCAGCTCGAGGAGCTGCCCGCGGCGAGTACCGCCGGGGCCTACATGGCGACGCTCATGGCGGGCACGCCGGAAGCCGGGGTGCGCGCCCAGCTCGGCCGCTTCGGGCTGAGCGGGCAGCGCGCCGAGACCCGCATCGCCGACCTCTCCGGCGGCGAGAAGGCGCGCCTGCTGATCGCCGCGATCACGCGCGAGGCGCCGCACCTGCTGCTGCTCGACGAGCCGAGCAACCATCTCGACGTCGATGCGCGCGAGGCGCTGGTGCAGGCGCTCAACGAGTACGGAGGCGCCGTGGTCCTGGTGAGCCACGATTCGCACCTGATCGGGCTCGTCGCCGACCGGCTGTGGCTGGTGGCGGACGGCACCTGCACGCCGTTCGACGGCGACCTCGCGGATTATCGCCGCATGCTGCTCGACGAGGCCCGATCCGAGCGCCGCCAAGCGAAGCATGGATCGGCTGGCGGCGCGGCCGTCGGCAAGGCCGAAGACCGCCGCCGCCGCGCCGAGGCCCGGGCGGCGCTGTCGCCGCTGCGCAAGCGGGCCAGGGCGGCGGAAGCGCGGCTCGAATCGCTGAACGCCGAGAAGGCGGCGCTGCACACCAAGCTCGCCGATCCAACGCTCTACAACCGGCCGGGCGGGGACGTCGCCGACCTCACGCGGCGCGCCGCCGAGATCGACCGGGCGATCGAGGCGGCCGAGGCCGAATGGCTGGCCGCGCAGGAGGCGATCGAGGCGGCGGCGAATTGAGGGAGCGGCCCGTGCCGCCGGTCGGCATGCGCGCGCCCCGCTGCCGCACGGTCGCACCCGGTTCGGCGCCTCAATCCGCCTTCGCGGCCAGGCCACGCAGCCACGGCTCGAGATGCGCCACATCGAACCCCCCGGAGTCGAACAGCGGCATCATGGCGGCGTGGATCTCGGCCGATGCGCCCCTGATCCGGTATCCGTTGATGCGCAGGAACACGTCCGTTGCCGCGAAGGCGACGCGCTTGTTGCCATCGACGAACGGATGATTGACCGCAAGGCTCTCCAGCAACGCCGCCGCCTCGGCAACGATATCCTCGTAATATCCGCTTTGCGGCCTGAACAGCGCCGCCTCGAGCGCGCCGGCATCGCGCAGGCCCGGCGTGCCTCCGTAACGGCGAATCAGGACCGAATGCAGCGCCAGGACGTCGGCGATCGTCGGGTAGTCGCGGCCGCTCACTTCGCGAGGCGTCGATAGAGGTCGTCGAACTCTTCGAGACTATCCGCGAACGCGGCCAGCACATGTCGGCGCGGCCGGCCCTTGCGCTTGCGTTCGATATAGTCGCGCATGGCCTCGTCGAGCACCGATTGCAGCTGGCGCCCCTCGGCCTCGGCGATCTTGCGCAGCTCGGCGAGAACCTCGGGCGACGCCTGCGAGGAGAATTTTTCCTTACGTTCCGCCACGGCAACGATCCATCATGATGAATCTTGATACGTCAAGATAAGTCATGACAGGAGCATTGCAAGCGCCGCGGCGATGGCGCCCTACCCCTTTTTCTCCCAGCCCTTGTCGGTCTGCTGCCAGTAGGTGACCTCGTGGCCGGCGGATTGCGCCGCCTTCCAGTGCGCGCGCGCGCGCGCCACGGCCTCGTCGTCGCGGCCGTCGAACAGCTCGCAGCACAGGTCGAACGTCTCCGGCTTTTCGATCTCGGCGCCGTCGACGAGGAAGGCGACCTGGGCGCCGTTCGGATTCTCCTCGTCGGTCGTCAGCCACACCGGCTGCCGCTCGGCATGGCCCTCGCGCTTCGTCCCGTGCGGCAGGAAGCCGTCGCGGTCGCGCGTCCAGAGCAGCGCGTTCAGCGCCTCGACGCGCTCGTCGGAGCGGGCGATGACGACCGCGCGCCAGCCGCGCTCCAGCGACGTCTCCAGAAGCTTCGGCAGCACCTTTTCGAGCGGGCTGCGCTGCAGGTGGTAGAAGCGCATCTCCGTCATCGGTCGATCCCCCGCCCTGCCGATCGGGCCCCGCCCTACTTCTCGTAATGCTCGGCCACCAGCCGGTCGAGCAGGCGGACGCCGAAGCCGGTCGCGCCCTTGGGCACCGTCGACGACGCCTCCTTCGACCACGCCATGCCGGCGATGTCGAGATGCGCCCACGGCGTCTTGTTGACGAAACGCTGAAGGAACTGCGCCGCCGTGATCGAGCCCGCGCCCTTGCCGCCGATGTTCTTCATGTCGGCGGCGTCGGATTTGATCTGCTTGTCGTACGCTTCGCCCAGCGGCAGGCGCCAGACCTTCTCGCCGGTCGCCTTGCCGGCGGCCGCGATGCGTTCGGCCAGCGTGTCGTCGTTGGCGAACAGCCCGGCATGCTCGTGGCCGAGACTGACGATGATCGCCCCGGTCAGCGTCGCCAGATCGACGATGAACTGCGGCTTGACCGTGCCCTGCGCGTACCACAGCACATCGGCGAGCACGAGGCGGCCCTCGGCGTCGGTGTTGAGGATCTCGATGGTCTGGCCGGACATCGACTTGACGATGTCGCCGGGGCGCTGCGCCTTGCCGTCGGGCATGTTCTCGACCAGACCGACGAGGCCGACGGCGTTGACCTTCGCCTTGCGGCCGGCCAGCGCCTTCATCAGCCCGATGACGGTGCCGGCGCCGCCCATGTCCCATTTCATCTCCTCCATGCCCGGCCCGGGCTTGAGCGAGATACCGCCGGTATCGAAGGTGACGCCCTTGCCGACGAAGGCGATCGGTTTCTTCGACTTGGCGGCGCCGTTCCAGCGCATGACCACCATGTAGGGCGGATGCGCCGAGCCCTGGCCGACGCCGAGCAGCGCCCGCATGCCGAGCTTCTCCATCTTCTTGCGGTCGAAGATCTCGACGGCGACGCCCTGCTTCTCGAGCGACTTCGCTTGTTTCGCGAGGGTCTCTGGATAGATCACGTTGCCGGGCTCGGAGACCAGGTCGCGCGTGAAGAAGACGCCGTCGGCGACCTTGTCCAGCGGCGCGTAAGCCTTCCTGGCCGCCGCCGAGCCCTTGACCGCGACGGTCACCGACTTCAGCGTCGGCTTGCCGTCGTCCTCGTCCCTGTCGTTGGTCCGGTACTTGTCGAAGCGGTAGCTGGCCAGCCGGGCCCCCAGCGCGACGTTCGCCGCGGCGGCCGCGAGCTCCTTCGCGCCGGCGTCGACGATCACCGTCGCCTCCTTCGAGCCGGAGCCGGCGAGCCGGCCGAGCGCGCCGCCGCCGAGCGCCTGCTGCGCCAGCTCGTCGAACGCGTCGCCGACACCGGCCAGCAGGATGCGGTCGAGCGGCAGCGACGGCGGCGCCATCAGCTCGAGGAACTGCGCCTTCTTGCCGGCGAACCGGCTCGCCTTGATGGCCCGCGTCACGGCGCCCCCGGTCTTCCGGTCGAGCTCCTTCGCCGCCGGCGAGAGCTTCTTGTCCTGCTCTACGAGGACGACGACGGCACCCGATTTCGGCAATCCGGGTTCGGCAAAGGCGATCTTCATGGTTTCCCCTCGATGGCTGGCTGGC
>JBFHDX010000049.1:0-27264 GCA_041584475.1 Alphaproteobacteria bacterium
GTTCCCATCATGGCGCCGCGGCGATATCCAGCGCTCATGATCGTGCGGCACATGGCATCCCACACATCCATGAAGCTGAGCGGGCCGGAGGCGTCGGCCCCGACGCCGCGCACCGGTGCGCCCTTCGGTCGCAGGGTCGAGAAATCGTAGCCGATGCCGCCGCCCTGCTGCATGGTCAGCGCGGCTTCCTTGAGGTGCTCGAAGATGCCGCCCATGTCGTCCGGGATGTCTCCCATGACGAAGCAGTTGAACAGCGTGACGTCGCGCCCCGTACCGGCGCCGGCGAGGATGCGGCCGGCCGGCAGGAAGCGGAAATCGACGAGGGCGTCGACGAACGACTCGGTCCACCGCGCGGGCTCGTCCTCGGCGGCCGCCAGGGCCGTCGCGACACGGCGCCAGGAATCCTCGATGCTCCCGTCGACCGGCGTGCCGTCGGGCGCCTTGAGGCGGTACTTCATGTCCCAGATCTGTTGTGCGATGGCGCTGATCGTCGTCATGGCGTGGCTCCGGGCCGGACTCCGGCCGGGGCCTCTGTCATAGACCGTCCAGCGTTTGGGGTCAAACGACGTTCCCGTTATGTTTTGCCCGCCGCATCCGCCATCCGCTCCGCCGGTTCCGCGCCGGCGACCGGCGGCAGCCAGGGAAAACGCCGGGCCGCTTCGGCCTCGAGCCGCGCGGTCGCCGACTCGATGCGCGTCTCCAGTTCCTTCATGAACTCGCGGCGCGGCAGCCCCGGTGCAATCGGCGCGAGGTATTCGACGGTCACGATTCCGGGCCATTTCATGAACCGGCGACGCGGCCAGAACATCCCCGAATTGAGGGCGACGGGGACGACGGGAACGTCGAGCGCGGTATAGAGCGCGGCGACGCCCGGCAGGTAGGGCCGTTTCGCGCCCGGCGGCGTTCGCGTGCCCTGCGGAAAGATCAAGACCGACCGACCGGCATCGATCCGCCGTTTGGCCGCGGCGACGAGGTCCCGGAGCGCCGCCGTCCCGCGCGCCCGGTCGATCGGGATCATGCCCATGCGGATCAGATACCAGCCCCAGAAGGGTATCCAGGTCAGCTCGCGCTTGAGCACGATGGCCGCCTCGGTGTGGAGGCGGCTCAGGCCGAGCGTATCCCAGGCCGACTGGTGCTTGACGGCGAGAATGACCGGCCGGTCGGGCAGATTCTCGCGGCCGCGCGTCTCCACCGAGATTCCGATGGCGACGCGGATGACCCAGAGCACCGTCCGCAGCCAGGTCTGTTCGGCCGCCAGGACCACGCGGTAGGGCAGCAGCAGCGACGGCGACAGCAGCAGCGTCATCACGAGGTTCGCCGAATAGAAGGCGATCGCGAAGCCGATCGAGCGCAGCAGCGGCATCGCCATCACTTGCCTCTGGCGCCCGCCACGGCGAGCCTGGTGGCGGCGAGCAGGTACTTGTTGTACTCGGCGATGACGAGACTCGCCGTCCCGGGACGGCGCCACCATTTGTCGATCATCACGCGCTGCGAGAACACGGGATGGGGCACGATCTCGAGCTTGGGCATCGTCGCGTGGAATTCCATCAGGCTGCGCGGCATGTGGTAGTTCGAGGTGACGAGGCGAACCGAGCCGAGGCCGTTGGCCCTGACCCAGGTCGCGCTCTCCTGCGCATTGCCCCCCGTGTCGGCCGCCATGTAGCCAAGCGTGATGCAGCATGCCATGTCCGCCGCGGTGAGGCCGTGCAATGCCAGCAGGTCGTCGATCGGGACGCCTTTCTGGACCCCCGAGACGAAGAGCTTTTCCGCCTTGCGTTCCGCGAGCAGCTGAAACCCCGTCTCCAGCCGCAGGCTGCCGCCGGTCAGCACGACGATGGCATCGGTGTGGCGTTCGGCGCCGACGAGCGTGCGCGGAATGCGGTCGACGAACCAGACCAAGCCCAGCGCCCACGCGACGAGGCCCGCGGTCGCGAGGGCGAGCAACATGGCAATCGCCCGCTGTTTCCGGCGCCGACGCTCAGCCCCGTGCGCCATGCGTGTTCCGCGGGCGCCGCAGCGTCCTTGTCCCTGCACGTACTCCGATCATGGCCCGAAACTATACCATTCGCCGGAGGCTCCGCATCACGGTGCGGCGGGCGGTCCAGTTGGCGATGCCCGAGACCGCGAGCGGTACCGCACACAGCAGGATCCAGTGGCCGACCGAGAGCGCCACCGGCGGCAGCATGCCGGTATCCAGCCCCGAGGCGGCGCGGGCGAGCGCGACGAGCGTCGCCGCGCCGACGGCGAGGCCGATGAGGCCGCCGCGCAGCCCCTGGAACAGGGCATGTTTCTGGAATTGGCGGGCGATGTAGGAGTCGTGGGCGCCGATCAGGTGCAGGACCTCGATGGCCTCCTCGTGGGCCGCCATGCCGCTACGGGTGGCGAAGACGATGATCCCTGCCGTCGCCAGCGCGATGAGGCCGACCCCGAGCGCCGACACCACCTCCATGGTCCGGACCAGAATCGCGAGCTGTTCCTGCCAGACCCCGTGATCGTCGAGGACCGCCGCCGGATCCGCGTTGGCCAGCAGCGAGCGCAGCGTGTCCATCTCCGGCGGCGCGTCGCCGTCGAGCGTCAGGTCGATCAATCTGGGCAGGGGCAGCTCGTCGAGCGGTGCCGCAGCGCCGAGCCAGGGCTCGAGCAGCTCGGCAATCTCCCGCACCGGAAGCGCCCGCGCTGCGGCCACGCCACGCGTCCGCTCGAGCAGCCGTACCAGCTTGTCGGTGCGCGCATCCAGGGTCTCCGCGCTCTCGTCGTCGAGCGGCATGACCTGCACCGTGACCGTCGAGCCCAGCTCCGCCGTCCAGTGGCCGAGCAGCTCGGAGAGCAGCAACCAGCCGGCGAGCATCAGGACCGCGAGGAAGGTCATGAGACCGATGATCCAGGGCACCAGCCGCACCGAGGGATCCCGCGACAACGGGAGGTCGGACCGGCCGCGGATCACGGCGAGGCACCACTGCCGCGCGGCGCGGCCGAACGCGCACGGCCGCCCCGGGCGCCGCCCGGCGACTCGCGGCTGCCGCCCCCGCGCGGACGATACGCCAGCCCGCCATCCTCGAGGTGCAGGACGGGGTGCTGGAACCGGGAAATCAGGGCCTCGCTGTGCGTTGCGATGACGATCGTCGTCCCCATGCGGTTGAGCTCCTCGAACAGGTACAGCAGACGGACGCCGAGCGCGTCGTCCACGTTGCCCGTAGGCTCGTCCGCCAGCAGCAGGCTCGGGCGGCCGATGATCGCCCGCGCGATGGCGACGCGCTGCTGCTGGCCGCCGGACAGGGTCGGCGGCCTCGCCTCCATGTGATCGGCAAGACCGGTCCACGCCAGCAGCTCCTCGACATGCTTGCGCACCGTTGCTTCCTTTACGCCGGCGACGCGCAGCGGCAACGCCACATTGTCGAAGGCCGAGAGGTGCGCGAGCAGCCGGAACTCCTGGAACACGACGCCGATGCGCCGGCGCAGCAACGGAAGGCGGTCGTGCGGGATCGTCGCGATGTCCTCGTCGAAAAGCGTTATCAGGCCGCGGCTCGGCCGATGCGCGAGATACATCAGCTTCAAGAGCGATGACTTGCCGGCGCCGCTGCGGCCGGTGAGGAAATGAAACGAGCCCGGCGCCAGCGCAAACGTGACTTCACGCAGCACCTCGGGACCGGTCCCGTACCGCATGCCGACGTTCTCGAATCGAACGACGTTCTCAAACGATTGAGTATCAAGCAAGTTTCGTTGCCAAGCCTGTGCCAGCGGAACTCCGACGCCGGCCGGAACAATGGCACGAACGCCGCGCGGCGGTAAACTGCTGTTCTTGCCAGATTATCGTGGACAACCTATACAGGCCTCGATGATGGCGCAGAAGATCTCCTGATCCGACATGATTATTGCCTGTCCGGCCTGCGAGGCGCGGTTCAACGTCGACCCGGCGAAACTCGCGCCCGCGGGCAGGACGGTCCGATGCGCGAAATGCGGGCACCGCTGGCGGGTCGACGCCCGCGGAAACGCCGTGCAGGAGGCCGAGCCGGCGGCGGTCGCCGCTGCGGGAGCCGCCCGGACGGGGCAGGAGTTGCCGACCGGGCCGTCGGCGCGCGAGCTGCTCTCGCGACAGGCCGCCGGAGCCCCGCCCCGGGCCGCCAAGGCGGCGCCACTCGCGGAGGCGCCGGCCGGTGAGGGCGCAGTCATGCGGCAGCCGCCGAGCCCGTTCGCCGAGACCGGGGACGTGTCGGAGGGCGGCGCCGGCGAAGCGGCGGACGCAGCCGAACCGGCGGCGGATGGCGGCTCGCGGCGCGGCGAATCGCCGGAGCCGGGCGCGCCTCGTGAGCCGACCGCGCCGGCAACACCGGCGCCGTCGGCGCAAGCGCCGGCGCCGTCCGGAAGGGCGGCGCTGTCGCCACGCGAGCGCCAGAAACTACGGCAGGCGGCCAAGGGGCGCTCGCGTACGCGGCTTTACGTCCTCCTGGTTCTGGTCGTCGTCGCGGTGGCGCTCCTGCTCGTCGTGATGCAGCGCGGTCCGCAGATCGAGAGCATGATACGCGAGCGTTTCGCGCAGCCGGTCGAGTCGGTACCGGCCGAACCGGCTCAGCCCGCACCGCCGGGCGGCGCGCAGTAGCCGAGGCCGTAATGTCTCCCGTCCGCGAAGCCGACCGCGACGACGACGCGCCGGGGCTCGCTGCCCGGATCAGAACGGTTTGAGAAGCCGATCGATGTAATCCCGCTCGACCGGCGGGCGGTCCCGTTCGCCGGCGCGGCGACGCAACTCCTCGAGGATGCGCCGGGCACGCTGAATGTCGCTTTCGGTCGGGATTTCCACGTCGCCCTGGGTGAATCCCCGGGCGCCGTCCGTGCGTCGGCCGAACGGATCCTGCTGCCCGGGCTGATTGCCCGGCCGTGGACCCAGATTTCCCTGCGCCTGCATGCCGCCGCCGAACTGCTGCATCATCTGCTCGGTCGCCATGCGAGCGCCCTCGCGAAGCTGGTCGAGCGCCTCCGTCTGGGGTGGTACCGCCGCGCCCGGCTGAGCGTTGCGCAGCGCCTCCGTCGAGCGCCGCATCGCACCCTCCGCGCGGCCCAGGGGCCGGGGAATCTCCCCGGTCAATTCGCCGAGCTGCCGCATGATATCGCCGAGTTGCCGGCGCAACGCTTCCTGCAGGGTCACATCACCGGACTGGCCCTGGCCCTGCTGTCCGCGCTGGCCCTGGCCCTGCTGTCCGCGCTGGCCCTGGCCCTGCTGTCCGCGCTGGCCCTGGCCCTGTTGCCCAAGCTGTCCCTGCCGTCCCTGCTGACCCTGCTGGCCCATTTGGCCCTGCTGGCCTTCCTGGCCCTGCTGTCCTTCCTGGCCCTGCCGCTGCGCCTCGCGATAGGTACGGTCGAGCAGTTCTTCCTGGCCCTGCATCAGGTCCTGCAGCGTCTCCAGCATCTCCATGCCCTGCTGGTACTGCGGCGACATCTGGCCCATGCGGCCGGCCTGCAGGTTCTCCAACAGGTTCTGCAGCTCCGCCAGCAGCTGCCGGGCCGCGTCGCGCGCGCCGCTCTGCGCCAGCTCGCGAATTCGGTCGAACAGGGCCTGCAGGTCCTCGCGGCTGAGCATCATGGTGTTCGGATCCGGCATCAGCCCTTCCATGTCCTGCGGCATCTGCTGCGCCAGCGCATCGAGCAGCTCGTTGAGCGCCTGCTGCAGCTCGTCGATCAGGCGCTCCAGTTCCTCGTCGGTCGCGTCGCCGTTCAGCGCGTCCATGAGCGCCTGCTGCAATTCCCGGAGTTCGCGCGACGCCAGCGACAGTTCGCCGTCCTCGAGGCGGAGGGCGGTGTCCCATAGCAGTTGCTGCACGGCGGGAACGGTATCCGCCGATGTGCCGTATTTGAGCCGCTGGCTCGCCATCGTCAGGGCGAGGAAGACGGTGACGTCATGATCGTAGTCCTCCGCCTTCCAGGCGATCGTGCGCAGGCTCGCGCCGACCGCATGACGGGCCGTCACCGGATCGGCGGTCAGGCGTTTGCGTTCGGCGATGATCTTGCGGGCGACCGGGTGGCTGAAGGCGCGTTCGGGCAATACGGTGGTGATCGCGCCGCTGACTCCCCGCTGTCCGCGCCCGTCGCGGGCCACGAGCTGGATCTGCACCGGCAGGCCGGCCCAGGGGTGCGGCGTGAGATCCTGGTAACCGGTCCCGGCCGCGTCCTTGGCGTTGAGCCCGGGCAGCGGCAACTCGAACGTGATCAAGGCATCGTCGGCGACCGGCCCGTCGGGCCGGCGGATCGTCGCCGTCACGCCGGCGAGCCCGTAATCGTCGTGGGCCTCGAAATCGATGCGCAGCGCCGACAACGGGGTCGACCCCGGCTCGCGCAGAAAGGCGACGGTCGGCGCCCGGTCGGGCGTGATCTCGAGCTGCCACGAGCGCAGCTCGCGGCCGCCCTGGATCACGCTGACGGTGCCGCTCTCCTCGAGCGGTACCTTGGCCCGGAAGCTGTCCTCGGTGACGGGCTCGAACACGTCGCCGTCCGCCGACGCATTGCCGATGACGATCGACGGCGCACTGCCCGCCCCGCCGACCTGGGCGACGAGGATGCTGCCCTGCGGTACTTCGATCGGCCCGGGCGCCGGGGTCTCGGCGGCGTTCTGTCCGGCGCCGGCGAGGAATATCGGCGGCCTCCCCGTATAGGCGGGCGGCGTAACCCAGGCGTCGAGCGTCAGCGGCCGGGGCGCGCCGGCCTTGCCGAGATCGGGGGCGAAGGCGCTGGCCAGCCGCGTCGGGGCGTCCGCACCGGCGGCCAGCAGGCCCAGGATCAGGCCCAGCGACAGGGCGATGCGCAGCGCGAACGGATCGCGCCGGATCACGCGCGGACGCGGCGAACCGACCTTCAGGCCGGCGACCGCCTCGCGCATCTTCTGCTGATGGCGCTCCCACAGGGCGCGCGCCGCCGGATCGGCGGCAGCGCCTCCGACGACCGTGTCGTCCAGCGCTTCCAGCGGCCGGTGCGGCAGTTCGTTGACGCGCTCCAGCCGGCGCCGGGCGGACGTATAGTCGGGCGCGCGGAAACCGCGGAACTCACGCCACAGGGCGAGCGCAAGCGCGGTGCCGAAGAGCGCGAGCAGCAGCGCGTGCAGCCAGCCGGGCAGGAACAGAAACGCGTCGAACAGGGCGAGCGCCAGGAACAGCCCGGCTACGGCCGCCGCAGGCCACAGCGAGCGCCACACGACCTCCCACAGCTGAACGGCGCCCGAAACCCGGATGCGCCAGTTCCATCGCCGGCTGCCGCGAACGTCGCGCCTGTCGGTTCCCGTCGCCATTGCACTCTCTACCCCGCACGTTCCCGTACGGCCGAACTCTGCCATTCGGCAAGGCTCTCCTGCCGCAACATATCGTCGTAACTCGGCCGCGAGCGGACGATCGACCAATCCGCACCGCGAACCAGCGTCTCCGGCGTCAACAGACGCGAATTGTATGTCGACGCCATCACTGCACCATACGCTCCTGCGGTCAGGATTGCCAGCAGATCGCCTTCGGCGAGTGGCGGCAGGGGTCGTTGCCGGGCAAACGTATCGCTGCTCTCGCAGGCCGGTCCGACGACGTCCGCGGGCTCGTAGGCCGCCTTCTTTTCCGGCAGGTCGAGGGGGCGGATCTCGTGCCAGGCGTCGTACATGGCCGGCCGCATGAGGTCGTTCATCGCCGCGTCGACGATGACGAAGCGCCGGCGCCCGCCCTGTTTCACGTAGATCACGCGGGTCACGAGGATCCCCGCATTGCCGACCAGCATCCGGCCCGGCTCGAATACGAGGTGGCAGCCGAGATGGCCGACCGTCTCCTTCACCACCGCCGCGTAGTCGGCGGGCAGGGGCAGCGCCTCCTCGCGATAGGGTATGCCGAGGCCGCCGCCCAGATCGAGCCGATCGATCGCGAATCCTTCGCCGCGCAGCGCCTCGACCAGATGGGCGACGCGCGAGAACGCGGCGCGGAACGGATCCAGCTCCGTCAACTGCGATCCGATGTGCACGGCGACGGACACGGGCTCGACACCGGGCATCTCGCGGGCCCGGGCGAACGCCGCCGGGGCATCGGCGGCATCGATGCCGAACTTGTTCTCGCCCTTGCCGGTCGAGATCTTGGCGTGGGTCCGCGCGTCGACGTCCGGATTGACCCGGATCGCGATGTCCGTCGTCACCCCGCGAGCGACGGCGATCTCGTTCAGCACCTCGAGTTCCGGCAGCGACTCGACGTTGAGCTGCATGATGCCGCAGTCGAGGGCGTAGGCGATCTCCCCCCGTGTCTTGCCGACGCCGGAGAAGATGACGCGGTCGGCGGGAACGCCGGCGGCCAGCGCCTTCCGCAGCTCGCCTTCCGAGACCACGTCGGCACCCGCCCCGAGCTCCGCCAGGGTCCGGATGACGGCGAGGTTGGAGTTCGCCTTGACGGCGTAGCAGATGGTCGCATCGCAGTCCGCGAAGGCTTCGGCGAAGACCCTGTAATGTCGGGCAAGCGTCGCCGACGAGTAACAGTAGAACGGCGTCCCGACCGCGCCGGCGATCGTTGACAGCGGCACCTCCTCGGCGTGCAGTGCGCCATCGATGTACTGGAAATGGTTCATTCTGGCTTCGGATATTGTCGCGGGAACTTGCTGGTCTCCGGGTCCGGCGGCTTGGGTCGGCCCTTCTTGCCGCAGCCTGCGACCACCGCCGCCGCGCACAGAAGCAGGGCGATCCGCAGCACCGCGCGGCGCGTCAAAGGAAGCGCTCCCGCGCGGCCTTGGCCGCGGCACGAACGTTTTCCGGAGCCGTGCCGCCGGCGCTCTTGCGGCTCTGCACCGACGCCTCGGGCGACAGCACCGAAAAGACGTCGTCGGTGATCCCGGGCGCCAGGCGTTTCATGTCGGCAAGCTTCAACTCGGCGAGCTGACAGCCCTTCTTTTCCGCCAGCGCGACGATTTGTCCGGTCGCGTGATGGGCGTCGCGGAACGGCATGCCGAGCACCCTTACGAGCCAGTCGGCAAGGTCGGTCGCCGTCGGGAAGCCGCTCTCGAGGGCGCGGCGCATGGCCGCGTGATCCGGCTCGAGGTCGCGCACCATGCCGCTCGTCGCGGCGAGCGCGAGGGCAAGCGAATCCGCGGTATCGAAGACCGGCTCCTTGTCCTCCTGCATGTCCTTGCCGTAGGCGAGCGGCAGTCCCTTCATGACCACCATCAGCGCGGTGAGCGCGCCGATGATCCGCCCCGCCTTGGCGCGTGCGAGCTCGGCCGCATCCGGATTCCGTTTCTGCGGCATGATCGACGAGCCGGTCGTGTAGGCGTCCGACAGCCGCACGAAGCCGAACTGCTCGCAACACCACAGCACGATTTCCTCGTTCAGGCGCGACAGGTGGGTCGCACAGATCGCCGCGGCGGCGAGGAACTCGAGCGCGAAATCGCGCGCCGAGACCGCGTCGAGCGAGTTCGCCATCGGGGCCGCGAAGCCGAGCGCACGCGCGGTCTTGTCGCGGTCGATCGGGAACGAGGTGCCGGCCAGGGCGGCCGCGCCGAGCGGGCATTCGTTGAGCCGGCGCCGGCAGTCGCCCATGCGCGCGCGGTCGCGGCCGAACATCTCGACATAGGCGAGCAGGTGATGGCCGAACGTCACCGGCTGCGCCGACTGCAGGTGCGTGAATCCCGGCATCAGCGTATCGGCCTCCGCCTCCGCCTTGTCGATCAGGGCGGCCTGCAGCTCGGCCAGCTGTTGGTCCAGGTCGTCGATCGCGTCCCGCACCCAGAGGCGCAGATCGGTTGCCACCTGGTCGTTGCGGCTGCGCGCCGTGTGCAGCCGGCCGGCGGCGTCGCCGACCAGCGCCTTCAGCCGCGCCTCGACGTTCATGTGGATGTCCTCGAGCGCGACCTTGAAGTCGAACTTCCCGGACTCGATCTCGGTGAGTATCCGGTCGAGCCCGTCGCCGATGGCCCTGCCGTCGGCTGCATCCACGATCCCTTGTTCGACGAGCATCGCACAATGGGCCTTGGAGGCGGCGATGTCCTGGCGGTAGAGTCGCCGGTCGAAGCCGATGGAGGTATTGATCTGCTCCATGACGGCCGACGGACCCGCAGCGAAACGGCCGCCCCAGATCTCGCTGGAACTCATGGCCCGGCGCACCCACCGGAGAGGATTATGAGAGCATTCGTCCGCATTCTCGGCCTGGCTGTTTCGTTCGCTACCGCGGTCGCACTGTCGCACCCAGCCGCAGCCGCGGAAAAACCGCCGGTCTCCGGCTGGATGGAGCAATTTAGCTTCATCGAGCCGCCGCGGCCAGCACCGCAGACCCCGTTCGCCGCCGGGGACGGCACCGAGGTGACCATGGCCGATTTCCGAGGCCGCGTGCTGCTGGTCAATTTCTGGGCGACGTGGTGCGCGCCGTGCATTCGCGAACTGCCGTCGCTCGATCGCGTGCAGGGCCTGCTGGCGGCCGAGGGTCTCCTCGTGCTGGCGATCAGCCAGGACCGGCGGGGGGCCGAGGTCGCGGCGCCCTTCCTGCGCGAGCTCGGCATCGACCAGCTGGGCCTGTTCCTCGATCCCAGGATGCGTCTCGGTCGCGCCTTCGGCGTCCGGGCGCTGCCGTGGACCGCGGTCGTCGACCGCGAAGGCCGCATCGTCGGTGAGCTCCCGGGCTTCGCCGAGTGGGACACGCCCGAGGCCATCGACCTGCTGCGCCATTATCTGGCGCAGGGCCGCGAGCCGGCCGCGAACCGCGCCTCGCTGCGATCGTCGGAGTGATTCGTCGAGCCCGGGGCCGCTGGCGGCGCCGACAGACCGGCTCGAGGTGAAACCGGGACCAGACCGGCGCCACCCACGGATCGGCCCGCGCACCCCGGTATCACCGGATCGGTGCCGTCGTCAAAGCAGACGAGTTGGCGGGAGAAAGGTGTTTGCGAACGAAGCGAAACCCGCGCTCCGCCCGAGCGTCGCAGACGCGGCCAAGACGTCAGCGCGTCGGGACCGGGCTCTCGCCGCCGTAGTCGTAGAATCCTCGGCCCGTCTTGCGGCCCAGCCAGCCGGCTTCGACATACTTCACGAGCAGCGGGCACGGCCGGTACTTCGAATCGGCGAGCCCGTCATAGAGCACCTGCATCACCGAGAGGCAGACGTCGAGGCCGATGAAGTCGGCGAGCTCGAGCGGTCCCATCGGATGGTTGGCACCCAGCTTCATCGCCGTGTCGATCGCCTCGACGCCGCCGACGCCCTCGTACAGCGTATAGACCGCCTCGTTGATCATCGGCAGCAGGATGCGATTGACGATGAAGGCGGGGAAATCCTCGGCGACGGCGGTGGTCTTGCCGAGGTCTTCCGAGAGCTTGCGAATCGCCTGGAAGGTGTCGTCGTTGGTCGCGAGTCCGCGAATCAGCTCGACCAGCTTCATCAGCGGCACCGGATTCATGAAGTGCATGCCGATGAACCGCTCGGGGCGATCGGTGACCGCGGCGAGGCGCGTGATCGAGAGCGAGGACGTGTTGGTCGCGACGAGCGCGCGGTCGTTGAGGTGCGGCACGAGGGTCTTGAGGATCGTGCGCTTGACCTCCTCGTTCTCGGTCGCCGCCTCGATCACGATGTCGCAGTCGCCGAACAGCGCGTAGTCCAGTCCGGTCTTGATTCGGGCGAGCGCCTTGCCCTTGTCGTCCTCGGAAATCAGTTTGCGGCGGATCTGGCGATCCATGTTCCGCGCAATCGTCGCCATCGCCTTGTCGATCTGCTCCTGGCCGATGTCGAGAAGGCGCACGTCGTATCCTGCGAGCGCACAGACATGTGCGATCCCGTTCCCCATCTGGCCGGCGCCGATGACGCCGATTGTCTTGATGTCCAAAGCAGAACCCTTTTTCTTGCCGTTATTCCCGCATACCCGGCCGTGTAACGCGCGTCAGAGCTGCTTGTTGAGCTCGTCCTCCAGCTCCGGCACCACCTTGAAGAGGTCGCCGACGATGCCGTAGTCGGAGACCTGGAAGATCGGCGCCTCCTCGTCCTTGTTGATGGCGACGATCACTTTCGAGTCCTTCATCCCGGCCAGGTGCTGGATGGCGCCCGACAGCCCGACGGCGATGTAGAGGTCGGGAGCGACGATCTTGCCGGTCTGGCCGACCTGGTAATCGTTCGGCACGAAGCCCGCGTCGACGGCCGCGCGGCTGGCGCCGACGGCGGCGCCGAGCTTGTCGGCGATGCGCTCGAGCATGGCGAAGTTCTCGCCCGACTGCATGCCGCGGCCGCCGGAGATGATGATGCGTGCCGAGGTCAGTTCCGGTCGCTCGGACTGGCTCACCTCGGCGCGGACGAAGCTGGACAGGCCGGCGTCACCCTGGGCGGCCACCGGCTCGACGGTGGCGGAGCCGCCCTCGGCCGCGGCGGGCTCGAACGCCGTGGCCCGCACCGTGACGATCTTCTTGGCGTCCGCCGACTGCACCGTGGCGATGCCGTTGCCGGCATAGATCGGCCGCTCGAACGTATCCCCGGAAACCACCGCCGTGATGTCCGAGACCTGCTGAACGTCGAGCAGCGCCGCGGCCCGGGGCAGGACGTTCTTGCCGGACGTGGTGTGCGGCGCGAGGATGTGCGTGTAGCCATCGGCCAGCGACACGATCAGGCGTGCCATGTTCTCGGCCAGGCGATGTCCGTACTCGGCGGCATCGGCGACCAGGACCTTCGTCACCCCCGCGATCTTCGAGGCCGCCTCGCCGACCGCGCTGCAGCCCTCGCCCGCGACCAGCACGTGAACCTCGCCGCCGAGCGCCGCGGCGGCCGTGACCGTGTTCAGCGTTGCCGGCTTCAGCTCGGCGTTGTCGTGCTCGGCGATGACCAGGACGCTCATGGCTCAGATCACCTTCGCTTCGTTTTTCAGCTTGTCCACCAGTTCGGCCGCGCTAGCGACCTTGATGCCGGCCTGCCGTTTCGGCGGCTCGACGACCTTGAGCAGTTTCAGACGCGGCGCCGGATCGACACCGAGTTCCTCGGGCGTCATCTGCTCGATCGGCTTCTTCTTCGCCTTCATGATGTTCGGCAGCGACGCATAGCGCGGCTCGTTGAGGCGCAGGTCTGTCGTCACGACGGCCGGCAGCTTGACCGCGAGCACCTCGAGCCCGCCGTCGACCTCGCGCGTAATCTCCGCCGTGCCGTCGCCGATGACGACCTTGGAGGCGAAGGTGGCCTGGCACCAGCCGAGCAGGCCGGCCAGCATCTGGCCCGTCTGGCCGCTGTCGTCGTCGACCGCCTGCTTGCCGAGAATCATGATCTGCGGCGCCTCCCGGTCGACCACCGCCTTCAGCAGCTTGGCCGCGGACAGCGGCTGGATCGTCTCGTCGGTGACGACGTGCAGCCCGCGATCCGCGCCCATCGCCAGCGCCGTGCGGATCGTCTCCTGAACCGGCTGGGCGCCGATCGAGACCGCGACCACCTCGCTCGCCGTGCCCGCCTCCTTCAGGCGGATCGCCTCCTCGACGGCGATTTCGTCGAACGGATTCATCGCCATCTTGACGTTTGCGGTCTCGACGCCGCTCTGATCCGCCTTGACGCGAACCTTGACGTTCGGATCGATTACGCGCTTCACGGCAACGAGGACTCTCATGGCGGCTCCGGGCGGCTGTTGCATTGCGCGGCAGCGAAAACCGACCCTGTTTAGGACCCGGCACAACCCCTGTCAAGCCAAGGCATGCTGCGCCGCCAAAGCCCATTTCGCAGTCGCGGAATCCCGGATGCGCGCGGAGCCCCCGGTACAGCCGCCGCTGCGCCGGCGGTCAGCGGTGGGCGCCGGGTCGCCACAGCACGTCGGCGGCGCCGCCGTCGTTGCAGTGGCGCGCCAGCACGAACAGCAGGTCCGAGAGCCGGTTGAGGTACCGCAGCGTCTCGCCGTTGATCGCTTCCTCGGCGGCCAGCGCCACAGTCAGCCGCTCCGCCCGACGGGCGACGGTGCGGGCATGGTGCAGATGAGCCGCCGCCGCGCTGCCGCCCGGCAGCACGAAGCTCTCGAGCGGGGCCAGATCGGCGTTGACCGAGTCGATCTCCGCTTCCAGGCGTTCGACCTGTGCCGTCGTGACGCGCAGAGCGCTTCGCCCGCTCTTTTCGCTGCCTTCGGGGCGACACAGGTCGGCGCCGAGATCGAACAGGTCGTTCTGGACACGGGCGAGGATGCGGTCGACGTCGCCATCGGTGTGGAGCCGCGCCAGACCGATCGTCGAATTGGCCTCGTCGACCGAGCCGTAGGCCTCCACGCGCAGCGAGTCCTTGCGAACCCGGCTGCCGTCACCGAGCGATGTTTCGCCGCCATCGCCGCCGCGCGTGTAGATGCGTGTCAACCTGACCATGGACCGGTGTCAGCCGCCCCTGAAGAGATAGAGGACCAGAACCAGAATCAGGATCGCCGCGCCCTGAACCGCGACCCGGAGCCGCATCAGCCGGTTGCCGTGCTTGCGATTGAACTCGCCGCCGCGCGCCATCGAGATGATGCCGGCGAACAGGACGAGCAGCGTCAGTCCGAGCGCGATGGCCAGCAGGATCGTCAGGGTCTGGGACATGCCCAGCGATATAGCGCGGCAGGCGGCTTTGCCAAAGCGGAATTCGGATCACTGCTCCACGTGTTTCCGGATCTCGTCCGGCACCAGCCGCTCGGGCGGGAACGTGACGCTGACGGTCGTGCCGACCTGGGGCTCGCTGTCGATGTCGAGCGTGCCGCCGTGCAGCTCGACGAGGGAGGCCGCGAGCGGAAGGCCGAGGCCGGTGCCCTCGCGACCGCGGTGCGAGGCGGTGCGGCCGCGCCCGAACATCTTCAGCACCTGCGGCATCTCCTCCGCCGCGATGCCGATGCCGGTATCGGCGATACGGAACGCCGCTCCGACGCGCGGGTCCGTCTTGACCGTCACCGAGACCCGACCGCCCGGGTCGGTGTACTTGACCGCGTTGGCCAGGAGATTGACGAGGATCTGCTTGAGCTTGCGCGGGTCCGCCCGCAGCTTCGGCACGTCGTTGGGGAAGTAGAGCTCGGTGGAGATCTCCTTCTCGCGCGCCGCGTCGCGCACGAAGACCAGCGCCGCACGGACGGTCTCGGTGATGTCGACGACTTCCTCCTCGAGCTCGTCGACGCCGGCTTCGGCCCGGCTCAGGTCGAGCAGGCTGTTGACCAGCTCGAGGACGTGCTGGCCCGACGACGCGATGTCGGCCGCGTAGTCCTGGTATTTCGCATTGCCGACCGGCCCGAACCGGGCCTTACGGATGATCTCGGCGAAGCCGATGATCGCGTTGAGCGGCGTGCGGATCTCATGGCTCACCTTGGTCAGGAAGTCGGATTTCCGGTCGCTGACGTGTTCGGCTGCCTCCTTTTCCGCCATCACGGCCTCGATGGCCCGCATCCGCGAGGTGATGTCGGTCTGGATTCCGACGATCCCGCCGTCCGTGGTTGGGCTCTCGCGGATCGTGATCCAGCGATCGTCCTTCAGCTGCAAGTCGAACGAGCCCTCGAATGTGCGCCGGTAGGCGAGGCGGCGCTCGATATACTGTTCCGCGTCGCCGGCGATGGCGTCGAGCTCGACGTCCATGCGGACGAGATCCTCGTAGCGGATACCGGGGCGCAGATCCGACCGCCGGTAGCCGTAGATGTCCATCCATTTGCGGTTGTACAGGACCAGCCGGTCGTTGGCGTCGTACAGCGCGAAGCCGTCGGAGATGTTCTCGATCGCGTCGCGCAACCGCTGCTCGGCGGCCCGCGTCCGCTGCTCGCTGGCCAGCAGCGCGTCCTCCGCAAGCCACCTGCTGTGCTCGGCGCCGACGCGCTGGGTCACGAGGGTGAAGAACGCCCGCGCATCCCGATCGTCCTCGACGGCGCGGTCGTGCATCGCGAACACGTGGCCGGCCGGCTCCCCCTCCGGATCGAAGAACGCCTCGCCGCGATACGCGCCGATGTCGGGCCGGCTCAGCGCGGGCGACGCGAACCGCGCGCCGACGCGGGCGTCGAGGAACAGATGCGTATCGACGTCTCCGGATTCCGCGGCCGCGTAGATCTGGCGGCAGGGCGTGCCGTCGAGCGCGTAGTCGGTCGATTCGACCGGCCCGTCCGGGCCGCACATCGCCAACACCTCGACCCGATTGCCGGGCCGCAGCACGGCGATGCCGCCCCAGCGATAGCCGAGGCCAATGACAAGCGCCTGCGCGGCTATGTCGAAAAAGCCGGGCCCGAAGGCCGCCTTGCCGGCAAGCAGCGACAGCGCCTCTTCCCGTCGCGACGAGCCCTGTTGCATCGCAGTCACGTCAACTCTGTCGGAACGGTCGGCCGATACCGTGTCACGGAACGCGCTCATGGTAGCCATCATATCCTTACGCAAACGTTTACTACGAACGCAAAGGTTTATTGCGGCTCGATGAATGCAACCCCGCGGACGGCTCAGTTGCGGCCGCTGAGGAGCCCGCGTGCGATCACCTGTGCCTGGATCTCGGCGGCGCCTTCGAAGATATTGAGAATTCGTGCATCGCACAGGACGCGCGAAATCTCGTATTCCTCCGCATAGCCGTTGCCGCCGTGGATCTGCAGGGCGTTGTCGGCGTTCGCCCAGGCGACCCGAGCCGCGAGCAGTTTGGCCATGCCCGCCTCGATGTCGCAGCGCCGATCGGAATCCTTCTGGCGCGCCGCGAACAGCGTCAGCTGCCGGGCGATCATGGTCTCGACCGCCATCCAGGCGAGCTTTCCCGCTACCCTCGGGAACGCAGCGATGGCCTTGCCGAACTGGACCCGTTCGCGCGCGTAGGCGAGGCCCAGTTCCAGCGCATTCTGCGCGACACCGACGGCCCGGGCGGCGGTCTGGATTCGCGCCGATTCGAAGGTCGCCATGAGCTGCCTGAAACCCTGCCCCTCGACCCGCCCCAGCAGGTTGTCGGCCGGCACCGCGAAACCGTCGAAGCCGAGCTCGTACTCCTTCATGCCGCGGTAGCCGAGAACGCGGATCTCGGTGCCCGTCATGCCCGGGGCGGGAAACGGGTCGCTCTCGCTGCCGCGCGGCTTCTCGGCGATGAACATGGACAGGCCGCGATGATCCGACGATTCCGGATCGGTACGCGCGAGCAGGGTCATCACGTCGCTGCGCGCTGCGTGCGTGATCCATGTCTTGGCGCCGGTGATGCGGTACGTGTCGCCGTCGCGCACCGCGCGGGCCTTCAGGGCGCCGAGATCGGATCCGGTGTTCGGCTCCGTGAACACCGCCGTCGGCAGGATCGCGCCGGAGGCGATGCCGGGCAGCCACCGAGCCTTCTGATCGTCGGTGCCGCCGAGACGAATCAGCTCGGCGGCGATCTCGGAGCGGGTGCCGAGCGAACCGACACCGAGATAGCCGCGCGACAGCTCTTCGGTGACGACGCACATGGCCGACTTGCCCATGCCGAGACCGCCGTGCTCCTCGGGCACCGTGAGGCCGAAAATGCCGAGCTCGGCCAGCTGCTCGATGATGTCCAGCGGGATCAGCACGTCGCGCCGATGCCAGTCGTGGCAGTGCGGGGCGACCCGTTCCTCGGCGAAGCGGCGAAACTGCTGGCGCACCATGTCGAGCATCTCGTCGCCGAGTGCCGCGTCCCCGAACCGGCCGTCGCCGGCGAGCTCGGCGATGCGCTGCCGGGCGCCGGCGGTATTGCCGGTGGCGACGAGATCGGCGGTGGCCGCGCGGAAGGTCTCGGTCGCGCGCTCGGGCACCCCCATGTCCCCGGGCCGCGCGATCTCCACCTGGCTGAGCGCGATGCCGCCGGCAAGCTGCGCGCAATACTCGCCGAACGCGGCGCCCAGCGTCAGCGCCTCGATTTCGCCGAAGCAGCCGGCGTCCTGGCAGCGCTCCGCCCAGCCGAGCATCTGCCGCAGCGCCTCGACGTAGGTCGCCGCCCAGGCGAACGCATGCGCGGCGTACTGCGCGCGCTCCAGCGCAGCCGCATCGACGCGTCCGCCGCGAACGACCATGCCGGCGACGCCGGTCCGCGCGGCGTCCAGGAACGTCTCCGCCGCAGACAGCGCGCTGCGGCAGGTCCGCGGCGAGACCGTCTGCGCCATCGACGTCCCGGCGGCGCGGTCGGCACCCGGCTCGGCTGTCTTTCCCATGCGCGGTCTCCCCCGAGTCGCGGGCGGCGGGTCACCCCTCGATCGCGTCTTCGAGGGTGCGCATGCCCGGATGTTTCGCCTGGACGAGGACCGCCATGTTTCCGGGCTTGTGCTTGTTGGCGCGCATCTTGGCGTGCGCCCGCGGGATGTCGTCCCACGAGAAGACCTCCGACATGCAGGGGTCGATGCGCCTTTCGATCATCAGACGGTTCGCCTGACCGGCCTGCATCAGGTTGGCGAAATGGCTGCCCTGGATGCGCTTCTGGCGCATCCACACGAAGCGCGCGTCGAACGTCAGGTTGTAACCGGTCGTGCCGGCGCAGAAGACGACCATGCCGCCGCGCTTGACGACGAAGCACGACACCGGAAAGGTCTGTTCGCCCGGATGCTCGAAGACGAAGTCGACATCGTTGCCCTTGCCGGTGATGTCCCAGATCGCCTTGCCGAACTTGCGGACTTCCTTCATGTAATCCCCGAACTCCGGAGAGCCGACATCCGGCAGGCGGCCCCAGCAGTCGAAATCCTTGCGGTTGATCACGCCGCGCGCACCGAGCTGCATCGCGAAGTCGCGCTTGGTCTCGTCGGAGATGATGCCGATGGCGTTGGCGCCGGCGGTGGCGATGAGCTGGATCGCCATCGAGCCGAGGCCGCCCGAAGCGCCCCAGACCAGCACGTTGTGCGTCGGCTTGAGCGTGTGCGGACGGTGCCCGAACAGCATGCGGTAGGCGGTCGCCAGGGTCAGCACGTAGCAACCGCACTCCTCCCAGGTGAGATGCTTGGGCCGCGGCATGAGCTGCTGCGCCTGGACGCGGGTGAACTGGGCGAACGAGCCGTCCGGCGTCTCGTAGCCCCAGATCCTCTGCGTCGGCGAGAACATCGGATCGCCGCCGTTGCACTCCTCGTCGTCACCGTCGTCCTGGTTGCAGTGCACGACGACCTCGTCGCCGACCTTCCAGCGCTTGACCTTGGAGCCGACCGCCCAGACGATGCCGGCGGCGTCCGATCCGGCGATGTGATACTCCGCCTTGTGGACGTCGAAGACGGAAACCGGCACGCCGAGCGACGCCCAGACACCGTTGTAGTTGACGCCGGCCGACATCACCATGACGAGCACCTCGTGGCTGTCGATCGCCGGCGTGTCTACGACCTCGACCTGCATCGCCTGCTCTGGCTCGCCGTGCCGCTCGCGCCGGATCAACCATGCATACATCTGCTTCGGCACGTGGCCGAGCGGCGGAATCTCGCCGATCTCGTAAAGGTCCTTCTTCGGCAGGTTCGCCGTTATGTCGATTACGTTCGCGGTGTCACTCATCGTCAAACCGTCCGTGCTGCTGTGGCGGAGCGTCGCTGCATGGCCCCTTGGTATCCGAATTTTTTGCATTGCACAATACGCAAGCCTGTTTCAGATTGTAGTTGCCAGCAGACACTTTATGTCCGCTGCGTTGCAGCGGGACGGGTTTTCCGGACGGCGGGCGGGAGAGGCTGACATGGCGAAAAAGACCGACACCCGCGTCGAGAAGGCGCAGCCGGCCGGCCGCGACCGGCCGTGGCTGATCCGCACCTATTCCGGCCACACCTCGGCGCGCGCGTCGAACGAGCTCTACCGCACCAACCTCGAACGTGGCCAGACCGGGCTCTCGGTCGCCTTCGATCTGCCGACGCAGACCGCGTACGACAGCGACCATCCGCTGGCGCGCGGCGAGGTCGGCAAGGTCGGGGTGCCGATCTGCCATCTCGGCGACATGGAGGCGCTGTTCGACGGGATCCCGGTGGCGCGGATGAACACCTCGATGACGATCAACGCGCCGGCGGCCTGGCTGCTGGCGCTCTACATCGCCGTCGCCGAGCGGCAGGGCGCGGCGCGCCGCGATCTGGCGGGGACGACGCAGAACGACATCGTCAAGGAGTATCTGTCGCGCGGCACGCATATCTTTCCGCCGGCGGCGAGCCTGCGGCTCACCAACGACGTCATCGCGTTCACCTGCCGCGAGGTTCCGAAGTGGAACCCGATCAACGTCTGCTCCTATCACCTCCAGGAAGCCGGCGCCACGCCGGCGCAGGAGCTCGCCTACGCGCTGGCGACCGCGATCGCCGTGCTCGATTCCCTGCGCGACGGCGGCCAGCTCGATGCGGCGGCGTTCCCGAAGGCCGTCGGCCGGATCAGCTTCTTCGTCAATGCCGGCATCCGTTTCGTCACCGAGATGTGCAAAATGCGCGCGTTCGTGCGCCTCTGGGACGAGATTTGCGACCAGCGCTATGGCGTCCGGGATCCGGCGCTGCGCCGGTTCCGGTACGGCGTCCAGGTGAACTCGCTGGGTCTTACCGAACAGCAGCCCGAGAACAACGTCTACCGGATCCTTCTCGAGATGCTGGCGGTCGTGCTGTCGAAGAACGCGCGGGCGCGGGCGGTGCAGCTGCCCACCTGGAACGAGGCGCTGGGCCTGCCGCGACCGTGGGACCAGCAGTGGTCGCTGCGCCTGCAGCAGATCGTCGCCCACGAGACCGATCTGCTCGAATTCGATGACCTGTTCGACGGCTCACCGGTCGTCGAGCGCAAGGTCGGCGAGCTCGTCGCCGAGGCACGCGAAGAACTGGCGGTGATCGAGGCCATGGGCGGTGCCATCGCCGGCGTCGAGTCCGGCTACATGAAGGAGCAGCTTGTCCGCTCGAATGCCCGTCGGCTCGCCGCGATCGAGTCGGGCATGCAAACGGTCGTCGGCGTCAACCGGTTCACCGAGGCCGCCGAGTCGCCGCTGGCCGCGGACGGGGCGGTGCTCACCGTCGATCACACGGCGGAGGATACCCAGATCCGCAACCTCGCCGCCTGGCGCGCGGGGCGCGACGCGAAGCAGGCGGCGGCGGCGCTGGCGAAGCTGGAACGGGCCGCCCGCGAGGGCGGCAGCATCATGGACGCGTCCATCGCCTGCGCCCATGCAGGCGTCACGACCGGCGAGTGGGGCGATGCGCTGCGCGATGTCTTCGGCGAGTACCGTGCGCCGACCGGAGTCGGGGCCGCGGCCGGTGCCGCCGACGCCGCGACGCTGGCGAATCTTCGCCGGCGCGTCGCGAAACTGTCCGGCAAGCTCGGCCGTGCGGTGACGATCGTGGTCGGCAAACCGGGTCTCGACGGACATTCGAACGGCGCGGAGCAGATCGCGGTGCGCGCCGAAGAGGCCGGCATGGTCGTGATCTATGACGGGATCCGCCTGACGCCGGCGGAGATCGTCGCGGCGGCGAAGCGCAGCGCTGCCCATGTCGTCGGCCTCTCGATCCTGTCCGGCAGCCACGTCGAGCTCGTGCGCGAAGTTGTCCGACTGTTGCGCGAGGCCGGGCTGGCCGAGGTGCCGGTGGTCGTCGGCGGCATCATCCCGGCGGCCGACGAGGGTGCGCTGCGCAACATGGGCGTGGCGCGCGTCTATACTCCGAAGGATTACGATCTCAACCGCGTCCTCGATGAGATCCTCGACCTCATCGACCGCGACGCCGAAGCGGCGTAGCGGCGGCGAAACCTGTCGCGATCAGTCCCGCTTCTTGGGCTTTCGCGGCTTGCCGCGGCCGGCGCGGGACGCCTGCGGCCGGCTCGAGCGGGATACGGGCGCCGGTCCGGGGAACTTCAGGATCTTTTGCTCCTCGTGCGGCACCGGCGCGCTGGCGACGGCGACGGCACGCGCCAGCGGCGAGCGCACGACCGGTTCGAACGCCGCGGCCCCGCCATGGCGGTAACGAACAAGACTCGACGGGCGCCGCTGATAGATCCAGAGTTCGGCCATCGACTCCCACCTTGTCTGCTTTTTCCGGTCTGCTCTAAGGCGCGGTTTGCTTGGTCCCGGTTCGTTCTCAGGCACGGGCAGCGCGGCCGACGCTCCCCACATATGAGCCGATGGCACGGCAATGTCCAGTCACGATGTCGGCCACCCTCCCGCCGGGCCGCAGCTCCCGATTGCGCGGTAACAGGAATTTAACCACCGTTGCGCAGTATCACCGGTGACCGCGCCCGGTTCGGCGGGTTGCGGCCTTTCGTCAACGGCGTCGGGCCTGCTGGTCGGGACGTCGTCTGGAGGGGATATTCTTGCTATGGAACAGGTACTGTTGCTGGTGGCGCCCGTCGTCGGGATCGCACTCGTCGGATATGTCTGCGTCCGGTTCGACTATGTCTCGCTGGACACCGCGGAGGGCGTCGCACGGTTCGCCTACAACGTCGTCATTCCGGTCATCATCTTCCAGACGATGGCGCGCAGCGGTTGGCCCGACCGCTGGGACAATCTTTTCGACGTGTTCGCCAGTTTCTACATCGGTGCGGCGGTCGCCATGGTCGTCGGGATGTTCCTCGCGCGCTTCATGTTCGGCAGTTCGCACGCGGAACAGCGAGCTCTCGGCATCGGCGGCTCGCACGGCCAGGTCGCGCTCGTCGGAATCGCGGCCGTGACGCTGATTCTCAAGAGCAACCTCGCCCTGCCCATGCTCTACATCGTCGGCCTCCACGGGCTGGTCATGAGCCTCCTGGTCTCGCTGATCTCCGGCATCCTCGGCGGTCGGGCGAGCGATCTGCCCAACGCGCTCGCCGGCGCCGCGAAGAAGCAGATCAGGAACCCCCTCCTCATCGCGCTCGTCGCGGGCGTCCTTTTCGACGCACTCAACATTTCGCTGCCGGGCCTGGTCAACAGCATCATCGGGACGATCGCCGACGCGGTGCTGCCGGTGACCCTGTTCGGCTTCGGCGGCATGATGGTGCGCTACAAGCTAAGCGGCAGCATGAACAAGCCGGCGACGATCGCCGCGGTGAAGCTCGCGATCCATCCGGCCATCGTCTGGCTCCTCGCCACCGAGGTCTTCGTCCCGATCTACGGGGCCTGGATCTGGATGGCGGTGATGCTTGCCGCGATGCCGACGACGATGGGCGCGGACGGGCCGGTCGAGCGAGGCGGCGGCGATGCGGCCGGCGCGGCGATCGCGCTTAACGCATTGCTCGGTATCGTGAGCCTCGCGGCGCTCGTTTACATCATACGGATGTAGCGACCACCGGAACGGGCAAGCCACGGCGCTTGGACGAGAGCGGCGGCGCGCCCGCACCGGCGCGTCGCCATCTCGCGAAGAGGGGGACCCACCCGTGCAGCTGGAGCAGGTCGCGAGCACGATCCTGCCGGTCTTCGGCATCGTCCTGCTCGGCTACATCACGGCACGCATCGGCGTGTTTCGGGAACTGGCGGTCGACGGCGTGGCCCAGTACGTGTTTGCGATCGCCATCCCGCTCCTGCTTTTCCGCACGACCGCGGGTCGCTCGCTGCCGGCGGAGGTGCCGTGGGATTTCCTCTATACCTATTACGGCGGCGCACTCGCGGTCTTCGTGCTCGGCATGCTCGTCTCCGGCGCCGTGTTCAAGGGTGCCCTTGCCGAGCAGGGCGTG
The DNA here is from genome assembly GCA_041584475.1 of Alphaproteobacteria bacterium. Lineage (GTDB taxonomy): Bacteria > Pseudomonadota > Alphaproteobacteria > UBA8366 > JADFVY01 > JBFHDX01. The sequence goes on from JBFHDX010000049.1 coordinate 23,449, forward strand.
TTCGGCGGTGCTTCCGCCTACTCGAACACCGTGCTCCTGGGCCTGCCGATCGTCTTTCAGGTGCTCGGCGAGGCGGCGGCGTTGCCGCTGTTCATTCTCATCGGCGTACACAGCCTCGTCCTGGTACCGCTGATCGTGGCGGCGATCAGCATCGGCCGCCGCGAGGGCGGCACGATCGGCCGCGTGCTGCGCGAGACCATCGGGGAGATGCTGCAGAACCCGATCATCATCGCGCTCCTCGCCGGCGCGCTCTACGGCCGGTTCGCGACGACGCTGCCCGCGCCGGTCGATTACGTGGTCAAGACGCTGGGAGACACCGCGGGACCGTGCGCCCTGTTCGCGCTCGGTGGCGTGCTGGCGCGCTACCGGCTTGCCGGACAGATCAAGGAGGCGGCGACGATCTCGGTGCTCAAGCTGGCCGTCCACCCGCTCGTGGTCTGGATCCTGGGCACGCAGGTCTTCCACGTGCGCTCCGACTGGCTGCTCGTGGCCGTACTGCTCGCCGGCATGCCGACCGGAATCAACGTCTTCATCTTCGCCCACCGCTTCACCGTGGCGACCGGCACGATCGGCATCGCCGTCGTCATGTCGACGGCGCTCGCCGTGTTCAGCCTCACCGGCCTGATCCACCTGATCCGTTAGGGCGCGCGCGCACGCAGCGCTTGATCGGTGCCGCCGCCGGTCCTAGAGTGCAGCGGTCATGCAGACGTTCGATCGCAGGCTTCGCGACACGCGAATTAGCCACCCGGTCCCCGTCAGGGGCCGGGAGAGGCCGATTCGTTTCTTGCCGCAGAAGTCAGAGAGAACGTCCGATGCATCACCAACCGTCTGAGCGCGTCCGCGCGCCGCAAGCCAAGCTATCCGTCGCCTGTTTTTCCGTCGTCGCCGTACCCGAGCCCGGCGTCATGCCGCGCGTCCTGCAGCTGTTCGCCAAGCGGGGCCTGGTGCCCGATTTGTGGCACAGTCGCGTCGCGCCTGCGGGCGAGCTGACCATCGACATCCAGATGGCCGCAATGGACGGCGACACCGCGCGCTACGTCGCCGACTGCCTGCGCGCCATCTGGGGCGTCGAATGCGTGCTGACGGCCGAAAAGGCGGGGGTTCGCCGCGCCTGAACGGACGCTCGGCGCGCCGCCGCCCGTCGGTCCGATTGGCAATGGCGCGACATTTCGTCGCCGTGTAGACTCCGCCCCCATGGCCGGGACGACAGCGAGCGAACCAACGGCGGCGGATGTCGAACGCGAGGCTTCGCTAAGGGGAATCAGCGACTGGACCATCGGTCAGGCGCTCGGCGATCTGGACCTCGAGGAATTCTTCGTCGCGTTCTGTGGGCGCGTCGCGGCGGCGGGAATCCCGATCAGGCGGGCCCATCTGGCGGTATCGGCCGTCCATCCGATGGTCGGGGCGATCAGCTGCCGCTGGTGGCACGACGCCGTACCCGAACATTTCAGCCATCCCCGGCAATCGCAGCCGAGCCCGGAATGGGAACGCAGCCCGCTGCGCAGCCTGACCGTCGATGGCTTGCCCGAGCGGCGTTTCCGGCTCGACGACGACGCCGGCCCCTGGCGGGACTATCCGCTGCTCGCCGAGCTCCGCGCCGACGGCATGACCGAGTATTTCGCCCTGCTGACGTTCTTCGGCAGCGAGTCGAAGGCGCGCGAGCGGCAGGACGGGATGCTCGTGAGCTGGACGACCGACCGGCGCGGCGGATTTGCCGACCACGATCTGGCGGCGCTCCGGCGCCTGCAGCTGCGGCTCGCGGTCGGCGTCAAGATGGCCAAGCGCGAACAGACGGCGCTCAACATCCTGACCGCGTATCTCGGGAACGATCCCGGCCGCCGCGTGCTCGCCGGTCATATCGGTCGTGGCGAGGGGGAATCGCTGCACGCCGTCATCTGGTTCTGCGACATGCGCGGGTCGACACCGCTGGCCGAGCGCATGGCCGGGAGCGACTTCATCAGCCTGCTCAACAGCTATTTCGAATGCACCGCGGGCGCCGTTCTCGATCACGGTGGCGAGGTGCTGCGCTTCATCGGCGACGCCGTGCTGGCGATCTTCCGCGCCGATGGCCCGGCCGGCGACTCGCGCGCCGCGCGGCTGGCGCTGAGCGCCGCACGCGACGCGGAACGGCGGATCGCCGAGCTGAACGGGCGACGTCGCGAGCGTGGCGAATCGCCGATCGAGTTCGGCCTGGCACTGCATGTCGGCGAGATCCTGCTGGCCAATGTCGGCGTGCCCGAGCGCGTCGACATCACGGTCGTCGGGCCGGCGGTCAACGAGGCCGCACGGCTCGAGGGCATGACCAAGACGTTCGACCGCCGCATCATCGTCTCGAACGCGTTCTCGCGACTGCTGCCGCTCGACTGGGAACGGCTCGGCGAGGCCGAACTGCGCGGCGTCAACCGCAGTCGCCGCGTCTACGCGCCACCGGCCGAGCGCTGACGGCGTGCCAAGCCCTGCAGAACGGGACCGCGTGCGGTCATGACCGCCGGCCCGACGCCCGCCGCCCTGATCGACCACGTGCGCCGGGCCAACAACTGGAACCCGGCGGATTTCGCGCCGTTCCTCGTCGACGGCACGATCGTCGGCCGCATCCGCCGGGACCGGATCGCCCGGCTGCGTCGTTTTGCCGACATCTTCGTCGTCTCGCAGGACGAGGTCTCGCTCGCCGCGGCGCTCGATGATTTCGCGGCGCGCAGCGCAGCGATGGGCGCGGTCCTGCGAACGCTGCGCGAGGAGGGTGAACTGCCGGGATGGCGGGACGAGGCGTATCCGGTCAAGCCGGCATGGCACGACCGGCCGTGCATGCAGATCGAGCGCGCCGCCTGCCCGTGGTTCGGGATTCGCGCCTGGGGCGTCCACCTGAACGGATTCGTGCGCCGCGGCGACGGCCTCCACATGTGGATCGCGACCCGGGCGCGCGACCGCCCGGCCTATCCCGGCGAGCTCGACAACATGGTTGCCGGCGGTCAGCCGATCGAGCTCGATCTGGCCGTCAATCTCGTCAAGGAATGCGGCGAGGAGGCGGGCATTCCGGCCGACATCGCGCGCCGTGCCAGCGCGGTCGGCATGATCTCCTATCGCCATCAGGGGCCGGAAGGCCTGAAGCCGGACCAGCAATTCTGCTACGACCTCGAGCTGCCGGCGGCCTTCACGCCGCACAATGGCGATGGCGAGGTCGAATCCTTCAGCCTGCTGCCGATCGACGAGGTGATGCGGATCGTCCGCGAGACCTATGCGTTCAAGTTCAACTGCGCGCTCGTCGTGATCGATTTCCTGATCCGGCACGGGCTGATCGACGGCGACAGCGAGCGCGACTACGCGGCCCTTTGCTGCGGGCTTCGTGCACAGGACGGGCCGTGATCGCTGGCGCCATGGCGCCACCTCGCGGGGTGCGCTAGCGCATCATCCGTTTCGTTCGCTCCAGCCCACTCCCCCACCCGGCCACCCAACGGTATCGTACGCTGTGGGTGGCCGGGTGGGGGAGTGGGCCGGTGCCGATTCCACGCAAGTGGATGATGTACTAGTCGGGGAATCCGGCCATTGCGCGCACCTCCGAGGGGTGCTGGCCGGCGTCCCGCAAGGCCCGGATCGTCAGCGCACGGTCGCGCTTGGCGAAACGCCTGCCGTCGGGTCCGGTCAGCAGCCCGTGGTGGTGATATTCCGGCGCCGGCAGGTCGAGCAGCGCCTGCAGGATTCGATGCACGTGCGTCGCGTGCAGCAGGTCGTCGCCGCGGGTGACCAGGGTCACGTCCTGGATCGCATCGTCGACCGTGACCGCCAGATGGTAGCTGGTCGGCACGTCCTTGCGCGCCA
>JBFHDX010000050.1:0-26873 GCA_041584475.1 Alphaproteobacteria bacterium
CGCATTGCTGCCCAACCGGCCCTGTGGCCGCTCCCTGTCACGTACCCGCTGTCGCCACGGCCCTTGCCGGACCGACTTGGCGGCGGCGCGCGCGCTTGCGCGCTTATTTCCTATGTTTTGGAGACGCTGGGTGGCGGCGCCCCCCCGGTGCGTGGATGCCTTGCATCGGCCACGCCTCAGCACCGGCGTGCATTCGTCGACATAAGCGGTTTGAGCAGTGGTTCCGCCGGATCCGGAGTTGCCTCGCCGCGCAAGGCCGAATACGTCGAATCCCGACGTACTTCCCACTCCCGTCCGCCAATTGAATTTCGCCCCGTTCGTCGTCCTGGAACGGCCTGACCACCCGCTCAACAGCGACGACCGAGTCAAGTGGCGAAATTTAGTTTTAATTTATTTAAATATGTTATCACATTCTGCCGCGTCTCGCTATAGCCAAACGGCGTACGCGACAAAACGGCATTTCTGAGTCGCTGACGTCGGAAAAGGCTGCAAGGTCTACTTGGCGTCCATGACGATGACGGTCGGATCGTCCTGGTGCGGCGTCTTCCGTTGGTATGCCCGGCAACGCTCGAGGTAGAAGCGGGCCGGACCGTCTTGCGGATGATCCCTGAGGATCGCCCGGAACCGAACGCCGGCCCTCATCCATCTGCCGGAGTCGAACAGTTCGAGAGCCTCCGCAAAGCGCGCGCAAAATCGCAGTTCGGTCTCGCTTGCCTCAGTCCGCCTTGCAACGATCTCGACGACCGGCGTGGGATTGGTCTTGCCGACGAACAGGAAGCGGCCGAGGGGCCGCATGACGACGCCATCAGCTTCTTCCACGACGGATGCCGTCGCCAGGATCTTGGTGCCGATATGTTTGTTGAGGCTCTCCAGCCGCGAGGCCGTATTGGCGCAATCGCCGAGAATGCTGAATGCGAAATGCCCGCCACCGCCCGTGTGACCGACGTAGAATTGTCCGGTCTCGAGGCCGACGCGGGCGTTGAGCTGGAAGCGCGGGTCCTCCTCGGTGAACCGGCCGATCGTCTCGACCATGTCGAGGGCCGCGGATATCGCATCGTCGCGGTTGACGAGATCGGACTGCGCTGCCGTCCAGGCACACATGATGGTGTCAGCGTGAAACTCGGTAATGTTCGCGTTGTGCCGCTTGAGCGACTCCGCCAGCCGGTCGAAGTAGCTGTTCACGAATGACGCGAGTTCCTTGGGTTTCATCTGCTCGGCGATCGATGTGAACCCCGACATGTCGGTGGCCAGGCAGGTACCGTAAACAACGCTATCGAGCGCCGTCGGATCGAACGAATGCTGGGTTAGGCTCCGGACGACGCTTTCGGGCACGTAGTTGCTGATCAGCTGGCTGACCTGCCTCTCCTTGCGCCGCTCCAGCAGGTATTGGCCGGTCAGGCCGACGAACAAGGCCAGGGGGAACTGCACGAGGAGCGGAATTGCCAGCGGCAGCCAGCTGTCCGCTGAATTGAAGGCGAACTGCGCAGCAGCGGCATAGGCGGCGGCCGTCGCAAATGCCAGTGGCACGCCGACGAGCGCAGGCACCAGGTAAACGACCGCTCCGAGGATCAAACCGAGCCCGACGCAGATCAACGCCGACATGAGTGGGCCGGCCGGCCGCAAGCTCCGCTCTGTGAGCAGGTTCCCGAATGCGGTCGCGGCGATCTCGACGCCGCTCAGGTCAACGCCGTCGCTGCGCGTGAAGACGGTGAAATACCGGTCAGGCTGGCCCGGATCGGTCAGGCTCGAGAAGCCGACGAAGACGACCTTGCCTGCGAGATCGAGCGCATCCGCGCCGAGATTGGGATCGCCACCCTTGATCACCGCGTGGAAGGGAACCGTCCTTATCGTCCCCGGCGGGCCGTAAAAATTCAGATAGCGGCTGTTCGCACCCGCATACAGACCCGTGAGCGCCCGGAGCAGTCGCTTCTCGGCTGGCCCGATATCGGGCCCCTCTGCCCGATCGATGGCTTCGATCACGCGCTCAGCCAGATCGTCGTCGCCGCTGAATGCGTCGCGCAGCACGCGCATTGTATTTCGGGTTTCCGCGGCTCGCGCGAGCCCGTCGCGGTGCGGCGGGAGCATCTCCAGCCCCGGCATGCCTGCCTCGCGAAGCAGCGCGTGCCATCGCTCGTAATTGCCGATCGCATGGATCTGCAGCGCGACGGCCGGCAGCGTCGGGGCGCCGACGGCGCTCGGCTTGAATGCCCAGTACTGGTCCACGGCGATCTGCATCTTCGGCAGGGGAAACGGGCCGCTGCCTCGCGCCGCCTCGGCCAGGATCGGGATCGGCGGAATCAGCTCTTCGACCCACATCGAACCGACTTCCCGCCCGCTACCGTCGACGATCGGCCTGGTCTGTCCGCTCAGCCGCTCGTAGAGAACGACGCGGCCGCTTCGCGCCATCGCCTCGGCGAAGGCGATCTCGCCCTGGATCGATTTCGGCTTGTCCAGTTCAAGATCAAAGGCGACGACCGACGCCCCGGACGCCGCGAGCCGATCGACAAGTCGAGCATAGACGCTTCGCGACCAGTCCCTGGGCAGGGCCGGAAGGCCGAGGTTCGACCCGGTGCGCTGATCGATGGCGACGACGACGACCTCACGCGGCGCGGGTATCTCGCCGCGGACGCCGAACAACCAGGGGAGGGCGACCTTCCTCTCGAATTCCTCGCCGAGAGGCAGGGTTCCGAGCGCCGCACCGCCCACGCCGGTTGCGACGCCAAGCGCAAGCCCTTTTACCCACTGACGCATAGCTGTTGCGCGGCTTCTCGACGCTCCGCGCGATTTTTCTCCCTGCCGCTACGTGTCCAGCATATAGCAAAGACCGGCGGTCCGGACAGGATTTCGGGGCAACCGGCGACCACGGCGCTGCTACTAGCCGACTTCTGCAATGTGTCGATTCCGCATGGCCGGACGCACGGTATCGAGCCCGAGGCGATCGTCAGGGGGTTGACGATTGCCCGGGACATGCGCCTTCTGGGGCTCGTCGCCGGCGCTGCTCGATGTCTCGCCGCCGGCATGAATATGAAGGAGATGCGGATGTCGGCAGGGAATCCGGTACGCCTGGCGGTTGTCGGGGCGGGACAGATCGGCCGCAGGCACTTGCAGGCCATCTCGGCGGAACCGTCCTGCCAGGCGGTGGCGGTCGTGGACCCGGCACCCGCCGGCGCGACGGCGGCGACGGAGTGGTCGCTTCCTCGCTTCACCGATCTCGCGACGATGCTCGACGAGCTCGCGCCCGAGGGCGTGATCAACGCGACGCCCAATGCCCTCCACGTGCCGTTGTCCATGGTCTGCGTGGAACGCGGCATTCCCGTGCTCGTCGAAAAGCCGATCGCCGATACGCTGGAGTCGGCCCTGGCGCTGGCCGACGCCGCCGAGACGGCGGCGGTCCCGGTGCTGGTCGGGCATCACCGGCGCCACAATCCGATCGTCCGCAAGGCCCGGGAGATCGTCCGGTCCGGCGCGCTCGGCCGCCTGACGGCCGTGTCCGCCACCTGGCTGGTGCACAAGCCGGACGCCTATTTCGATGTCGCCTGGCGGCGTGAGCCGGGCGGCGGGCCGATCCTGATCAACCTGATCCACGATATCGACAATCTGCGCTTCATCGCAGGCGACATCGAAGCGGTACAGGCGATGACGTCGGGTGCGCGCCGGGGCTTCGCCGTCGAGGACACGGCAGCCCTGCTGCTGCGCTTCCGCGGCGGCGCGCTCGGGACGGTCGTGCTGTCGGATACCGTTGCCGCTCCCTGGAGCTGGGAGCTGACCGCCGGCGAGCAGACGTCGCACACCTACCCGAAGACCGGACAGGACTGCTACCTGTTGGCGGGAACGGACGCGGCCCTCGCCGTGCCCTCGATGCGCACGTGGCGGCACGAGGGCGCGCAGAGCTGGGAGTCGCCACTGTCGGAGGAGCGGCTCGTCGTCGAGGAGGCGGATCCGCTTCGCCTGCAGGTCGCTCACTTCGCCGACGTCGTTCGGGGGCGGGCCGAACCGCTGATCACGGCCCGCGACGCGGCGCGGACGCTCGAGGCGACGCTCGCCGTGACCGAGGCCGCCGCCGGCGGTGGCGAGCGCGTACTGTCCACCTAGTCCATCATCTAGTTACGTGGAACCGGCACCGGCCCGCCGATCAACTGGCGTAGTCGGGCGAGTCGCGGTCCAGTACCGCCTTCAAAGCCGCGAAATGCTTGGCGGCGTAGTCGGCAGCGAAACCCCGGATGCCGTCGTGCGCATGCTGCGCCACGTTGTCGCCGACATGCTTCAGCGGCCGCCCCGTCTGCATCGCCATCACCTGCACCTGGCAGGCCCGCTCGAGGTAATAGAGATCGTCGAACGCCTCCGCGATCGTTTCCGCCACGGCCATCACACCGTGATTGGCCATGAACAGGATCCGCTTTTCGCCCAGCCCGTCGGCGATGCGCCGACCCTCGGCGACACTGTCGGCGACGCCGTTGTAACCGTCGTCATAGGCGATATCGCCGAAGAAGCGCAGCGCGTTCTGGGTTACCGGCTGCAGCCGGCCGTTCTCGAGCGTGGTCAGCGTCGTCGCCCAGACCATGTGGGTGTGCAGCACGCAGCGCGCCCGGGCATGTCGACGATGCACTTCGGAATGGATGCAGAAGGCGGTCCTCTCCAACGGATGATCGCCTTCCAGGACGTTGCCCTCGCCGTCGATCAGCAGCAGGTCGCTGGCCCGCATGAGCGACCAGTGGATACCGTGCGGATTGATCAGGAATCGCTCGTCGTCACCGGGAATCTGGTAGCTGAAGTGATTGCAGACACCCTCGCTGAAATCGTAGCGCGCCGCCAGTCGCAAGGCGGCGGCAAGATCGATGCGCGCGTGCCGGATCACCTCGTCCATGGCCCCCGCCCCGGGCGGGAACGCCCGGCTTCGATCCGGTTTCCAGAAGGCGCGGCGCCAGACTGATCCGACGGAAGGCTGATGATCGCGACTCCGATGGTTAGACCAAGCCGCCGAGTCGAGCTCGGGATGGCGGCAACAAGGCGAGGTGGTACCACGACGGGAAGCGTGCCATAAGCGCTATCCGAAGACAACTCGGCGCCCCGGTGCGCGGGCAAGCTGTCCGGGATCGGGAGCCGCCCGCAATCGGCATGCTGAAACGGGGATCGGGACCGTGAAGATCACAGCGCTCGAAACCATCCAGCTGAGGGAATTCCCAAACCTCGTCTGGCTTCACGTCCACACCGACGAGGGGTTGACCGGCCTCGGCGAGAGTTTCTTCGGCGCCGGCCCGACGACGGCCTATCTTCACGACACGGCAGCGCCGCTGCTGCTGGGTGAGGACCCGCTGCGCATCGACTGGCACTCGCACAGGCTGCGCGGCACATATCTGGGGTTCGCGTCGAGCGGTGCCGAGATGCGCGGGCTTTCGGCGGTCGACATCGCGTTGTGGGACATCCTCGGACAGGCCACCGGGCAGCCCGTGCACCAGCTGCTCGGCGGCCTCACGCGGGAGCGAATCCGCACCTACAACACCTGCGCCGGCTATCGCTACGTGCGCGACGAATCCGGCCAGTCGATCGGGAACTGGGGGCTGGAAGGCGAGTCCGCCGCCGGTCCCTACGAGGATCTGGACGGTTTCCTGCACCGCGCCGACGAGCTCGCCGAAAGCCTGCTCGAGCAGGGTATCACCGGCATGAAGATCTGGCCGTTCGACCCCTACGCCGAAGCGTCGAACGGGACCTACATCTCGGGTCCCGATCTCGATCGAGCGCTGGAGCCGTTCCGCAGGATCCGCGGGGCCGTCGGCAACCGCATGGACATCATGGTCGAATTCCACTCCCTGTGGAACCTGCCGACGGCGAAGCGGATCATCTCTGCGCTGGAGGAATTGGAGCCGTACTGGTTCGAGGATCCGATCAAGATGAACAATGCCGAGGCGCTCGCCGAACTGGCAGCGTCGACACGTGTGCCGATCACGGCCAGCGAGACTCTCGCGACCCGCTTCGCCTTTCGCGAGTTCCTTGCCCGTGGCGCCATCGGCATCGCCATGCCCGACCTCGGCTGGGTCGGCGGCCTCTCCGAGGGCAAGAAGGTCGCGACGCTGGCCGAGGCGCATCACGTGCCGGTCGCGCCGCACGACTGTACCGGCCCGGTCGTCTTCGCCGCCTCCGTCCATCTCTCGCTGAATGCACCCAACGCGCTGATCCAGGAATCGGTCCGCGCGTTCTACACGGGCTGGTACACGGAGCTGGTGACCGACCTGCCGCGCATCGAAGAGGGGTACGTCCATGCGCTGACCGGTGCCGGGCTCGGGACACGGCTGCTGCCCGACCTGGTCAAGCGGAGCGACGCCGTCGTCCGGCGGACAACACTGGACGACGTGTAGCCCCTCTGCGGGTCCGCGGCGCGCGCCCCTCCCGATCAGTGGATCTCCGGTTCCGGAACGGGTTCGCCCGCCCCCGTCTCCAGGAAATCGAAGTCACAGCCTTCGTGGGCCTGGCTCACATGTCTCGAGAACAGGGCGCCGTAGCCGCGGCCGTAGCGCGGTTTCGGCGGTGTCCACTCGGCACGCCGGCGCGCCAGCTCCGCCTCGTCCACGCGCATTTCCAGCCTGCGCCCTGGAACGTCGAGGTGGATCGGATCGCCGTCGCGGACCAGCGCCAGCGGCCCGCCGACGAAGGACTCGGGTGAGACGTGCAGCACGCAGGTTCCGTAGCTCGTACCGCTCATGCGCGCGTCGGAGATGCGGACCATATCGCGCACGCCCTGCTCGAGCAGCTTTGCCGGAATCGGCAGCTGCCCCCACTCCGGCATGCCCGGTCCGCCGAGCGGCCCCGCGTTCTTGAGCACAAGCACCGACTCCTTCGTTACCGGCAGGTCGTGGTCGTCGATGCGTGCGGCCATATCGTTGTGGTCCTCGAACACCACCGCCGGGCCGGTATGCTGCCACAGCCGCGGCTCGGCCGCCGAGGCCTTGATGACCGCGCCCTCGGGCGCCAGATTGCCGCGCAGCACGGCGGTACTGCCGGGCGGCGAGACCGGGTTCGCTAGCGACCGGATGACGTCGGTGTCGCAGATTTTGGCGTCCGCGATGTTCTCTCCCAGGGTCCGGCCGTTAACGGTGCGTTGCCCGCGGTCGAGCAGGTCCCCGAGTTCGGCGAGCAGGGCGCGCAGCCCGCCCGCGTAGTAGAAATCCTCCATCAGGTAGCTGCCCGACGGTCGTATGTTGGCGATAACCGGCACCAGCCGCGACAGCTCGTCGAAGCGGTCGATCGTCAGGCCGATCCCGGCGCGCCGCGCCATGGCGACGATGTGCACGATGGCGTTCGTGGAGCCGCCGAGCGCCATGTCCACCGTAATGGCGTTGTCGAAGGACGCGTCGGTCAGCAGGCTGGAGGGTCTGAGGTCCTGCCACACCATCTCGACGATCCGGCGACCGCTGCGGGCCGCCATGCGCGAATGATTGGAATCCGCGGCGGGGATCGAGGCGGCGCCGGGCAGGGTCAGGCCAAGCGCTTCGGCTACCGAGGTCATCGTCGAGGCGGTCCCCATGGTCATGCAGTGCCCCGGCGATCGGGCGATGCCGTCCTCGATTTCCTCCCACGCCGCTTCGTCGATATTCCCGGCCCGCAGTTCGGCCCAGTACTTCCAGGTATCGCTTCCGCTACCGAGGGGCCGACCGCGCCAGTTGCCGCGCAGCATCGGCCCGGCGGGCACGAAGATCGCCGGAAGATCGGTGCTGAGGGCGCCCATGAGCAGCGCCGGCGTGGTCTTGTCGCAGCCGCCGAGCAGGACGGCGCCGTCGACGGGATGGCTGCGCAGCAACTCCTCGGTCTCCATCGCCAGCAGGTTGCGGTAGAGCATCGTCGTCGGCTTGACGAAGGGCTCCGACAGCGACATCGCCGGCAACTCCACCGGAAAGCCGCCAGCCTGCCAGACGCCGCGCCTGACCTCCTCGACCCGCTGTCGGAAATGGGCGTGGCACGGGTTGATGTCGCTCCAGGTATTGACGATGGCGATCACCGGCTTGCCCGCCCAGTCTTCGCGACCGTACCCCATCTGCTTGGCGCGCGAGCGGTGGCCGAAGGATCGCAGGTCGCGCGCGCCGAACCAGCGGTAGCTGCGCAGGTCCTCGGGCTTCTTCTTGCGTCGTTGTGGCACTTCCACCCCCGAAAAGTTGGTTCGCGGCCGGCTCGCATACGGATGCGGTCGTGGCGAACGCACCGTTCGACGCCGTGTTCACCCGATGGATGCCGCCGCCCTTAAGCACGCTGTTTGCGGCGCCGCGACGGTCGAAAGACCGCGCGGTTCCTCAGGGACGTTCCGTCCCGGCCGCTCCCGTCTTCTCTCCGCTTCCCGTCAGTTCGCGAAACCGGGCGACGGTCGACGCGGCGGCGCCGACCAGCAGGCGAACGTCGTTGGATATGGTCGTAAGGTCGAAGCCCCAGCCGATCGCCTTGGCCGCGTATTCGGGACTTCCACAGTGCAGGCAGGCGCGAATTCCGGCGCCTTTTGCGGCGGCGAGGATCTTCTTGATCGCCGTGACCAATTCCGGCTGCTCCCAGTCGAATCCGGGCCCGAGGCGGCCGTTCGTGATGCCGAGCGCCAGGTCAGCCGGCCCGATGTAGACGGCGTCCAGGCCGGGGGTCGACACGATCTCCTCCAGGTTTTCCATCGCCACCGCGGTCTCGATCATCGCGATGCAGAGGATCTCGTTATTGGCTTCGGAGGCGTAGCCGGCGCCGGCGGAGAAATTGGCGCGCGTCGGGCCGAAACTGCGCGTCCCGTCAGGCGGGTAACGCATGTAGGAAACCAGTCGCTCGGCCTGCTCGCGCGTATTGACCATCGGGCAGATGACGCCGTACGCCCCGGCGTCCAGAACCTTCATGATCGCACCGGGATCGAGCCACGGCACCCGGGCCAACGGCGTCACGCCGCTGGCGCGGACGGCCTGCAACATGGTCACGGCACCGGCGTAGTCGATGACGCCATGCTGCAGATCGACGGTGACGCTGTCATAGCCTTGCGCCGCCATGATCTCGGCGGAAAAGGCGCTGGAGATCGAAAGCCAGGCATTGAGGGCCGGGTCGCCATTGCTCCAGAGTGTCTTCAGTCCGTTCTTGATCATCGTTCTCCCGCCATTGCGCAGTCCTAAACGGCTTCTCGGCGGCGCGCCGGACCGTCGGGCCCGAACGCTCGTCCGCCGCCGGACCCCGCGTTCGAGGTTGGCAGCGAAGTACCGCCGCCTTACAGCTTCGAGACGTCGCCGTCGAATTCGGCCGAGACGAAGACGCCGCCCTGGAACTGCAGGGCTATTTCGTCCGCGTCCTCCGGCGGGTCCAAGGCCAGGATCTCGTCGGCGTAGATCTCGGAATCGTCCTGCGGACGGTAACCCAGCTCAAACGCCACGGAATTGTCCCACCAGCCCCGCCTGTTGTTCGAGACGCCATAGACGACGGCGAAGTGCAGGTCGGGGGTTTCGAGGCCGACCCGCGTGAGCTGGACCATGTCTCGGTAGCTGATCCAGGTGGACAGCATGCGCTCGTTCGGGGGTCGTTCGAGGCAGCTGCCGATCCGGATCGCCATGACGCCGATTCCGTGCTTGTCGGCGTAGAGACTGCCGAGGTCCTCGCCGAACGCCTTGCTCAGCCCGTAGCGGCTGTCCGCACGCTTCGGCACCGAGGAGTCGATGCGCCGGCCCCGCCGATAGAAGCCGATAGCGTGATTGGAACTGGCGAATACGATCCGTTTGACGCCGTGCCGTCGGGCCGCCTCGAAGACGTTGTAGCAGCCGACGATATTGGTCTCGAGGATGTTCTCCCAGCTGTCCTCGACGGGGATGCCGCCGAGGTGGACGATCGAATCGACGCCCTCCACCATCCGGTCGACTTCATCGGGTTTTCGAATGTCGGCGTGAACGACCTCCTCGCCCTCCCTCGGATCGCCCAGCGGAGCGACGTCCGAAACGCGCAGGACCGGGTAGCGGCCGGCCAGGCCGTTGCGCAGCACCGTCCCGACGCCGCCGGCGGCGCCGGTCAGCAGGACGCGATCAGGCCGAGTCTCGGGCATGGACACCTCCGCCAGCGGTTGGACGATCGCCGCTATGCTACACGGGCTCGTCCGGCGTTGTGAGGCAAAATCGGCTCCAGTACATCATCCACTTAGGTGGATCCGGCACCGGCCCGCTCCGCCACCCGGCCAACCGACGGTATCGTATGCCATGGGTGACCGGGTGGAGGAGCGGGCTCGAGCGAACCAATCGGACAATGCACCAGGCGGCGCGCCGCGGCTCTCACGCACCGTCCAGATGCGCACATTCCGGCACCGGCGACGTGACTTTCCCCTCGCCGAAGAAGCGGACGAGATTCTCCACGGTAAGATCGCCCATGGCCTGACGCGTCTCGACCGTCGCGCTTCCGACATGGGGCGTGAGGACGACGTTCGTCATGCTGATCAGTGACGACGGCACGTCGGGTTCGTTTTCGAATACGTCGAGCCCGGCACCCCCCAACCTGCCCTCCTCGAGCGCCTTGACGAGTTCGGGCTCATCGACGACGGAACCGCGCGCAACGTTGATCAGCGTGCCCTCCGGCCCCAGCGCGTCGATCACCGGCCGGTCGACCAGGTGCAACGTGTCCGGACCGCCGGGCGTGATGACGACGAGATGGTCGACGGCTCGGGCCATCTCGATCAGATCGGCAAAATAGCGGTAAGGAACATCGGGATTCCGCCGCCGACTGTGATAGGACACATCGCAGTCGAAGGCCTGCAGCTTCTCGGCGATGCGCCGCCCGATCCTTCCCATGCCCAGAATCCCCACCGGTTTCTTCTCGATCGAGCGGGTCAGCGGCGCGGCGCCCTGGCTTTTCCATTTGCCCGAGCGCACCCAGGCGTCGTCGCGGACCAGCCTGCGACTGACGGCAAGCATGAGCATGATCGCCGTATTGGCCACGTCGTCGTTGAGCACGTTCGGCGTATGCGTCACCATGATACCGCGCTGCGCCGCACGCTTGGCGTCGATCGCGTCGTAGCCGACGCCGAAACACGAGATCACCTTCAGATTCGTGAGCGAGGCCATGAGTTCCGGCTTCACGCCATCATGGCCGTTGGTGGCGATCGCTTCGATCGTTGCCCCCGTCTCCCTGATGAATGCCTCGGGATCTTCGATCTCGGCGAGTTCGTGAACGACGAAGTGATCGGAGAACCGCTCCATCATGCGCGGCGTGGCGCCACCGATAAGCAGCAGACTGCGTTTCATCGTCTTGCTCCCGTTCGTGTCGAATCGGTCGGTCGGCGCGCCGCCGGGCCACATCCTACCGGCGCCGACCACCCGGGACCGGGAGCTCGGTCAATGCGGGTTCAACCCGACCGAGGCTCGATCTCCGCTCCCGGAACCAGATGATCAGCCCCGCCGCGACAATGAGCAGCGCACCCGCGATCGTCCCGCGATCGGGCAGCTGGTCGAACACGAGAAGGCTCCAGGCGGTCAGGTAGAGGATGAAGGAGTAGCTGAGCGGCGTCAGCGTGCTCGCGGGCGCGTAGCCGTGGGCCCGGGTAAGCAGCTGATGACCGAGCCAGCCCCAGACACCGAGCATGACCATCAGGACCCAGCCGACGCCACCCGCCGGGGCCTGCCATTCGGCGAAGGCGAATGGTGCCAGGACGACGGTTCCGATCAGGCCCGAATAGAACTGCATCGTGTCGGTCGCGACAACGCCGGCCAGTTTGCGGGTCAGAATCGAATACATGGCGAAACAGGAGGCGGCACCGAGCGACAGGAACACCGCCCAGTGAAAACTCTCGTTCGCGGGCCGGATGGCGATGAGAATGCCGCAAAAGCCGGCGACGATCGCCGACCAGCGCCAGATACCGACGCGCTCGCCAAGCAGCGGCCAGGAGAACGTGCAAATGATGATCGGAGCCGAAAACAGGATCGTCGAGGTCAGCGTCAACGGCAGATACCGCAGGGCGATGAAGTTCAGGACGGTTGCGCACATCAGCAACGTGCCGCGGACGACGACCAGGAGCAGCTGCCTGCTGGCGAACCGGCCAAGCTGCAGCCCGCCGCGCCCGATCAGGAACAGGGAGATGACGAAATGCCCGGCATAGCGCATGAACGACAGCTGCAGCGCCGGAATGCCCGCGAGCGCCAGCCATTTCGCGCTGGTATCGATGCAGGAGAAGACGAGCCAGGCGACGAGCATGAGCCCGATGCCGAGCATCGGGCGGTCTTCGGTCGCCTGGGCTTCAAGCCCGGTCACGATGTTGCCGCCGGGATCACGCGCCTCGCCCGCCGGCAAATCGTTGCGCGAAGAAATCCACCATCTCGGAAACCATGCGATCGGCGAATCCGCCCTCGTCCGCCTGCTCCAGGGCCTGGTTCGTGCATCGGGACATGATCGTATCGGCCCCCGCGGCTTCCGCCATGCGGCCGTAGTAGCCCAGATCCTTCCGCGCGTTCTTCACCGCGAAAGCCAGTGCATCGGGCCGGCCGTCGACGGCATAGGCCTTGACGAAATCCATCATGTCCGAATGCAGCGGTCCGCTGGACATCACGTCGTAGAGGGTGCGCCGGTCGACACCGGCGGCATCCGCCATTGCGAACGCCTCGGCCATCGCGTTGGCGACCGTCATGCCATAGAAATTGTTGATGAGCTTGACCGTGTGGCCGGCGCCTGGCCCGCCAAGATGGAACACGTTCTCGCCCAATTCTTCGAGAACCGGTTTCGCCTTGCCGAACGCCGCCTCGTCCCCCCCACACATGATATTGAGCTTGCCCTCGAGGGCATGGGCCGGGGTCCGGCCCAGCGGTGCATCGAGATAGGACGCCCCGACTGCGGCCACCGCCTCGCCGATCGATCGGGTCGACGCCGGCAGCGACGTGCCGAAATCGATCGCCACGGCGCCCTTTTCCAGCCCGGCGATCACGCCGTCGTCGCCATACATCCGCGCCTCTACCGAGGCGGACGTATCGACACAGAGCATGACGATATCGCTTCGTTGCGCCAGCTCGCGCGCCGTCCCGACCTCCGTCGCGCCGCGCGCCACCGCCTTCTCGACGTTTTTCCGTGCGCGGTGCCCGATCACCGTCAGCGGATAGCCGACATCGAGCAGGCGCTCACACATGGCCGAGCCCATCAGGCCGAGGCCGATAAATCCGATCGCCGGTTTCGTCATGCTGTCCTCGTCCTATTCCTCCGCTGCGGTCTCGAAAGCGCGACGCGTCGAGCGGGACTGGATCTCATAGATCGACCTGTTCGTCGCCGGCTGCGGCTGCGGAATGCGCACCGGCACGGTCTCGAGCCGGGGCTCCAGCGTAGACTTACCGCAGAGCATCCGCGAATCGTAGTCCTCGATGCCGTCGAACCGCGTCATCGCGCCCATCACCGGAAACGCGTCCGCGGCCGTTATCTCGTAGAACAGCAGCCGGCGGTCGCGATCCGACCTGTTCGGTGCCGACCCGTGGACGATGCGGGCGTGATGGATGGAGATCGAGCCCGCGGGACCGGTCAATCCCACGGCGTCGGCGCTCTCGAAACCGCTGGCGCGGAGGTCAATGGCGCCGGCGAACACGCCGTCGACGTGATGATCGTGGATCGGTCCCTTGTGGCTGCCGGGAAATACCATCAGCGGGCCGTTCTCGTGCCCCATGTCGTCGACCATCACGCCGACCGCCAGCACATCGTCGTTGGTGTGCGGATAAAAGGCGAAATCCTGATGCCAGTCGACAGCCGCGCCGTAGCCGGCGGATTTCATATTGAGCTTGGAGCTGTGGATCCGGAGATCGGGCCCGATGAGATCCCGCACCGGGGCCAGAACGTGATCGGAATACAGCAGCGACCTTACGACCTCGCTGGTGGCGTGCGGCAGCTTGATGCGCCGAACCCGGGGCTCTTCCGGCGTGTGACTGTCCTCCAGATCGAGGCGGTCGTTCGACTCCGCGATGGCGCGCGCCTCCTCGACGAAGCGCGCGATCTCGCCCCGTATGGCGGCGATGATTTCAGCCGGTATCCGTCGTTCCAGCACCAGATAGCCGTGCGCATCGTAGAAGCCGATCTGGTCCTCGTTGAGCGCCTCTCGCTTCACCATGATCCGTTCCTCGTAACAGCGTGCCCGGGCGAAACGCCGCTATCGGTCGGGCTGCAGCGCAACAAGCCTTGCGAGCGTCGCTTCCGCGTCCGGACGAATGCCTGTATAGGCCTCGAACGAACCGACGGCCATATGCCGGAACAGGTCGAAGCCGCTGATGGTCATCAAACCGGCGACCTTGGCCGCCGCCAGAAAGACCGTGTTCGTCGGCGTGTAGACGGCGTCGAACGCCCAACGCTGACCGCTCAGGAGTTCGGGCGCAATCGACGAACCGGGATACGCCGCCATGCCGAGCGCCGTTGCGTTCACCAGACCGTCCGCCTGCCGGACCGCCTGCGGCACCTCATCCACCGGCACCACCTGCGCCCTCGACCCGAGCTTCTCGGCAAGGGCCTGCGCCTTGCCTGGCACGATGTCCCAGAGATCGATGCTGCGGGCGCCCAGTGCGATCAGCGCCGGGCCGATCGCCTGTGCGACACCGCCCGCCCCGGCCATGGCCACGCGACCGGGATCATCGGTCCCCATGCGGTGGCGCCAGGCTCCCAGGAAGCCTGTGTAATCGGTATTGAATCCCTTGATCGGGTCGTCGAACACCAGCGTGTTGGCGGCATCGAGACCGGCGGCCTCTCCGGTCATGCCGGCGCCGGCGAGTCTCGCCGCATCGATCTTGTATGGGTGGGTCACCGTCACGCCGGTCCATCCCGCCTCGACCAGCTCGCCCACCTGCGCGACGAAATCGAATTCGGCGAGCGGCGCGGTGTCGATCAGCTCGAACGCAAGTTCGATTCCCGCTTCGTCGCACATCATGCGGAGCGCCTCCGGCAGCCGCGTTGCCTGGATGTGTTCGCCGATCAGCCCCGCCCGCAGGGTCGTCCCGGCGGGCATTGGACGATTGCACGTGCGGCATCCTTCAGGCATCCGCGCGCAACTTCTCGAGCGCCGGCCAGTCGAAGACGACGCCGTGGCCGGGTCGGTCGGGGGCGAGCGCCTTGCCATCGACGATCCTTACCGGTTCTTCGATATAGTCGTCGAGGCCGAAGCCGTGGGCCTCGAGATACGACCGGTTCGGCACGGCCGCGAGGAGATGGACCGTGATATCGTGCGCGCCGTGGGAGGTCACGGGAAGATTGAAGCTTTCGGCGAGGTGCGCGACCTTCATGAACGGCGTCACGCCACCGCAATTGGTGACGTCCGGTTCCGGGTAGGCGATCTTGCCGACCGTTATGGCATGGTGGAATTCCCAGATCGTCCGCATGTTCTCGCCGCTTGCGATCGGCAGCCCGCCCTCGGCCGCGACCCTCGCGTGCCCCTCCAGGTCGTCGGGGATGATCGGCTCCTCGAGCCAGACGGGCTGATAGGGCTGAAACGCCCGCGCCGCGCGGATCGCGTCGGCGACCGACCATTTCATGTTGGCGTCCACCATCAGCGGAAACCCGTCGCCGAAATGATCGCGCATGGCGGCAAGCTTATCGACGTCCTCGGCGAGCGTGTCCCGCCCGACCTTCATTTTCAATGCCCGGAACCCGCGTTCGATGTTGCGCTCGGACTGTTCGAGCAGCTGGTCCGGGGTCAGATGGAGATCGATGCCGCCGGCGTAGCAGGGGACGGCGGGATCGAATCCGCCGAGCAGCTTCCAAAGCGGCATCACCGCCTTCTTGGCCTTGAGGTCCCAGAGCGCGATGTCGAACGCCGATAGCGCCAGCACCGTGGGACCACCGCGCCCGCCGTAATGCGATGTCCACCAGACCTTGTTCCACAGATGCTCGATCCGGTCGGCGTCCGCGCCGACGACGACGGGCGGCAGCTCCCGGGACGCGACGTCGAAGATGGCGCCGCCGTTGTGACCGCCGGTGAAGGTGTATCCGGTTCCCGTCGCGCCGTCGGCGTCCGAGATCTCGATCGTGATCAGCTCGAAGACATGGTGTTCACCATGCGTCGCGTCGACGAGAACCTCCCTCAGCGGCAGCCTGTAGAAGCCGACCTTCAGATGCTCGATGATCGCCATTTGGGTCCCCCGTCCGGCAACGCCAGCTTACCGGAAGATCATGGTCAGTTCGGGGAAGAACAGGATCAGCATCAACACGACGATCTGGATGCAGATGAACGGCAGGAAGCCCCTGAAGATGTCCGGCAGCGTGATGTGCGCCGGCGCCACCGATTTCAGATAGAACGCGGCCGGGCCGAACGGCGGCGACAGGAACGATACCTGCATGTTGACGCAGAACAGGATGCCGAACCACACCGAGACGAAGCGCGGATCGTTGACGAGCGGAGCCAGCAAGCCGAGCTCCGCAACCGGGAGCTTGAGCACGATGGGGAGGAACACCGGCATGACGAGCAGCACGATCCCGACCCAGTCCATGAAGGCGCCGAGAAACAGAAAGATGAGCATCATCATCATGAGGATGCCGAGCGTCGGCAGTTCGGAGCCGACGATCAGATTGGCCACGTAGGTCGGGCCTCCGGCGATCGTGTAGGCGCCGGCAAGCGCCGTCGCGCCGAAGGTGACCCAAATGATCGTGCCCGTCGACCGGAAGGTCCGCATCAGCGCCTCGCGTACGAGCGTGACCGAGAATTCGCCGCGCAGCCAGATCAGGAACAGGACGGCCACGGTTCCCATGCCGGCCGCCTCGGTGATGCCCGTGATCCCGCCATAGATCGAGCCCAGCACGACGACCACGACCAGCAGCGGCGCGATCAGGCCCTTGCTCATGCTCCAGGCCGTGACGACGATCTCTTTGCCGAACAGGAACCGGGTGCCGATAAGGCCCGCGGCCAGCATGCCGCCATAGCGCGAGATCTGTGCCAGCGAATACGGGTCGTAGTCGTCCGGTTTGAGCAGGCCCAGCGCGTTCTGCACCTCGGTCGCCGCGGCATGGACCAGCGCCCCGCCGCCCCAGATCGCAACCAGCCACCCGACGAAGGTCACGAAGCATTTGCTCTTGTCCACCAGCGGTATCTCGTCGTCGCCCCGTTCGGGCAACGGCGCCTGCTCCGGGTGCAGCCGCGTGCGGACGATGATGTAGACGATGTAGCAGCCGGCCAGGATGAAGCCGGGTATGAACGCGGCCTTGAACAGCGCGTGGATCGAGGTCTCGGTAATGAGGCCATAGAATATCAGCACGATCGAGGGCGGGATCATGGTACCGAGCGATCCGCTGGCGCAGATGGTGCCGACGGCAAGGTTCTGGTTGTAGCCCAGCCGCAGCATCTGCGGCAGCGCGATGAGGCCGAGCAGCACCACCTCGCCGCCGATGATGCCCGACATCGCCGCCATGACGATCGCCATCAGCGCCGTGACGATCGCGATGCCGCCACGCGTGCGCGAGAGCCAGGTGTTGAGGCTGGAGTACATGTCGCGCGCGATGCCCGATCGCTCCAGCAATGTCGCCATGAGAATGAACAACGGCACCGATATCAGGACATACTCGGTTGTCACGCCGTAGATGCGCTGCGCCAGAATGTTGAGCGGCCCGGTTCCGAAGTTCGAGAACAGGAGATCCGGGCCGAACTTCAATACCAGGACGACGACAGCGAGAAAGCCCGACGCGAACCCGAGCGGCATGCCGATCGCCAGCAGCGCCAGCATGCCGAACAGCAGAATGAGCGAGATCACGCCGATGTCCATGCGAACGTCCGGGACTCAGGATGCGTCCGGATCGGGCCGCGTGGTCGGATCGCCGGACGGCACCGGATCGGGCGGGATGTCGAACTCGTCTACCGGCGTGTGGTGTTCGGGCGGGCGGTTCCAGTCGTGGACCAGGTTCGACAGCACCTGGAGCGCCAGGAGCACCAGTGTTAGCAATATCAATGGTTTGATGGTCGCGGGAAGCGGCGGATCCCATGCCGTGCCGAAGCGTTCCCACCGCATCAGTTTGGCGTACGCTTCGCCGTATCCGCCCCAGATAACGGCGCCGACAAACATCCAGATGCACAGCGCGGATACGATGTCGAAGACCTTCTGAAGCCAGCGCGGCACCGCGTCATACAGGATAAAGATGCGGATATGACTGCGCTGCTGCATGGCGTAGAGGCCGGCGGTCAGATAGATGGCGCCGGCCACCCACAGCGACATTTCGTTGACCCACAGCGTGGGCTTCACGAAGACGTAGCGCATGACGACTTCGTAGAACATGATCGCGACGACGAAGGCTGGCGCCCACATCGCGACGCGGCTGAACGCCCATGTCACCAGATCGACCGGCCCCGTGCGCTCGTGTTCGACCATGGCTTCCTCCCGACAAGCCCGGGCAACACAAGAGAAGGGCTGCGGGTCCCGTAGGACCCGCAGCGACCTTGTCCCGCGATTACTGGATCAGGCCGAGTTTCTTGAGATAGGCTCGGTGGCTCTTGACCAGGGCGTCGGCCTCGGGCGTCTTCGCAGCCCAGCCGTCCCAGGCCTTCTGCGCCGCGGCGCGGAAGGTGGCGCGGTCTTCCTCCGACCAGTTGTAGATCTTCACGCCCTTCTCCTGGAGCATCGCCACGGCCTCGGCGTTCTTGACCTCGAAGGTCAACGCCGTCTGCAGCGCCAGTTTCTGCATCGCCGTGTCCATGATGCGGCGGTGATGCGCAGGCATCGCGTCCCACTTCGCCTTGTTGCAGGCGAGGTGGTCGGACGGCATGGAATGGAAGCCCGGATAATTGGCGTGTTTGACGATGTCGTAGAGTCCGAGGCCGACATTGTTGGCGATGCCCGACGCATCTGCACCGTCGATGATGCCGGTTTCCAGCGCCGTGAAGATCTCGGTGAAGTCCATCACGATCGGCTTGGCGCCGAGATTCGCGAAGATCTCCGTTTCCAGGCCTGGCGGTGAGCGGAATTTCCAGTCCTTGAGATCCGCTGGGCCCGCGATCGGCTTGCTCGAAGACAGGGACTCCTGACCGTAGACC
Organism: Alphaproteobacteria bacterium; assembly: GCA_041584475.1. GTDB lineage: Bacteria > Pseudomonadota > Alphaproteobacteria > UBA8366 > JADFVY01 > JBFHDX01. The sequence goes on from JBFHDX010000050.1 coordinate 18,947, forward strand.
CACCAGCCGACAAGCTTCATTCCATACTTGTTGTAGAGGCTGTCCGCTGCAGCGAAGCCGTCTCCCTGGTACAGCCATGAGAGCTGCTGGTAGGGCGTGTCGTAACCGCCCATGATGTCGCCGACGAACTGGAACGCGGGATTCTTGCCGGTCTGGTAGGCGCCGCCGGTCATGTCGCAGTCGAGGATGCCGGTAGCGGCCGCGTCGAAGGTCTCCACCGACTTCACGACGGACGACGCATAGAACATCTCGATCTGGATTTCGCCATTTGACATGACCTGCACGTCGTCCACGAACTGCGCGGCCAGCTTGCCGGACACCGTCTCAGGTGCGTAGTGCGTCTGGATGCGGAGCTTTGTCGTCTCGGCAAGCGCTGCGCCGGCCATCACGCCGGTCGCCGCCACGGCGACCAGTGCCGGTTTCAGGTAATTCATCGTTGTCTCCCACTGTTGAAGCCAGGCACCCGGAAGGTGCGCTTATTTTTTGTTCCTAAAGGTTTCTTACCTTGGAGGCCACAACGTAGATCATGAGCAAATGGCACGACAAGACAATTCTGGGATATATGGAAACCCCTTATGACATCGACTTGGGGCACTTCTTGTCGCCGGCGGGACGGGCCGGACGGCGGCTTGCCCGAGCACCGCAGCCGGTCGAACATTGGCGCCGCTGTCCGTCGGATGCCCCGCTACCCCTAACCTCGCGGGCGTTGGTCGGTGTTGTCGATGCGGCTCGGCGCGCTGTACAACGTCCTGGCGGATGAGCGCTCGTCCCCTCGCGGGCCGGGGTCACGCAACATCATCGCCGGGACCGGGGATCCGCCGGCGCCAATCACGGAGCACGGGGACATGACGGTTGAACGTTATATGGTGGACGGGCAGTTGCCGCCGGTCAGCCACTATTGCCATTCGGTTCGGGCCGGCAATCTTGTGTGGGTCTCGGGGATGGTCGGCATGCGGGCCGACGGCACCATCCCGGACGACACGGTCGCGCAGTTCGACATCGCATTGGATGCCCTGGATGCCTGTCTTCGCGCGGCGGGCGGCAAGCCGGAGCATGTCGTAAAGGTTCAGATCTTCATGACCGAGATCTCCGAACGCGCCGCCATCAATCCGCGGCGCATCGCATATTTCGGCGAGCATCGTCCTGCGTCGACGCTGGTGGAAGTCTCGGCTCTGGTCGATCCGCGCATGAAGGTGGAAATCGAATGCCAGGCCGTGTTGCCGGACACGGCGTGAGCGCCGCGCCGCTCTCCAGGTCGGATTCCGTCGGTCTCGCGACCGCGGCGCCGCCGGCGATCGATCGGGCGACCATCGGTCATCTGGACCGTTCACGCGTTTTCGAATGCAGGTTCTGGCAGCCCTGGATCGCGCCCGGGGCGGCCCTGATTCCGCCGGCTTGGACGCCTGGCCGACGAATGCGGCAGCAGGGCTGCAGACCGGCCTATGCAACCGAAGTTGACTGGGACGAAGAAGGAAAATGCTCATGAAACGTGTCGGCGTAATCGGGCTCGGCGACATGGGAAGCGGCCTGGCCAAGAACCTGATCAAATGCGGTTTCGAGACGACCGGCCTCGATCTGAGCGAAAAGCGCATGCGGGATTTCGTCGAGATGGGCGGCAAAGCAGCGTCCGACCCCGCCGAGGTCGGTCGAAATTCGGACGCGGTCTATGTGATGGTGATGAGCGGCGACCAGGCGAAAGCCGTGATCTTGGGCGAAAAAGGCGTGCGCTCGACGATGGCGCCCGGCTCGGCGGTCATCCTGACCGCGACCATCAGGCCCGCGGAAGCCCGTGAGATCGCGGACGGTCTCGAGGGCTCGGGCCTGCATCTGATCGACTCGCCGGTCAGCGGCGGCTTCCCCGGCGCGCAGGGCGGGACCCTGACCATGATGGCCGCGGGAAGCAAGGCGGCACTGGACGAGTTTCGTCCCGTAATGGAAGCCGTCAGCAAGACGATCCATCACGTCGGCGACACACCCGGCATGGGCCAGACCGTGAAAGCCTGTCTTCAGTCCCTGATCGGATCGATCTTCAGCGCGACCTTCGAGGCCGCGGTTCTCGCCGCGCGCGCCGGCGTCAGGGGGCAGGTGCTCTACGACGTAGTCAGCACGTCGGGCGCGGGCTGCGGCGTCTCCAACACGGCACTCGATAACATCATCGATCGCCGGTTCGCCGGTACCGGCAGTCACATCGCCACCATGTACAAGGATCTGACCATCGCGATGGACATGGCACGCGAGCTCGGGGTTCCCCTGTTCACGGCCGGCACGGCCATGCAGCTGTTCCAGGCCGGCAAGACAAAATACCCCGACGGCGACAATTGGGTCGTCACCCGCGTCATCGAAGATATCGTCGGCGAAGAGTTGAAGCGCTGATACGGGGAGAGCAGGCAATGAAACTGGGCGTCATCACCGACGGGATCAGTCGCGATTTCGAGCACGCTTTGACCGTCATGGACGAGTTCGGCCTCGACTACGCCGAGCTGCAGTTCCTGTGGGACAAGGAGATCGGCGACCTCGACACCGGCGAGCGCCGCCGCGCGAGAGAGCTGCTCGAACGACACGGCAAGAAGGTCTCCAACATCTGCCATCATGTCTTCGCCGGCATGCCGATGACGACGGCGCCCGGCGACGCGCTGCACACCCGGCATATGGACACGCTCAAGCGCTGCATCGAGATCGCGCACCAGCTTGGCTCGCCCCTGGTGCGCATCATGTCGGGCCGCAAGGAGATGATCCTCTGGGGCCGGAACGGCGCGGAAAAGTGGAACGTCGCCAAAGGGGCCTGGGATGCGCTACTGCCGTTGATCGCCCCCGCCGTGGAGCTGGCCCGGTCGGAAGGCGTCACCCTGGACGTCGAGACCGGCAACGGGACGATGGTCAACTCCTGCTACACGGCGCGCAGACTGATCGATGATTTGGACGCCAGGGACACGCTGAGGGTCCTCTGGGACCCGGCAAACAACTGCTGGGCGCATGAGCGAGCCTATCCCGACGGGTATGCGGAAATCCGGGATGGGTACCTGGCGCACATCCACATCAAGGACGTGCTGGCCGATACGCCGCGGGCGACCCTCGAGGTTCGCGAGATGGGCAAGGGACAGCTTGCGGACCAGTTCCAGCCAATGGCCGAGGCGCTGCGCGCGGATGGATACGACGGCGTCGTCTCGTTCGAGAGCGTCTACCACCCCGGGAATGGCGATTTCGAGGACGGGTTCAGGCGATGCATCGGAACGTTCAAGGGGCATTTTGCATAGCTTGGCGGACGCGGCCGCCCGGCGAGCCCGACGGTGCAATGCTGGATTGGCGGCCACGTCACAGGGGCGAAATTCGATAGGTCCGCCGGGATCACGGGGCGGGCGGAGAATCGGCCGGTCGCGTTCGTGGCGGCGCCTCGGCGACCGGGCGGCGGAACTGAGAAGGATCGGCGCCACCTCATTCCAACACGTCGCATTGCCCACGGGGAGCGGCCCGCCGAACCGCTGGAGCCGATCGGCGAGCGGGTCCACGCCGTGTCGGATCGCTTGGGTCCCTCGTCAGATGCGTGTCCGTCGGGCGGGCGATTTCGATCGCCGAGACGTGCGCACCGATCAGGGCGTCCTAGCCCCGCTCGAGCAGAGCATCCCGGAATCGCGTGCGACAGTCCGCCAGGTTCCAGTCACGCTTCCAGTCGGAGGGGGGGCCAGGCATGACCCTGGCACACAGAAACCTCGGCGCGACTGATTCGACGAGGAATTTCGCCGCCGCTCCCAGTTCCTCCGGGCACCGGATTGCCATCGTCGCGGCTATGCCGGCGCCCCTGGCCATCAGTTCGAGATCGGTGCGCTCGGCCGTGTGCCCCTTCTGGCCACCCGTCTCACCGTGCTGCCCGTTGTCGATGCAGACGATCGAGAGGTTTTGCGGCGCGGCGGATGCAACCGTCGCCAGGCTGCCGATGCTCATCATGAGTTCGCCGTCGCCGGTAATGACCGCGATCTTTCTGTCAGGGGCGCACAGCGCCATTCCCAGCCCGATGGGAACGGCCGCTCCCATGGCCCCGCCCATCGTGAAGAGGTTATCCGCTTCGCGCGTGAATGCGGCGGCATCGCGCGATGCGCCGGCGAGTCCCGATACGATCAGATATTCGGAGGGGTTCGGGAAGAGCCTCGGGAGGAGTTCGCGGCGGTCCAACAGTGCGTCTGCCATCGTCATGCGATCCGGCTCAAAAGGTCTTGGCGCCGAGGAAGCGCTGCGAGAGCACCAGCGCGACCCCTTGGCCGCCCGTGAAGCACGCCGCCAGAGCCGCGCCCGTCGCGGACTGCAGTTCCGCCTCGGAATCGACGCGGAAGACCAGCAGCCCCATGGCCTTCAGCACCGTGTCGACCGCCTGGCCCATGGGATACTGCCAGGGATTCATCTCGCCGTAATCGCCCCGCATGGTGACGATCAGGAAGAGCGGAAAGCGCCCTCCCTTGACGAGCGAGAGGTGGTTCACGCAGTTGCCGACCCCCGACGACTGCATGCAGACGACACCACGCGCGCCCACCAGATCGGCGCCGGCACAGATTCCGACGCCTTCTTCCTCCGTTGACAGCAGCAAGGCGACGGTTTCGTTGTTCCGTTCCGCCAGCTGAATGAGCGCCTTGTTTCCGGCGTCCGGGACGTGGGTGAACAAGGTAACGCCGCCCTCGACCAACTGGGCGAATAGCTTTTGAGCCCAGCGTGGCTCCTTGGGTTCCGTCATTCCAGCCTCATGCCAAGTCCAACATTCTGCGCCATTTGCGTTGCCCGGCCCGGCGTCGCGCACGCATCGACGGGACCTCGCATCGATGCGTCATCCGAGCGGCCAGGGCAGTCGGACAAGCTCCTGCAGGAGTCCCGGCGGGAAGTCGCGGTGGAGCCAGTCCGCCATCGCCATGATGAAACCGATGCCTGCCGCGGACATGATTACGACGCGCGGCCAGGTCAGACCCGCGCGAACGCGCAGGAACGAGACCAGGAAGATCGCCAGCGCCAGTATGAAACCGAGAAGGGACGAGAGGACAAGAAGGCCGGCAAACCACGACAGCGTACCCCAGAGACCGTGTGTCGCGTTGATTTCGTCGGCCCCTGCCGCGCGATCCGTGAATATGGGGTCGGTTTCCGGCGCTCGGATCATGCGCATCAGAAGCAGCAGGCAGCAGACGATCGTGACCGATGAAACCGCTACCGGAAAGATCTTGTCGTTCAGCCGGCCGATCAACATCGCATCGACCCAGGCAATTATGAGATAGGCCGTCACGAAAAGGAGGAAGACGAGCGGCGGGCCTTTGCGGCCGACGGGAACGTCGCCTTCCGGCAGGATCTGCTTGGCCTGCCGGACGCCGATGAAGATCGAGACGATGGTCAGGGCGAGGATCACCAGCACGATCGGCGAGGCGATATAGCTGAAGCCGGCCTCCAGACCCTGCCGGAATTTCGCGTTGGCGACCTGGTGGGCCATGTTGCTGAAGTTTTCGGACTGTTTGGACAGCACGAAACCGATCAGGAACGCCGGACGCGACCAGTCGAAGCGCCGCAGGAAGATTCCCAGGAGACCGACCGCGAAAAGCGCGACCAGATCCCCGAGCGATTGAGTCGACTGGAAGGCCGCAAACGAGATCAGCATGAACAGGAAGGGACCAAGGAGGGTGAAGCGGATCGTCGTCAGGCGGGCGATCCCGCTCGAGAACACGATGCAGAGACCCGCGCCGAAGACGTTGGCGAAGGCCAGGGACCAGACGATCGTGTAGGTCACGTCCAGGTCGCTCTGGAGCATCTGCGGGCCCGCGTCGTAGCCGAGCAGCGCCAGGCCGCCCAGAAAGACGGCCATCGAGCCGCTGCCGGGGATGCCGAAGATCAACGTCGGGACGAGTCCGCCGCCTTCCTTGGCGTTGTTCGAGGATTCCGGACCGATCACTCCCCGGATGTTGCCCGAGCCGAAGCGACTTCGGTCCTTGGTTGACTGGACGGTGTGACCGTAGGCGATCCAGTCCACGACCGATCCGCCGAGACCCGGGATGATGCCGACGATTACGCCGATGACGGCACAGCGAAGCGACAGGAACAGGTTGGATGCCCAGTCGCGTATACCGTCCAGCCAGCCCGCGCCCAGTCCGCCCGACTTGGAGATTGCCCGATCGTGCCGGAGCAGCGCCACGATTTCGGGAATCGCGAAGATGCCGAGTCCGACGATGACCAGCTGCAGACCGTCGACCAGATACGGAACGTCGTAGGTCGCCATCCGCAGGCTGCCGCCGGCCGCAGCCTCGCCAATGGTGCCCACCATCAGCCCCAGCCCCGCCGCCGCGACTCCCTTGAGCGGTATGCGGCCTGCCAGGATTGCCACCATGGACAGTCCGAGGATGGTCACCATCAGCATCTCGGGCAAGCCGAACGCCAGGACCAGCGGACGCGCGATCAGGATGAAGAACGTCAGGATCGATGCGCCGAACAGGCCACCGAAAAGCGACGAGGCGAAGGCCGCCGACAGCGCGCGCGCCGCCTCGCCCTTCTTCGCCAGCGGAAAGCCGTCGAGCACCGTGGCCTGGCTCGCGGAGGAGCCCGGGATCCCCATGAGCACCGACGCGAACGTATCGGATGTCGGGATGACGGCGATCAGGCCCACCATGAGCGCGAGGCCCGAGACCGGGTCCATGCCGTAGATGAACGGCAGCACCATCGACAGGCCGGCGATACCGCCGAGGCCGGGGAAGACCCCGACCGAGAGGCCCAGCAACACGCCCACGAACAGGAACATGATCTGCTGCGGGTGGAATATCAGCGATAGCGCGTCGCCCAGCGCCGGCAGTGCTGTCGATAAGAGGTCCATGGACCCGCCTTTGGGAAATCTCGCGAACGATACCCTCCGCGCCGGGGCGCGGAGGGCACGTGCCTGCGGCCTACTTCAATTCGACGCCGAAGCGTTCTTTGAGCCAGCTTTTAACGTAGGCCTTGGCCTTCGGCGACACCTCGGTTCCGAGTTTGAGCGTCGCCTGGGCCTGTTTGCCGGTCATCTGCGGATAATCGCCGAGCACGGCGGCGGACAATTTCGGAAAATCTTCCCGCGCAATGATATCGTCGAACGCCTTCTTGTAAGTCGCGATCGCCGCCTCGGGCGCACCGGCGGGCAGGAAGACCATCTTCTGCGCCGGGAAGCCGGCGATGAAGAACGCCTTCCAGGCGTCCCAGGCATCGCCCGAAGTCTCGCAGCCCTTGGTCGCCTCGCAGACCTCCTTGAACGTCGGCACATCGGGGAAGGTCGGGTCGCGCACGATGTTACCGTCGGCGTCGAGCGCGCCCCACGTCATCATCGGGACGGCCTGACCCTGTTCGACCAGCGGCACGACCGTCTTCAGGTATGCGGCCGTGGTCTGGTAATCGATATTGGCTTCGCCACGCTCGAACATCAGGCGGCCGTCGCCCCGACCCTTGATGCCGAAGACCGGCTCGACCTTCATTCCGAGCATCTCCCAGGCCAGCTGCGGCACCAGGTCCAGGCGGGTCGCGCCCTGCGAACCCCAGATGAAATCGATATCCTTCAGGTCGTCCGCGTCGCCATCGAATTTCTTGGCGATCTCGGGAGGCAGATAGACCACGCCGCCGGTACCGGAGGCGAGCACCACGTTCCAGTCCTTGTACTCATATTTCACGCGCGGATCGCCCAGCAGATACGGGAACTGGGTCGAGCCCGACGATCCGAAGATCAACGCGCCGTCCTCGTACGTCTGCTGCTGGAACCAGTTGGCTCCCTTCGTCGAACCCGCACCGGGCATATATTTTACGACAACGGTCGGCTTGCCCGGCAGCGCTTCGCTGAGCAGCGGCGCATAGAAGTTGGCCCATTTGGCGGAGCCGCCCGACTCCGAAAACGGAATCACGAATTCGACCGTCTTCCCGGACAGATCGAGGCTCTCCGCCCCGGTCGCAGCCG
>JBFHDX010000051.1:0-26454 GCA_041584475.1 Alphaproteobacteria bacterium
CGCTTTCCGGCGCCGCATCTGTTCAATGCTGCGGACGAGCCAAGGACCATTTCGGCGCCGCATCTGTTCAATGGCGGCGCCGCGCAACGGGTCCCGAAGCCTTGGTGGCCGCAGCCTAGAGCAGGAAGTGGTGGCTCATCGCCCGGGCCAGATCGTCGCCGAACGACTCGCCCTTGTGGATCACCGGCACCGATTTCGGCAGCAGCGCCAGGTTCTCGTCGTCGTCGTCGAGGCTGGTCAGCACCGCGACCGGCGTGTTCCGCGTCTCCGGCATCGTCGCCAGGGCGGTCGCCAGATCGATGCCGCTCAGGCCCGGCATGACGGCCGAGACGATCACCAGGTCGGGGCGCGTGCGCACGACCTGTTCGAACGCCTCGAACGGCGAGGTGGTGACCACGGTGCGGTAGCCGCAGGCCTGCATCTCGCGCTCGACATAGGTCGTCTGCGAGTTGTGCTGCATCACCAGCATGACCTCGAAATCGAGGATCGCGTTGTCGTCGATGCCGAGCATGCGCGGCCGCGCCGGCAGGCCGCGGACGATCAGCCCGGGGTCGGCGTCCTCGGCGTAGCCGCCCTCGATCGCGGTGTGCATGGTGTCCATGAAGGCGCGGATCGCCGGCACCGTCCATTCGGCGATGTGGTCGAGCGCGTTCAGATAATCCTCGAAGCGCGCGGCGACGAGGCCGAGGATCGTCATGCCGTAGTTGCGGGCCTGGCCCTTGATCTCGAAAGCGAGCAGGCGCAGCACGTCGAGGTCGGTCGCGGTCGAGATCGCGTCGTCGAGTTCGGCAAGCTTTTCCCCCGTCGTATCGAGGAAATCGCGCCGCATGTACTCGATCATCTCGGCCGAGGCGCCGGCGACGACGCCGTCTTCGGACTGCCTCTTGCGCGCCACCATTGCTCCGCCCTGACTTACCCCCGGATTCCCGGCAAACGGAAACCGTAGGACAGGACGGCTAAGATTCGGTTAATTGCGCCGGAATTGCTTGGCTCCGAAGAGGTTTTCGCGGGCCTCGTCGTCGAACGTCCCGTCGCTGCGGTGCTCGGCGAGCACGTCCAGCGCCCGAATCACCGCCGGCCGCGCGGCGATGCGGTCGAACCACTTGCGCAGGCTGGGGAAATCGTCGAGATCCTGTCCCTGCCGCTCGTAGCTGCGCAGCCACGGAAAGATCGCCATGTCGGCGATGCCGTAGTCGTCGCCGGCGATCCACTCGCTCGCTCGCAGACGGCGGTCCATCACCCCGTAGAGCCGCCCCGCCTCGTTGGTGTAGCGTTCGATCGCGTAGGGGATCTTTTCCGGCGCGTAGCCGCGGAAATGATGCGCCTGGCCGAGCATCGGCCCGACACCGCCCATCTGGAACATCAGCCACTGCAGCACGGTGTGGCGGGCGCGCGGCGCCTCGGGCAGGAAACGGCCGGTCTTCTCCGCGAGGTAGATCAGGATCGCCCCGGATTCGAACAGCGAGAACGGCGTGCCGCCCGGGCCGTCCGGATCGACGATCGCCGGAATGCGGTTGTTCGGGCTGATGGCGAGGAATTCCGGGGTGAACTGGTCGCCGCGACCGATATTGACCGGGTGCACGCGATAGGCGAGCCCGGTCTCCTCGAGCATGATGTGAATCTTGTGCCCGTTGGGCGTCGGCCAGGTATAGAGTTCGATCATCGCTGCTCCCCCATGCGCCCGCGCCGCCGCGCCGGGCAGCGCCACCCCAAGATAGGGCGGCGCCCGCGCGGTTCAACGGTGGCTCGAGGACAACGGCGCCGGCCGGCGCTCAGCTGACGCTCTCGACGTTCAGCCCTTCGGCGTTGCGCACGAGGCGGCGCGGCTCGCCGTTCAGCACGGTATCGAGCGCGACGTCGCGGCCCCACAGCTCGCGGAGCTGCGCCAGCGTGCGGTCCGCGAACTCGATGTGCAGGTCGCGCCCGTCGTGCTCGTGGCGCAGCAGCAGCGTCCGGTTGCCGCCGAGATCGGCGTCGACGATGACGATCACCGGCACGCCGCCCATGCCGACCGATTTGAGCAGCAGGTCCTTGACGTCGCGCCAGCCGGAATCGTCCGACACCTTCGAGATCACGAGCTCCTGGCCGCGCGGCTCGTACGCGTAGAGGCCGAGTTCGCGCATCATGCGCGGGCCGAGGAAGCGGCGCAGGAAGGAGACGTCGCGGTCGGCCTCGCGGATCGCGAACATCGCGTCCTTCGCGCTCATCCCGGGCTCGCCGAACTCCTCGATCTCCTCCGCCGTCGGCTCCTCGTAGCGCCGGCGGATGTCGTGCCACAGTCGGAAGCCGATATGGTAGGGGTTGAGGTCGCCTTCGATCGGCCGCACCACCTGGTTGTGGCGCACCAGGAATTCGAGGTGGATCTCGTCCGACAGCTCGAGGCTGTTCATGATCTGGTGATGCCAGTACGTGGCCCAGCCCTCGTTCATGATCTTGGTCTCGATCTGCGGGATGAAGTAGGCCGCCTCCTCGTGGACGATCGTCAGGATGTCCCGCTGCCAGTCCTCGAGCTTCGGGTTGTGGTCGCGGATGAACAGCAGCAGGTCCGGGTCCGGCTCCAGCGGCACGCGCGAGAGGTCGGGTTCGGCGGTCTCCTGCGCCGGGTGGATATGCTGCCAGGGGTCGCGCTCGGGCATGGCATCGGCGGTGACGCGCGCCTGCTGCTCCTCCGGCGTCAGCTTGCGAATGCCGAAATTGCGGCGCGTCTGCAACGACACCGTGTGCGCGGCGTCGAGCGTCGCCTCGACGCGGTCGATGCCGATCGACGGATCCTCCACATAGTCGCGCACGCGGTCGGCGCGCGCCTTGAAGGCGCCGATGACGCGGTCGGCGCCCGTGTGCCGGAAGGTGAAATTGTTGCGGAAGAAATCGTTGTGGCCGTAAACGTGCGCGATCGTCAGGATCTGCAGGCACAGCGAGTTCTCGCGCATCAGATAGGCGATGCTCGGGTCGGAGTTGATCACCATCTCGTAGGGCAGACCGGCGACGCCGTGGTCGTACAGCGTCTTCTGGCGCTCGAACGATTTGCCGAACGACCAGTGCGGATAGTGCGCGGGCATGCCGTGATAGGCCATGGCGCCGAGCATCTGGTTATGGTCGCAGATCTCGAATTCCTGCGCATAGCAGGTCAGGCCGAACTCCTCGACCTTTTCACGGATACGTTCGTCCCAGCGCTCGAGATCGTCGAGGCTCCAGGTGGTGGCCATCGCGGTCAGCCCTCCTCGGCGGCAGCGGCGGCAGCGTCGGCCGGTTGCCGCGCGCTGGTCGCCCGGTCCTTGTCGAGAAGCGCGCGCAGGCCGGGCCAGACGTCCTGCTTCTGCTCGATGAGCACGGTTTGGAAATTCTCCGCCGAGATGCCGTTGAAGGTCTCGAGCATCGAATCACCGCCGTAATAGGTCTCGAGCGGCTTGATTTCGCCATAGCCGAACAGGTTGCAGATCGAGCACAGCTCCTCGGCGGCCGCCACCGCGGCCTCGTTGTCGTGCGAGAAATTATCGCCGTCGGAACAGTGGAACGCATAGACGTTCCACAGGTCGGGGTGGAAGCGCTCGCGGATCACCTCGAGCGCCTTGCGGTAGCCTGACGAGATCATCGTGCCGCCCGATTCTCCCTTGTGGAAGAACTCCTCCTCGGTGACCTCCTTGGCCTCGGCGTGGTGGGCGATGAACACCAGCTCGACGTTGCGGTAGCGCGTGCGGACGAACTGATAGAGCAGGAAGAAGAAGCTGCGCGCGAGATACTTCTTGATCGTGTCCATCGAGCCCGACGTGTCCATGACGCAGATCACCACGGCGTTCGATTCCATCTCCTCGTCGGGAACGCGCCGGCGGTAGCGCAGATCGTCGGGATTGAAGGGAAAGCGCGGCTCGGCTTCGCCCTCCTTCTTCTTCTTCCTGGCGCTGGGCGGCTCGCCCGCCGCGACGCCCCGCGCGATGCGGCGGCGCAGGCGGTTCTTCGCGGAACGGCGCTTGTCGAGGTGGACGCGGATGCCGGTGCGCCGGAATCCCTGCCGCTTGGTGCCGCGCGCGACGGGGGTCTGGCGCAGGGCCTTGCGTTCGAGGTCGGGCAGTTCGAGATCCTCGAACATGATGTCGATCAGCTCGTCGAGCGTGATGTCGGTCTCGTAGTAGTCGACTCCGGGCTTGTCGCCCGCCTGGCCCGGCTCGCTCCCCTCGCCCGGACGCTTGCCGACGACCTGGCCCTCCTGCTCGTCGCCGTCGCCCGAACCGACGCCGCCGTTGTTGTCGCCGTACACGAACCGGTACTCGCGAATGCCGCGGATCGGCACCTTGACGATGCGGTCGCCGTCCTGGCCGATGACCGACTCCTCGGCAACGATGTCGGCGATGTTCTCCCGGATCGCCTCACGGACCTTCTTGCGGTGCCGCAATCGGTCCCCCGCGCTGCGGTCCGAGCGGAGCGCATCGGACGACGGGTAGGGCCGGAACACGGTGCTCATCGGGGTCTCACTCCCTCCGTCTCGCGCCTCGGCCGCGCTGCCGCCCGATCAGTCCTTCCACAGATTGTTGGCGGCGTACTTCATCACCACTTCGGCCGAGTACTCGTTATAGCCGCGCTCGAGCAGGTTCTTGACGAGGCTGTCGTACTTCTCGCGCTGCTCCTCGTCGCGCGTCCGCGCCTTGGTGATGATGCGGCTGATCTCGCGCACCGAGTTGGTCAGCTTCTTCTCGATCGCCTCGCGCAGCGGTTCGTAACTGCCGTAGCTGACGGTCTCGCCGCGGCGTGTCGCCGACCACAGATAGGCGATGACCTCCTGGCGGAAGCCGTCGGCGGCCGGACCGATGACGGCGATCTGCTCCTCGATCGACTTCAGGAAGCCCTCGTCGGGGTTCAGGTCCTCGCGGGTGTCGCGGTCCTTGACCTTCGACTTGTTCACATAGGCCTCGGCGTGGTCGAGATAATTGTGGAACAGGGTCTCCGCCTGCTCCTCGTATGCGAAGACGAAGGCCTTGGTGATCTCCTTCTCGAGGATCTCGAGATAGGCCTTGTGGATCGAGTCCTGCAGGAACTCCAGATACTGCTTGCGCTGGTCGTCGGGGAAGTGCGCCTCCTTGACCATGTGGACGAGCGCCTCGCGCACATGGATCGGCGTGATCCCTTCCGGGCTCTCCGACAACGCGTTGTCGAGCGCCTTGATGATGAAGCGCGGCGAGATGCCGCTCATGCCCTCGAGCGGCGCCTCGTCCTGCAGCTCGGTGATGTTGACCTTCTTCGTGCGTCCCTTCTCGACGACCTCCTCGCCGTCGTAGATCCGCAGCTTGGTTATCAGGTCGCATTTCGGCGTCGACGCGAGGCGCGAGAGAATCCCGAACATCGCCGCCACGGTCAGCGTGTGCGGCGCGATGTGCGCGGTAAAGCCCGACCGCCTGAGGATCTTCTCGTAGATCTTCACCTCGTCGCTGAGCCGCAGGTTGTAGGGTACCTTGACCGTCACGATGCGGTCGAGGATCGCCTCGTTCGTCGGATCCGCGCGGAACTTTTGCCACTCCGCCTCGTTGGAGTGGGCGATGATCACGGTGTCGACGTGGACCGTGCCGTGCCGGCCCGGCGCCGGCACGAACTTCTCCTGCGTCGCCGTGATGATCGTGTGCAGATACTCGGTCTCGTTCTTGAAGATCTCGATGAACTCGACCATGCCGCGGTTGCCGGCGTTGAACGCGCCGTTGAGGTCGAGCACCCGGGGGTCGCCCTCGGAGAATTTGTCGAGCTTCGAGATGTCCTCCGAGCCGATCAGCACCGAGGTGTCCTGGTTGTTGGGGTCGACCGGCGGCACGATGGCGATGCCACGGCGGGCCTGTTTGGAGAACGAAACGGTCTCGACCGGCACCTCCTCGTAACGGCCCTTGAATTCGTGCTCCAGCCGGTAGCGGCAGACGGGGCAGAGATCGCCCTCGATCGGCACGTCGAGCATCTTCTCGAACTCGCGCCGCAGGTTGCGCGGGATCAGGTGCAGGGGTTCTTCCTGCATCGGGCAGCCGGCGATGGCATGGATCGGTTCGGCTTCCTCGAGTCCGCGCCGCAGCGACTCGGTGAGCGAGCTCTTGCCCGCGCCGACCGGGCCCATCAGGTACAGGACCTGGCGCGACTCCTCGCCTTGCAGCGCCGCCGCATGGAGGTAGCGCACGAGCTTCGCGACGACGCGCTCGATGCCGAAAAACTCGTCCTTGAAGAAGTTGTAGACGCGGACCTTCTCGTCACCGAACAGGCGCTGCAGGCGCCCGTCCTCTCCAGTATCCAGTTCCTCGACTCCCTTCGCCGCAACGACGTCGTAGAGGCGCGCCGGGGCAAGCTGGCAGGTGGTAGGGTTCTTGCGGACTTTTTCGAGGTATTCGAGGAACGTTCCGCTCCAATCGCCCTTCTCGCGACTCGCGCGGTCCTTTTCGATGAGGTCGGCAAACGAGGTCTGTTTCCTGGTCATGAGCGCAACCGAAGCTCCATGGCTAAGTGACGTTGGTCCGTATCCCCTTCCTGGCCCCCCGGCGAAAAATAGTCCCCCTCAGCATTCAAAAGTTGGCGACCGCGATTTGCGCAGTCAATACCCGTCGTATCAAAAGACTCTCATCGATCTGTGTTTAAATTAGGTAAAGAAATGCACGTCAAAATTTCGTCAGCACAAGGGCCGATCGGGTTAAAAATCACGAATATTGCGGATGCGAAGATCTATCGCAGCGCAGTGTCATCAGATATTTGTGCGCATACGACGCGAATTACACGTTATTTCTGTGATAGCGCGTCGACCGGCGTCCCTGAGGTTCTAGCCCCAGAGCTTCTTACGTAGCAGCTCGTTGACCAGCTGCGGGTTGGCCTTGCCCTGGCTCGCCCGCATCACCTGGCCGACGAAGAATCCGAACAGCTTCTCCTTCCCGCCGCGGTACTCGGCGACCTTGTCGGCGTTGTCGGCCAACACCGAGTCGATGATGCCGTCGATCGCGCCGGTGTCGGTGACCTGCCTGAGTCCCCGGTCCTCGACGATGTCGACCGCCTCGCGGCCGCTCTCGAACATCTCGTCGAACACCTTCTTGGCGATCGGCCCGGAGATCGTGCTGTCGGCGATGAGGTCGATCAGCCCGCCCAGCGAGCGCGCCGGGACCGGCGAGTCGGTGACGTCGCGTCCGGCCTTGTTGAGGCGGCCGAACAGTTCGGAGATCACCCAGTTGGCGGCCAGCTTGGCGTCGCGGCCACCCGCGACCTCCTCGAAGAATTCGGCGGTCTCGCGCTCGGCGACGAGCACGCCCGCGTCGTACGACGACAGGCCGTACCCGGCCATGAAGCGCGCCTTCTTCTCGTCCGGCAGCTCGGGCAGGGCGGCGCGCTGCGCCTCGACGAACTCGGCCGTCAGCGTCAGCGGCACGAGGTCCGGATCCGGGAAATAGCGGTAGTCGTGCGCCTCCTCTTTCGAGCGCATCGAGCGCGTCTCGCCCTTGCCGGCGTCGAACAGCCGCGTCTCCTGATCGATCGTGCCGCCGTCCTCGATGACCTCGATCTGGCGCATCGCTTCGAACTCGATCGCCTGCCGCAGGAAGCGCAGCGAGTTGACGTTCTTGATCTCGCAGCGGGTGCCGAGGGGCTCGCCCGGCCGCCGCACCGAGACGTTGGCGTCGCAGCGCAGCGAGCCCTCCTGCATGTTGCCGTCGCAGGCGCCGATATAGCGCAGGATCGAGCGCAGCTTCGTGACGTAGGCCGTCGCCTCCTCGGCCGAGCGCATGTCGGGCTTCGAGACGATCTCCATCAGCGCCACGCCCGCGCGGTTGAGGTCGATGAAGGATTTCGACGGATGCTGGTCGTGCAGCGACTTGCCTGCGTCCTGCTCCATGTGCAGGCGCTCGATGCCGACCGTCTTGGTCTCGTCGTCGGGCAGGTCGATGGTGATCTCGCCCTCGCCGACCACCGGCTCCTCGTACTGCGAGATCTGGTAGCCCTGCGGCAGGTCGGGATAGAAGTAGTTCTTGCGCGCGAACACGGAGTGCGGGTTGATCTTCGCGCCGAGCGCGAGGCCCGTGCGCACGGCCTGGGCGATGCATCGCTCGTTGATCACTGGCAGCATCCCCGGCATCGCCGCGTCGACGAAGCTGACCTGGCTGTTCGGCGCCGCGCCGAAGGCCGTCGAGGCGCCGCTGAACAGCTTGGCCTCCGAGATGATCTGGGCGTGGACCTCGAGCCCGATCACCATCTCCCACCGCCCGGTGCGGCCTTCGAGCATCGTCATCGTCTTGCCTTCCGGTTCATGGTCGCGCCCCTACTGGTCGGCGGTGAACAGCACCGCCCGGCCGTTCTTCGCCGCGCGTCCGTAGAAGTCGCGGACCTTCTCGAACCAGCCCCAGGTGACGTCGATCACGTCGGCGCCGTCGTCGGGACTGTGCTTCTTGAACATGCCCTCCAGCCAGGCCCTGTCCAGTCCCTTGAGGGCATCGGCGACGGCCTTCACCTGGTCCGCTTCGACGAGACGGATGATGTGCGCCTTCTCCGACTTCAGCACCTGCTGGCCACCGAGAATCGCGAGGTTGAGGGGCGGCTGGCCGGCCTTCGGGTCCGGCTTGGGGCTGTCGGTCAGGCAGCAGTGGATCGCCTCCCACGCGGTGTCGCTGATCTGGCCGTGCTGCTCGTCCCATCCGGCCTCGATCTCGTTGGCGAAGTAATCCATCTTCGCCGCGTCGTCCGCCTGACCCAGAAGCGCATCCCTCTGGTCGGCCGTGATCGCGTAATGCACGCCGACGAAACGCATCGATTGTCACCCCCCGGCAACGAATCCCGGCAGCGCCGCGAACCCGGCGGCCGCCTCGAGGACCGCCGCCGCGCGCAGCACGGTCTCCTCGTCCAGCGTCCGGCCGATCAGCTGCAGGCCCAGCGGCAGACCGTCGTGCGACAGGCCGGCGGGCACCGAGATCGCCGGCAGGCCGGCGAGCGACGCCGGCACGGTGAAGACGTCGTTGAGATACATGGCGATCGGATCGTCCATTTTCTCGCCCTGGCCGAAAGCCGCGCTCGGCGCCGTCGGGGCGAGCACCAGGTCGACCCGCTGCCACGCCTCGCGGAAATCCCCGGCGATGCGGGACCGGACCTTCTGCGCCTTGAGATAATACGCGTCGTAATAGCCGGCCGACAACACGTAGGTACCGATCAGCACGCGCCGCTTGACCTCCGCGCCGAAGCCCTCGCCGCGCGTGTTCTCGTACATCTCCTGCAGGGTCTGGCCGGGCACGCGCAGGCCGTAGCGCACGCCGTCGTAGCGCGCGAGGTTCGACGACGCCTCGGCCGGCGCGACGATGTAATAGACCGGCAGCGCGTGGCGCGTGTGCGGCAGGCTGATGTCGACGATCTCGGCGCCGGCGTCGCGCAGCCACGCAATTCCCTGCTGCCACAGCTCCTCGATCTCGGCCGTCATGCCGTCGACGCGGTACTCCTTCGGGATGCCGATCCTGAGGCCGCGCACGTCGCCGGTCAGCGCCGCCTCGTAGTCGGGCACCGGGGTATCGACGCTGGTCGAGTCCAGCGGGTCGAAGCCGGCCATCGCGCCCAGCATGATGGCCGCGTCGCGCACCGTGCGCGTCATCGGCCCGGCCTGGTCGAGCGACGAGGCGAAGGCGACGATGCCCCAGCGCGAACAGCGCCCGTAGGTGGGTTTGAGGCCGGTGATGCCGGTGAACGAGGCAGGCTGGCGGATCGAGCCGCCTGTATCGGTGCCGGTCGCCGCCAGCGCCGCCCGTGCCGCCACCGCCGAGGCCGAACCGCCGGAGGAGCCGCCGGGCACCAGCTTGGTGCGGGCATCGCCCTTGCGCTTCCAGGGGTTCTCGACCGGGCCGTAATAGCTCGTCATGTTCGACGAGCCCATGGCGAACTCGTCGAGATTCGCCTTGCCGAGCATCACCGCGCCGGCCTCCCACAGCTTGCGGGTGACGGTCGATTCGTAGCGCGGCCGGAAGCCGTCGAGGATATGGCTGCC
The DNA here is from genome assembly GCA_041584475.1 of Alphaproteobacteria bacterium. GTDB lineage: Bacteria > Pseudomonadota > Alphaproteobacteria > UBA8366 > JADFVY01 > JBFHDX01. The sequence goes on from JBFHDX010000051.1 coordinate 9,962, forward strand.
GGCGGTCGTCAGCACGCCGTCGGTGCAGAACAGGTCCTTGACCGCGATCGGCAGCCCCTCCATCGCGCCGGCCTCGCCGGTGGCGATCCGCCGGTCGGACTCGGCCGCCATCGCCAGCGCCCGTTCCGGCGTCTCGGTGACGAAGGCGTTGAGCGGCCGGGCCGCCTCGACCGCGGCGACGTGCGCCTGTGCCAACTCGACGGCGGTGAACTCCTTGCGCCTCAGCGCGTCGCGCGCCTCGGCCAGCGTCAGCGCGGTCAGCCCGCCGCTCATTCGACGACCTTGGGCACGGTGAAGAAGCCCTGGTCGGCCTCGGGCGCGTTGGCGAGCACGTCGTCGGCGCGGTCGCCGTCGGTCACCCTGTCCTCGCGCCAGCGCAGGGCCAGCTCGACCGCGGAGGTCATCGGCGGCACGCCCTCGGTGTCGACCTCGTTGAGCTGTTCGACCCAGTCGATGATCTTCGACAGCTCTCCGGCCAGCGGCGCGAGGTCCTGCTCGGGCACGTGGATGCGGGCGAGATGCGCGATCTTCGCCACCGTGGCCTTGTCGAGGGACATGGCGCGCCTCTTCGCAGACGATCCGTGAATCGAACGAGACCCCCGGCTGCCGGAGGCCGCGCGGAAACTAGCACCGGCCCCGGCGGGGCACAAGCCGGTAGGGGGCGTGAGGCAGGCGTGGGCATATGCGCCCACCGCAGCGCATCCTTCGGCAGGTCCAGGACGAGAATGGAACGAAACTGTGCCTGCTTACGCCCTCACCGTGAGCTTGTCGAAGGGCGAGGGCGCGGATACACAGGGCATGCGGATCAAAGAACCATAGGTGTCTCTCCATGCCGATCGTCGAGCTTGCCGAGCTGCGCGACGCCGTGACCCGCGGCAGGCGGCTGCTCGGGCTCGACCTCGGCGCGAAGACGATCGGGCTGGCGATCTCCGACAGCGCCTTCACCGTCGCCTCGCCCGTCGGCACGATCCGGCGCCGGAAGTTCCGGGACGACGCGGCGGAGCTCGAACGCCTGGTCGACGAGCGGGACGTCGGCGGGCTCGTCATCGGCCTTCCCGTCAACATGGACGGCAGCGAGGGTCCGCGCTGCCAGTCGACCCGCCAGTTCGCCGCCAACCTCCTGCAGCGGCTCGACATCCCGATCGCGTTCCGGGACGAGCGGCTGTCGACGGCGGCGGTCGAGCGCCTGCTGATCGACGAGGCGGACATGACGCGCAAGCGCCGCGGCGCGGTGGTCGACAAGATGGCCGCCGCGTGGATTCTGCAGGGCGCGCTCGACGCGCTGGCGCGCCGCTAGCTCCAGGCCGGAATGTAATAGAGGATCGCGATGAAGTGGGCGACGCTGCCGCCCATCACGAACAGGTGCCAGACCGCGTGGTTGAAGGGCAGCCGATCCCACGCATAGAAGCCGATGCCGGCGGTGTAGGCGACGCCGCCAAGCACGATCAGCGCCGTGCCGTCCCAGCCCATGCCGTCGACCAGTGGCCCGGCCCAGGCCAGCACCAGCCAGCCCATCACGAGGTAAAGCGTCACGCGCACCGGCTCGTAACGGTTGGGCCAGGCGATCTGCATTACAATGCCGACGAGCGCCAGCGACCAGATCGTCGCCAGCAGCAGCCAGTCAGGCCCGCTCGCCAGCGCCAGCATCGCCACCGGCGTGTAGGTGCCGGCGATCAGCAGGAAGATCATCGAATGGTCGAGCACCTGGAGGACGCGCTTGGTGCGGCGGTGCGGGATACTGTGATAGAGCGTCGAGCTGAGATAGACGAGCACCAGCGTCGAACCGTAGACGCCGACGGCGACCACCGACCAGGCGCTGCCGTGCACCGCCGCCACGACGACGAGGATGACCAGCCCGGCGATGCTCAGCGCCGCGCCGATGCCGTGGGTGACCGCGTTGGCGATCTCCTCGGCCAGCGTATAGGTCCCGAACTCGTTCGGTGCGTGCCTCGTCATGGGCGTTGCCCCGTCGCTTTCTTGGCCGCCGACCGGTGTCGCGCCGTCGGGGATTCGCGTTTTGACAATCGTCGACACGTCAGGTGGCGATTCGGACGATTCCATGCAAGAAGCGGGCCGGAGTCGGGCAATGAAATCCGCGCGACGCAGCGGTGATGGCGTGCCGGCCCGCCTGGGGCGATTGACGGCACCGCGCCGCCCGTTCACGCTGCGCTCTCGCCTCCCGCGCTTCTCGCAAGGCCGCCGATGACCGCGATCCTCCTCGCCCTCGCGCCGATCTTCCTGCTGATCCTCGCCGGCTACGGGCTGCGCCGCAGCGGCCTGTTCGGCGCCGGCTTCTGGGCCGAGGTCGATCGCCTGGTCTTCTTCATCCTGTTCCCCGCCTTCCTCGTGCATCGCATCGGCAGCGCCGACCTCGGCGGCCTCGCACTGTGGCCGATGAGCGTCGGTCTGCTGGCCGGCCTCGTCGCCATGGCGGCGCTGAGCATCGCGCTGCGCCCGCTGCTGCGGCTCGACGGGCCGGGCTTCGCCGCGGTCTTCCAGGGCACGATGCGGCCCAACACATACGTCGCCTTCGCCGCCGCCGAGGCGCTGTTCGGCACGGTCGGCGGCGTGCTGGCGGCGATCGCGGTCGCCGTTTCGACGCCGCTGGTCAACGTCTTCGCGGCGCTCGTGCTGACGCGCTACGCGGCGGACGGCGACGGCGGCTGGCGGCTCGCCTTCCGCACCATGCTGCGCAACCCGATCATCCTCTCGGTCGCGGCGGGGCTCGCGATCAACCTCTCCGGCGCCGGCCTGCCGCCGCTGATCGACGATGTGCTCGAGATCCTCGCCCGCGCGACCCTGCCGATGGCGCTGCTCGCGGTCGGCGCCGGGCTGCACATCCGCGCCGCGCGGCAGGCGGGCGGCGTCGTGCTGGCGACGAGCGCGCTCAAGCTCGCCGGGCTGCCGGCGCTGACGCTGGCGGCGTGCCTCGCGCTCGGCGCAGAGGGCCTGCCGCTCGTCGTCGCGGTGATGTTCGCGAGCCTGCCGAACAGCCCGACCTCGTACTCGATGACCCGGCAGCTCGGCGGCGACCACACGATGATGGCGTCACTGATCACCGTGCAGACGCTGCTCGCCATGGCGACGATGCCGGCGATTCTGGTGATCCTTCTGGGCCTGTGGGGCTGACTCCAGCGCAAGCGGACCAGCCTTTGGCCTTTTGGAACGCGAGGCCCGGTCTATTGCCGAGTTTTCGCCCGTTGGCTAGTATCTGCATGCTTGGATTTCCGCCTGCGTCATTGTTTTTCGCAATAGAACCGCAACGATGATTGCAGGGAGGAGACGCAAATGTCTGGCGGGAATTCGAGAGGGCGGCTGTCCGTGGCGCTGGCGGCAATTGCGGCGCTTGCATATCCCGGATGGTCGAATACGGCGGCGCAGGACGAGGTAAAGTTCCGCAACGACGTGCTGACGCAGTCGGTGATCGGGTCGCTCGAGTCCGGACGCTACGCGTTCAAGGCGACGCGGACGACCATCGCACCGCGCGCTCAGATACCGTTCCACGTGCACGAGCATCACGGCCTGCGGTACGTGCTCGACGGCGAGATCACGATCCAGTGGAAGGATGGCAGGGCGCAAACCTTCGCGGCCGGCTCGACCTACATCGAAGGGCCGGGCGAGAACCATCCGGCCGGCGTGATGTCGGCGATGAACCCGACGGATCGCGAGACGCAGATCCTGATCGTCGAACTCGTGCGGATGGAATAGCGCCGGCGCACATCGCTTCGCCCTAGGGGCACTCGTTGCGCACGAGACACTCCCAGCGGACGATCACCGGCAGTCCGGCAGCCTGCAGGGCGTCGGCCATCCGTGCCCTGATCTCGCCGTCGGGCAGCGGCGCGGTCCCCAGATACTCGTTGATCGAAAACCGGGTGTCGGCCGCAAGGATCTCGCGCGCCTGGTGCCGGGCCTCGTCGAGCCGCTTCGCCGCAACGTGGCTTGCCGCCAGAAACACACGCGCTTCCTGGTTCAGCGATCGGGCCCGCGCAAGGAATTCGGCCGCATCGTCGGGACGCCCCGCAAGATAGTGCGCGATCCCGAGATGCCAGTAATACCAGGCGGGCGGATACGGGTTGAGCCGAAGCGCCCGGAGTCCGTGCTCGATGCCCTCCTCGGCGCTGCCGAGCATCGCGAGCGCCTTGGCCGCCAGGGCAAGCGCATCGGCATCGTTGGGGTTCTCGGCCAGCGCGCGTCCGAGCTCGTCGCGCGCCGACCGCATATCGCCGCGGGCCAGTCGTAACGCCCCGAGAATCCGGCGAGTCGATCCCTCCTCGCCGCCCCGCGTCATCACCATGCCGATCGACCGCTCGGCGCGCTTCAGCGCTTCGGCCGGTTGATCGGCCCAGTCCAGCATGACCGCGAGCACCTCCGACCAGGCTTGCCCGGCATGCGCCGCCGCAAAATCCGGATCGAGCCGAACCGCCTCTCGAAACCGCTGTAAGGCGAGGGCGTGGTCGTCGGGCGTCTGACCATGCAGGTGCGAGAGTCCCCGGGCGTAGGCGCCGAACGCGGCGCTGCCCGTTTTGGGTCCGCTTCCCGCTCGACTGGCCGCGTCTGGCAGCTGGATGTTCAGGGCGTCCCCGACTGCGCCTGCAATCTCTTGGCGCACCGTCGCCATCGAGCCGTCAGGCATGGCCGACCGCCTGGTTTCGCCGGCGACCGCATCGATCACGGCTACGTCGACGCGCAACCTTTCGCCCGATCGCTGCACGGTGCCCGTCAGCACGTGGCGCACACCGAGGCTGCGTGCCGCGTCCGAGATCCCCTGCGGCGTATCGTCGAACCGCAGCGACGACTCGCCCGCGATCACGAACAGGCCGGAAATACTGGCAAGGTCGGAAACGACAACCAGCGCGAGCCCCCGTCCGAAGTGCTCGTCGTGCCGATCGCCTGACACGTCCCGGAAAGGCAGGACCGCAATCGAGGGTTGCGAGGGCAATGGCAACGCCATCTGATCGACCGCGACCGGCGCAGGGCGCGGCCGGGTCGGGGACGGGTCCGGCGCATGCGCCGGATCCCGCCAGATCGCGAATCCGATGACGACGGCGATCGCGACCGCCAGAACGGCGCCGCCGGCTGCCCATGCACGGTGGCTCCGTCCTGCCGCGATCGGCACGGCGGATGCATGCTTGCGAGCCGCGTCCTCGAGGGCGATTCGATACACGCGAACCGGCTCGGCGATGTTCTTGACGCGAACGTCGCCGAGATCGTCCATATGCCCGTCGATCTTGCCGGCGACCTGCGAATGCACGGCCTGCGAGAGGCAGATTCCGCCGGGCTCGGCCAGCGCCTGCAGGCGTGCGGCGATGTTCACACCGTTGCCGTAGATGTCGTCTTCCTCGACGATGATATCGCCGAGATTGATGCCGATGCGCAGGTCGATCCGCTGGCCGTCGGCGAGACCCCGATTGTATTCGGCCATCGCGTTCTGGATATCGACCGCGCACTGCGCGGCCTCCACGGCGCTGGCGAATTCGGCCAGCAGACCGTCGCCCATCAATTTCACGATCCGGCCGCGATGAGCCGCGATTGCAGGAGTTACCAGCTCCTTGCGGCATGCCTTGAGGCGCGCCAGCGTGCCCGCCTCGTCCTCTCCCATAAGACGGCTGTAGCCGACCACGTCAGCGGCCAGAATCGCGGCAAGCCGACGTTCCATCCCGCCTCCTTCTTCGGTGCGAGATTAGCAAATCGGCGCCGAAAAGAGGAGATTGTCCGCGCATGCACGTGCTCGCGGCGATCCGGGACCGACTTTGCAGATCTGAAACACGCCCGACATTTGACCCGGATCAATGCAATGCCTGCCCGGTCCGTCTTGAATTGACGCGACAACAAACCCGCCCGCCCGGGCTCCCCCGTGCGGCGGGGAGGAGTGTTTTGCGATGCCGTCACGCCTGATCCCGACCGCCGTCATCGCGGCAGCCGCCGCCGTGACTGCGGGCTTCGCTACCGCCCCGGCCGGTGCCGCACCCGCCGATGCATTGACCCGGCTCACGCTCACGCCCGCCGGCGAGGTGCTCGTCTCCGACTACCGCAACCGCCGGATCCTCGTGCTCGACGCCGCGACGCTGGCGCCGGCAGAGGAGATCGCCATCGACGGCCGACCGCTCGGGGTCGCGTGGATCGGCGGGCGGCTCTATGTCGGCAACGACACGACATCCAGCGTCGAGGTCTACGAGCGCGACGGCAAGGGACGCTGGAAGGCGCGCCGCGGTCTCGCCCCGCGCAAGGGAACGGCGCCGCGGCCGACCGACATCGCCGGCGATCCGGCGCGCGGCCTCGTCTTCGTCTCGAGCGTGGAGAAACAGGCCGTGCTGGTGTTCGACGCCCGCGGCCGGCCGCTGCGCGAGATCGGCGGGCCGGGCGTGCTGCGCATCCCGACGGGCGTCGCAATCGACCTGGTCGCCGGTCGCGTGCTGGTCTCCGACATGGGCGACCCGCGCGGCGGCATCTTCGGCGGGCCGGAGGTGCCGGCCAGCATCCAGATCTTCGACTACGAGGGCGCCTGGCTCGGCTCGATCTCCGGCGGCTCGGCGGCGCCGGGTTTCCGGTTCTCGCGGCCGCAGGGGCTCGCCGTCGACGGCGCCGGCCGCATCTACCTGGCCGACAGCTTCCTCGGCCAGGTCCTGGTGTTCGACGGCGCGAGCCACGCCGGCCTGTCGGTGATCGGCAGCAAGGGGCCGGCGCCGGGGCAGCTGCTGCACCCGCTCGACGTCGGCATCGACCCGGCGACGCTCGACGTGCTGGTGACCAGCCGCATGACCGGGCGCGTGGAAGTCTTCGATGGGGGGGCGGCGCAATGAGACGTGAGCATCCGCATCCCCGCACCGCCCTGCCCGCCCTCATCCTGTTGGCGCTCCTCGTGACGAGTCCGCGCGACGCCGGCGCGCTCAACCCCAATCACGACTGCGCCTTCTGCCACGGCATCCACGGCGGCGGCCTGATCGTCAGCGGCGACGTCAACGTCGAGAATCTCTGCCTCGGCTGCCACGACGGCACGGTCTCGGACCTGCGCGCGGCGATCCACGTCAACGACAACAACAGCAACTATGCGCCGTTCCGCGTCACCTGCCTGCGCTGCCACAACCCGCACGACAGCGACCCCGACCGCTCGGGCGCGGCGCCGAACTGGCTCGGCCCGCACGCCGATCCCGCGAGCCCCGGCGTCGGCGTCTGCAACGTCAGCAAGGAGCCGTGCTCGACGCTGGCCGAATGCCGGCCCGAGGACAACGAGTGCATCCCGTGGAAAGAGGGCGTCAACATCAAGCTCGTCGGCGGCGAGCTGACGGCGCGGATCCGCACCTGGGAGCTCGACCCGAACAATGACGGCGTCGCCGACGTCGGTCCGCAATGCGAGCCGGGCCAGGATTTCACCGGCATCGCCGACAACGCCTGCTACGTCGAGGGCGCGCGCGACGTCGTCTTCGAACAGCGCGGCAAGGACCGGCGCAGCGACCCGGACGAGCTGGGCCGGCATTCCTTCGCCGACGAGGACCTCGACGCCAACGGCGTCTTCGACGGGCCGTGCGAGGTCTGCCACACGCGCGCGACACACCACCGCAACGACGGCAGCGAGCCGAGCCCGGGCCACAACACCGGCCGCGCCTGCACCGACTGCCACGGCCACGTCGACGGCTTCATGCCGTAAGGTCGCCGCGCCGACCGCGTCGGCGCGCGGTCCGGCGGCCTGCAGCAGGCCGGCAACGCCGACGATCGCGGATTTGCCGGGTGCATTGCCGGACGACGAGCTTCCGTCGATTCGACCGCAAGAACCGGGTGGCTTCGGCCACGGCCGGCGATCACAGTGCAGCGCACCAACGCAATGCGATCGAGAGGGTCACGCTTCATGTCCGAACTGAATTTCGTTGCCCTGGCGACCGAGACCGCCGAAGCCTATCGTGCGGGCGCGCCGGACGCCAATGGGCAGCCACCCGAGCGCCACATCTCCGACGGAACGGGGGTGCCCTGCCGTCACTGTCTCGGCGAGGTCGCGGCCGGCGAGCCGTTCCTGATCCTCGCCCACCGGCCGTTCCCCGCCCCGCAGCCCTATGCCGAGACCGGCCCGATCTTTCTGCACACCGGGCCCTGCGCGCGCCATCGCGCGGCGGACGGTATCCCGCCGATGATCCTCGGCTGGGAACGGGTTCTGCTGCGCGGCTACGGGGCCGATGAGAGGATCGTCTACGGCACCGGCCAGATCGTGCCGACGCGCCAGATCGGCGAGGTCGCGGCGGCGCTTCTCGGGCGCCCGGACGTCGGCTACGTCCATGTCCGCTCGGCGTCGAACAACTGCTACGTCTGCCGCATCGACCGGCGCGCCGAAGGCCCGGCCCGCGAGGCCTAGCGGATTCGACACCCGCAGCTTGAGTCGAACGACGCGGACTTCACGGCGACCACGGAGCTATGGCAAGCTCTCCCCCGATCGGCCCGAGCCAAGGGAGGGTGCAGATGGCCTACACGCTGGAGGCGTTCGCCGCCGATATCCGCGCGGCGCTGACCGCGGAGCCTGGCCCGGGCGGGCGCGAGGCGGTGCGGCGGCTCGTCGAGCGAGCGCTGGCGGATGCGGCGTTCGTCGCCGCCCACGTGCCGCCGGACTCCGACGCCGAGCGCACGGTGTTGTACGAGGACCCGGAGCTCGGCTTCTGCATCTGCGCGCACGCCTATGCCGGGCCGAAGCGCGGCCAGCCGCACGATCACGGCCCGACCTGGGCGGTCTACGGCCAGGCGGCGGGCGAGACCGAGATGACCGACTGGCGGCTCGTCGCGCCGCCCGCGGACGGGCGGCCCGGCAGAGTAGAACTCACGCGGACCTACCGCCTGCGCCCGGGCGAGGCGCACCTGTATGAGCCGGGCGACATTCACGCGCCGCTGCGCGACGGGCCGACGCGGCTGATCCGCATCGAGGGGGTTAACACGGACCGCATCGAGCGGACGAAGCTCGAGCCGGTCTGACGACGAGACGAGCCGGTCCGGGCGCCGCACCGGGGCCGCTGGCAGAGGATGACGATGGCCGACGAGCTTGTGTTCTATACCAACCCACGCTCGCGCGGGCGGATCGTGCGCTGGATGCTCGAGGAGGTCGGCGCGCCCTACCGCACCGAGATCATCGCCTTCGGGCCGCCGATGAAGACGCCCGAATATCTGGCGATCAACCCCATGGGCAAAGTGCCGGCGATCCGCCACGGCGATGCCATCGTGACCGAGAGCGCCGCGATCTGCGCCTATCTCGCCGACGCCTTCCCGGCGGCGGGGCTGGCGCCGCCGCCGGCCGCGCGCGGCGCCTACTACCGCTGGCTGTTCTTCGCCGCCGGGCCGCTGGAGGCGGCGGTGACGAACCACGCCTTCGGGCTCGAGCCGCCCACTGACAAGCAGGGCATGGTCGGCTACGGCAGCTACGCAGCGGTGCTGGACACGCTGGCGACGGCCGTCGCCGGGGACGGCTACATCGCCGGCGACCGCTTCAGCGCCGCCGACGTCTATGTCGGCTCGCACATCGGCTGGGGGCTCGAATACGGCACGATCGAGGAGCGCCCCGGCTTCGCCGAATACTGGGCCCGGGTCGGCGACCGCGACGCCCGGCGCCGGGCGAACGAACTCGACGACGCGGCCGCGGAAGCCGAGGGGGATTGACGCGGCAGCCACCGCCCCCGAGGGGACTTATTAGCCCATCTCGTCGTGCGGCCGTCTCGGTCCGGCCGCCGCTCCGCTCGTCTCCCTGGCCTCACGCCACGACGCCGCCCTCGACCGCCTCGCTGATCTCGATCAGGTGACCGTCCGGGTCGCGGAAGAAGGCGCGGATCTCGCCACCCCAGTCGTAGGGCGGGGTGAGGAACTCGGCGCCGCGCGCGCTCAGCGTCTCGTAGGCATCTCGGCAGTCGGGCACGCGGATCGTCATCGCGTGGCCGACCGTGTTGATGTCGCGCGGCGGCTCGAAATGCACGTCCGGCTTGTCCGGCGTCGGCCCGCCCGCGGTGACCAGCAGCAGCCAGCTGTCGAGGAAGCGCAGCACGCAGGACGTGCCATATTCGCGGTACACCGTCGCGCCCAGCACGTCGCGCCAGAAGGCGCGCGAGCGCTCGATCTCGGCGACGACGAGGATGTGCGTCAGCTCCATGCCCGCCGCCGGAAACCCGTCATCCGCCATGGTTCGATCCTCCCTCACCTGCCCGGTCGGGCGACCGCCCACCCGTCGCCGCGCCGCTCAGTCGGGCCGCGGCGGCATCGGCTCCGGCTCCGGCCCCGCATCCCGGCGCCGGCCGCGCCAGTTGACCAGCCAGCCGATCGCGAAGCCGATGACGAAGGCGATGGCGATGACGATGATGCGCCGCGCCTCGAAGCTCCAGAATAGGACCGTCAGCTCCACCTTGGCCATGTTCTGGATCGCGAACACGGCGAGGACCGCGCCCAGCACGATCGAGACGATGTGCCGGAACTTGCCGAGAAAGCCTTGCATGCCATTCGCCACCGGATGCTCCCCTCGCTGGTTGCGCCGCGATCTCGGACGCCGCGGCCGGGACTGTCGGGGACAGTATAGCAAACCGCGCGCGTGCGATGATCGGTGTCAGCGGAACGGAACCGGCGACGGGCGGAGCACCGGGTCCCGCCACACGGCCGTGCCGCTACGCGGTGGGCTTCAACCCGTAGAGGGTGGCGTAGAGCACCGGCACCAGGATCATGGTGAGCACGGTGCCGAAGGTGAGGCCCGCCATGATGGTGACCGCGAGCCCGACCCAGAACACGTCCTGCAGCAGCGGGATGACGCCGAGCACGGTGGTCGCCGCGGCGAGGACGACGGGGCGCAGGCGCGAGACCGCCGCCTCGACGGTGGCCGCGAATCGGTCGAGCCCGCGCTCGATGTTCAGGCCGATCTCGTCGATCAGCACCAGGGCGTTCTTGATCATCATGCCGGACAGGCTCATCGCGCCCAAGAGCGCGACGAAGCCGAACGGCACGCCGGTGAACAGCAGGCCGAAGATGACGCCGACCAGCACGAAGGGGATCGTCAGCACGATCACCAGCGGCGGCCGCATGTCGTTGAACAGCCAGACCATCGTGAACAGCATGATCGCGATGGCCGGAATGACCCCCGGGATCAGCGATTTCTGCGAGTCGGTGCTGCTCTCGAACTCGCCGCCCCATTCCATGCGGTAGCCGGGCGGCAGCTCGAGCGCGGCGACCGCGCCGGCGACGTCGGCGTGCAGCGTCGGAAAGGTTGTGCCGAGCACCGGATTGGCCTGGACGCTGATCGTCGGTCGCCGGTTGAAGCGGGCGATGATCGGGTCGATGAAATCGACGGCGATATCGTCGGTCACCTGCGCCACCGGCACGTTCTGGGTCGAGATCGGCGAGCGTACCGGCAGCACGTCGAGATTGGCGATGCGGCGGCGTTCCGCCTCGACGTTGCGCATGACGATCGGGATCAGGTCGTCGGCCTCGCGGTACAGCCCTACGGCGACGCCGTCATAGGTCCGCTTGACGGTGCGCGCCAGATCCTCGCGGGAAATCCCTGACCAACGCGCGCGCGCGTCGTTGAACTGCGGGGCGAGCTGCGGCACGCGCTCGCGCCAGTCGGTGCGCATCTCACCGGCGTAGGGGCTGTCGCGCAGGATCGCCAGCACCTTCTCGGCCTCGCCGCGCAGCACCGAGGGATCCGCATCGGCCGGCCCGCTGATGCGCAGCTCGAACTTCCAGGCGTTGCCGGGGCCGACGGAGAACTTGCGCAGCGGGGTGCTGAAGTCCGGATAGGCCGCGCCGAGGGCGGCGTCGAGCTCGGCGAGCAGCCCATCGATCTGGCGGTAGTCGTGCACGTTGACGATCAGCTGGCCGTAGGCGGAGTTGTTCGATTCGGGCTCGACCGGCAGGTAGAATCGCGGCGGCCCTGCGCCGACGAAACCGGCGACGTCGGCGACGCGGGGGTCGTCCATGAGCTGTTGCTCGAGCTCGGCGAGCTTCGCCGAGACGACGCCGATGCGGGTGCCCTGCGGCGCCCAGAAATCGACCATGAACTTGGTCATCGCGGAATCGGGGAAGAACAGCTTGGTCACGTTGCCGAAGCTGCCGACCGCGGCGACCAGCAGCGCGACGGAGGCCGCGATCGTCACCACGCGGAACCGGATCGCCCCCAGCAGCAGGCGCCGGAAGCCGCGAATGAAGCGCGACTCGCCGGCCTCGGTCGCGCCGCCGTCCTTGAGCATCGCGATGCATTGCAGCGGCGTGACGGTGATCGAGATCACCCAGCTGGCCAGCAGCGCGATGGCGACGACCGAGAACAGCGTCGCGCAGTACTCGCCGGCGTTCTCGTCGGAGGCGAAGATCGGGTAGAACGCCATGACCGCGATCACCGTGGCGCCGAGCAGCGGGATCGAGGGCTGCGAGGCCGACTCGATCGCCGCGTCGGGCGCCGCCATGCCCTTGCCGCGCCGCACGACGTAGCCGTCGGCGACGACGATCGCGTTGTCGACCATCATGCCGAGCGCGATCACCAGGGCGCCGAGCGACATGCGCTGCAGGTCGATGCCGAGCAGCGCCATGACCAGCAGCGTCGCGGCGACGGTCAGCACCAGCGCGGTGCCGATCACCATGCCCATGCGCCAGCCCATCGGGATGGTGAGCACGGCCAGCACGATGATCACCGCCTCGGCGAGATTGATGAAGAAGCCCCGGACCGATTCGTCGATGACGTCCGACTGCCAGTGCACGCGGGTCACCTCGATGCCGACCGGCAGCTCGGCGAGCAGCTCGGCGAGGCGCGCGTCGACCGCCTTGCCGACGCCGACGACGTTGACGCCCGGGCGGTTCGATATGGCGAGGCCGATCGCCGGCCGGCCGTTGACGCGCATCAGCGTCTGCGGCGGATCCTCGTAGCCCTCGACGAGGCGGCCGATGTCGCCGATCCGCAGGAGCTCGGCGCCGGTGCGCGCGCCGGATCGCCCGCCCTGCAGGCGGTCGAGCACGTCCGGGGCGAGCGTCAGGGCGGCGATCTGTTCGACCGAGCGGAAGGCCCCCGTCGGCGCGACTCGCAGGCGCCGGTCCTGGACATCGATGACGCCGGCGTCGACCACCTTGTTCTGGGTCTCCAGGGTCCTGGCGATCGTCGCCTCGGAGATGCCGAGCAGCGACAGCTGGGTCTCCTGGACCTCGAGATAGACGACGCGCCGCTGCACGCCCCACAGATCGACGCGACCGACGCCGTCGACGAGGCTGATCTCGCGCTTCAGGAGCTTGGCGAACCGCTCCTGCTCCTTGGCGGAATAGCCGTCGCCGGTGACCGCCAGCAGCAGCCCGAAGACGTCGCCGAAATCGTCGATCACCCGGGGCGTGCCGGCGCCGGGCGGCAGCGTCTGCGCGACCTCGCTGACCCGCGCGCGCACCTTGTCCCAGATCTGCGGCAGGGCGTCCGAGGGGTAGCTCGGCTTGATGTTGACCTTGATGCGCGAGCGCCCGGTCTCGGAATAGGACTGCAGCGTGTCGAGCTCTTGCAGCTTCTGCAGCTCGATCTCGATGCGGTCGGTCACCTCCTGCTCGACCTCGGAGGGGTCGGCGCCGGGGTAGCTCGTGATCACGATCGCGGTCTTGATCGTGAACTCCGGATCCTCGAGCTGGCCGAGGCTGAAATAGCTGGCGGCACCGCCGACCAGGATCAGCAGCGCCGCGAAGATGGTGACGACGGACCGGTCGACCGCCTGCGTCTGAAGGCTCATCGCTCTCGCCTTATCCCGGGCTCGGATTCAGATCTGGCGGCGGCGCCCTACCCCTCGGGCAGGCGCACCCTCTGTCCGTCGACGAGGCTGTTGGCCCCGGCCGTGACGACCCACTCCCCCACCTGCAGGCCGGATTCGATCAGCACGCCGTGATCGGCCATGCCCTCGATCCGCACCTCCCGCCGCGACACCGTGGTGGTCGCCGGATCGACGATCCAGACGTTGGCCCGGTCGGGCCCGGCGTCGGCGTCGATCAGCGCGCTCACCGGCACGGTGATCGCCTTGCGCTCGGCCTCCCGGCGCACCTTGTGCGCCGACGCCCGTCCGGCCATGCCCGGCAGGATCACGAAGTCGGCCGGCTGGTCCATGACCAGCGTCACCGGAAAGGTCCGGGTCGTGGCCGAGGCCTCGGCACCGATCTCCTTGACGGTGGCGATCAGCGCGTGGTCGGGGAAGGCGTCGAACACCACCCCGACCTCCTCGACGAGGGGCACGAGGCTGATCAGCGTCTCGGGGATCTCGATCACCATCTCGACCCGGCTGATGTCGAGCAGACGCACCACCGGCTCCTGCGCGCGCACCTCCTCGAACTTCTCGACGTAAGTGGCGACGATGCGGCCCGCGAGCGGCGCCTCGAGCACGCTATATTGCAGATTGAGCTCGGCCGCCTCGAGCGCCGCCTCGGTCGCCGCGACGCGCGCCCGCGCCGAGTCGTTCTCGGCCTTCGCCCGGTCGCCGCGCGCCTGCGAATAGGTGCCCTTCTTGACCAGCTCCGCGACCCGGGCGTACTGCGCGCTCGCGTTCTCGAAGGCGGCCGTGGCGGCGGCGAACTCCGCGCGCAGCCGGTCGACCTCGGCCTGGTATGGGGCCGGGTCGAGCCGGGCCACCACCTGCCCCTCCTCGACGTCGTCGCCGACGATGACCGGCCGCTCGAGCACGCGGCCGGGTACGCGGAAGGCGAGCGCCACCTGCCGCGCCGCCTGGGCCCGGCCGCTGAAGCTTCGTTGTCCTAGCTGATCGCTGACGCCCACCTTGATCGCCCGCACCGGGCGCGGCATCGCGGCCTCGGGCGTCGCCGGCTCCTCGCAGCCGACGAGAGCGGCGAGCGCAAGCGACGCGAGCCCGCGTGCGAGCAGTTTCGGCATCGACACAGCCATGCGCCGTCATCTCCCTGTCCGCGCCCGCGCTTTCCCGTCCGGCAAGTGAAAGGCCGCACGGCACGGGCGGGCTTGCCAGCCACCCTGTCGCCTCGAACCGAAAAACGCAAGGACTTCCCGGCCGTACGCCGTCCGCCTCCGGTACACGGCCGATGCCGACTGTACGGCCGCATCTCGCGCGAGGAGGCCCGGCGCCTTGCCCGCATAAGCTGCCCCGTGATAGCGTCGGCGCTCGCATCGACAAGCCCCCCGGTCCCGGTTCGATCCAGGTGAGCGCAGAGACCCGCATAGCCGCGCAGGTGCGCCCCGCTTCCGGCAAGGCGACGGCGGCGGCGCGCGCGCTGCAGACGCTCGGCTTCCGCGTGCTCGCGGTCGACGAGTCGATCAGCGTCGATGCGCCCGAGGCGCTGTGGCGGTCGGTGTTCGGCGTCGCCTTCGCCGAGCGCACGCGGCCCGGCCCGGGCGACACGGCGGGCCGGCCGGAGAGCTTCCGCGCGGCGCGGCCGGCGACGCTCGCGATCCCGGAGCCGCTCGCCGGCCTCGTCGAGGACGTCGATTTCGTCGAGCCGCCCGAGCTCTACTGAGCGGCACCCCGTCCGCACACCCCGCACACGGTCCAGACAAGGAAGGCTCCCATGGCAGCAGCGAAGAGACCCCGCAAGGCGGCGCCGAAGGCGCGCACCGAGACCGTCCATTTCGAGGCGGCGCTGACGAGTCACAGCTCGGCCTCGATGTTCGCGCCCGACGCGGTGCTCTCGCCGGAGACGATCGAGGCGTTCGTGCCGCCGCCGAACTGCGGCGTCCAGGCGGCGCGGGCGCTGCGCGCGCTCGGCTTCACCGTGCGCCACGTCGGCACCTTCTCGATCAGCGCCGAGGGGCCGCGCAAGCTGTGGGAGAAGGTGTTCGGGACGAAGGTCGAGAAGCGCACGCAGCCGGTCAGCGAGGCGCATCCCGACCTCGGCGCGAGCGAGTATTTCTCGCACGTCGCCGACACGCCGTTCGCGCTGCCGAAGCCGCTCGCCGGCCTCGTCGAGCGCGCCTACCCGCAGCGCCCGCCGACCTTCTACGCCGCCTCGCCGCTGCCGCCGCGCGTCGGCTACCACCATCTGCGCGTGCCGTCCGACGTCGCCATGGTGCTGCGCGCCGAGCCGGTGCACAAGGAGGGCGTCACCGGCCGCGGCGTGCTGGTGGCGATGGTCGACAGCGGCTTCTACCGCCACCCCTACTATTCGTGGCACGGCTACAGCTACACGGCGACGCTGGCGCCCGACGCGACCGAGCTCGACAAGGATTCCAACGGCCACGGCACGGCGGAGGCGGCGAACATCTTCGCCAACGCCCCCGACATCGACTTCATCGGCGTCAAGATGGGCGGCAACCCGACGCTCGCCTTCAAGACGGCGGCCGACCTGAACCCGGCGGTGATGACCAACAGCTGGGGCTTCAGCCTGCAGAACCCGCCGGTGCCGAACTTCCTGAAGCCGCTCGAGGCGGCGGTGATCGACGCGGTGACGCGGCGCGGCATCACGGTCTGCTTCTCGGCCGGCAACGGCCACTGGGGCTGGCCCGGCCAGATGCCGCAGGTGATCTCGGTCGGCGGCGTCTACGCGAAGGAGACGGTGGCCGGGCACGAGTTCGA
>JBFHDX010000052.1:0-25498 GCA_041584475.1 Alphaproteobacteria bacterium
AGCGCCTGCGCCTGTACGTCGATGGCACGGTGCTGCTCGAAGCCGACGCCCCGATCGCCTTCCACAACTCGACCGACCGCCTGCGCCTCGGCGTCGCGCACGCCGGCTGGATCGACGAGGTCAGGATCACCAAGGGCGTCGGGCGATACGGCGGTTCATTCACGCCGCAGGATGCCCCCGATCCGGGTCCGTCGGCGAGCAGCCTGGCGTCGATCGGGCCGAGCAACCAGCCATGACCCGCACCGGCGTGCGGCTGTCCTCGGCACGAAATCGGGCCGCGGCCGCTGCGCGCGTGAACCGGGACGCCTGCCGCTGCAATACTGCTCGCAACGCTCTCCGCGAGCCCGTCGCGCCCAGCGGTGCTCCGGCGCGGAGCTCGTCGCTTCACTCGACGACACCGATGAACGGCAGGCCGCGATATTGCTCGGCGTAGTCGATGCCGTAGCCCGCCACGAACAGGTCCGGGACCTCGAACCCGACGAAGCGCACCGCGACCTCCACTTCGCGCCGGCTCGGCTTGTCGAGCAGCGCGCAGGCAATGACCGACGCGGCCTCGCGTTGCCTGATGAGGGTCTCCGCATAGGCGATCGAACGACCGGTATCGACGATGTCGTCGACCAGCAGCACGCTCTGGCGCGCTAGGTCGGTCGGCACGTCGCCGATGAGGTGAACTTCGCCGGCACTCTGTTTGCCCATGCCATAGCTGCTCAGGCGCATGAATTCGATCCGCGGCGCGGAACCGGCCCGGTGCAGGGCGCGGGCAAGGTCGGCAACGAACATGAAGCTGCCTTTCAGCAGTCCGACGATGACGAAGTCGGTCGGCAGGGCGCGGGCAATCTCCGTCCCCAGCACGTCGATCCGCGATGAAATCTCCGTCTCCGTGAAAAGCGGGCGCAGTTTGCCCATTGCGACACTCCTCCGCTGTCCGTTGCCGGCCGGTCGTCGGGTCGCACCGATCAGCGCGTGAAGCGTTGCCGGGCCAACAGGAACCGGTTATAGAACCAGGCGACCAGAATGCCGCCGATGAGACCGTCGACGAATGCCCAGACGGCACCCGCTATGCTGCCGATGAAATCCGGCGCATAACCGATATACAGGGTTGCGAGCACGGCTGCGACGCCTGCGCCCCATCCGAACAGCCAGGCGACGATACCGAGCACGAAGACGCCTATTGCCCAGGTGAGACCGACGGCGAGACCAAAGCTGATAACGCCGAGAGTCACGTGCCGCTGATCCTGTGCCATGGCCGACCTCCCGATTCCGATTGCTACCGGCCGATATCGTATCGCAGCGAGCGACGAGCGGCCAATTCACCGATGCGCTTTTCAGCCGGCGCTCTCGCGCAGCACGTAGGCCCGCTGGATCACGGCGATAACGAGTGCCGTCGTCCAGCCGAACATGATGATCCCGTTCGCCGCCTGGAATGCCGACAACAGGCGGCTTCCCTCGTCGAGGACGATGTCGCCGTATCCCAGCGTGGTGTATGTGACCGTCGAGAAATACAGTGCCGGCTCCAGCGAGCCGAACGAGCCAGCGGCGACATAGAGGGCGGCCCAGGTCCAGACCTCGACCACCGACGCAAGGAACATGATGATCACGAAGAGCGAGACCACGCCGGTCGCATGCAGGCTGTTGACCGAGCGGTCGAGCAGTCCGCGGCTGCGCACGAACTGCAGGCCGCCGAACATGAAGACGGCGTGGATCGACGTGGTGATGCCGATCATGAGCGCGCCCAAAAGTATCTGTCGCAGCATTCTGCGGTCCTCCTGCTGAGGATTCGAACCGCCCGGATCAGCCGGTGCGCCATACAGCCGCTGGTCGTTCTGAAGAAAGCGACTACGTTTCTTTTGCTGGGCTCCGGTCGGGCCGGCCGGCAGGAGAGGCTATTTTTTGCACGACGTAAAGGTCTAAACTCTTGAGCCCGAGCGTGACGACCCGTGGGGAGCGGGACGATCGGAACCGACTGCAGGGAAGACGGAAATGGTGGGGTGGCTGAGGGGCAGGCAGGGCAAATCGGCAGCATTTGCTTTACTCGTGCTGCTCGGCGGCGGCGTAGCAGTATTGGCCGGAATTTCGGATCGACTGTCCGAGCGGACGGCCGCTCCGGGGCCGGCGGAGGAGACGGACGCCACACCGGCTGCAGCGGCAGTGGGAGCGGAACCGAGCGCGCTCCCGAGTGTGCGAAACGCGGCGGACTCGCCCACCGCCGAGGAGACGGCTTTGCTCGAATTTATCAGCGAGCCGTGGACCGGTGACCTTGACGGCATGATCGAGCGCGGGTTCGTCCGCATCCTCACCGTGTACAATCCCCTGTTCTTCTCGTTCGACGGCGCCCGACGACGCGGTCTGGCCGTCGAGATGGCGGAAAATTTTGAAACGTTTCTGGGCCGCGCATTCGGCAGGAAGGGTCATCCACGCCTGCACGTGGTGCTGATCCCGGTGCCGCGAGACAGGCTTCTGCCGTCCCTCGTCGAGGGACGCGGCGACATCGTGGCGGCGAATCTCACGATCACACCCGAGCGCCGCAAGCGGGTGGACTTTTCGATTCCGACCTATCCCGACGTTGCGGAGCTGGCGATCACGGGGCCCGCGGCGCCTCCGTTGACATCCCTCGAGGATCTGGTCGAAATCGGCGTTTTCGTGCGGAAGTCGAGCAGCTATTACGAGCATCTCACGGCACTGAACCGGGCACGGCGTCTCGAAGGCAAGCCGCAAATACCAATTCGCGCCGCCGACGAGAATCTAGAGGATTACGATCTGTTGGAAATGGTGAACGCGGGCCTCATTCCGGCTGTCGTCGTCGACAGCCACAAGGCGGCACTGTGGGCTCAAGTCTTCGAGGACATACGAGTCCATGAAGACATCTCGATCAACTCGGGGGGCTCGATCGCGTGGGCCGTGCGCAAGGACAGCCCGCAGCTGCTCGCAGCGGTCAACCAGTTCCTCAAGAAAAATCGCAAGGGGACCCTTGTCGGAAACGTCCTGCTGTCCCGCTACCTCGAAGACGCCGACTGGATCGACAATTTGCTGTCGGGTCAGGCGAAAGACCGGCATCGGGACGTGATCGGCATAATCAAACGATATGCCGGGCAATATGGCTTCGACTGGCGCATCATCGCCGCACAGGGCTACCAGGAGTCGAGGCTTGACCAGCGCAAGAAGAGTCGTGCCGGCGCGATCGGCATCATGCAGGTCCGCCCCGCCACCGCCGCCGATCCCAACGTCGGCATCGCCGACATCGAAGATCCCGAACAAAACGTGCATGCCGGCGTCAAATATCTGCGCTTTTTGCGCGACCGATACTTCGATGCGCCCGAGATCGATCCCCTTGACCGCGTGCTCTTTTCGCTCGCCGCCTACAACGCCGGTCCGCGCAGTATCGCCAGGGCCCGGCAAAAGGCATCCGCGATGGACCTCGATCCGAATACATGGTTTGGCCATGTGGAGGTCGCTGCGGCGCGCACGATCAGTCGCGAGCCGGTGCGATACGTGCGCAACGTCTACAAATACTACATCGCTTACAAGAACATCGAGGAAATGCGGGCCGCAAGGGATGCGGCGAAAAGGGCCTTCGAGTGACCCTTGCCTCGTGCCGCGCGGCCGCCGAGACTGCCGGTTTGCATTGCGCGAAAGTTCATAGTCGCCGCGGTCTCGTTAACGTGTGCGTTTCGATACGGGGTTGGGCCGGCTCAGCGAAGATAGTATGCATACGATGAACCATCAGCGAGGGACACCTCAAGCGATGCGAAACGCGATCGTCGCCGGCCTCCTAGCGCTGTTTCTGTTCGCTTCCGCCGGCGCGCCGGCGCAGAAGCCGAGCGGGGCCTCTGATCCGGCGCAACTGACCGTCGAAATGTTCGGCGGGCTTTCCGCCGAGGAAAGAGCCGAACTCCTATCGCGGCTGTCGGACGAGCAGGCGCGCGCGCTGTTGGCGGACTACCTTGCAGCCCAGGAGCGCCCCGACGCGGCTTCCGCGAGCCCGATCGAGATGCTCGAGGAGCGCGGCGAACTGTTTCGAGCGAATTTCGCCGCGACCCTGCAGGCCGCACCGCAGCTGCCGGATGTGCCATTCTTCGTCTATCAGCGGCTGGGCGAGGGACGCGACGCATGGTTCCCGGTACGGGTCACGCTCTTCCTCGTAATCATACTGGTGGTCGCCTATGGCGGCGAGCGGCTGGCCATGCGGTTGCTGTCGGTCGTAGAGACACCGCTGCACGCGAAACGGGGCAGCGATTTCCTGGAGCGTTTCGGCCGCGCCGCGGGCGTGCTGCTGATCGACCTGCTGGGGCTGGCGATCTTCACCGCCATATCGCTGATCCTCTTCTTCATCGCCTATGAGGGTCACGAGCCGACGCGGTTTTTCGTGCTCACGGTGATCACGGCGGTGGTCCTGCTTCGCGTCATCATCGCCGCGTCGCGGATGTTGTTCGCCCCGTCGAAGGGTTCACCCCGCGTCGTTCCGCTCGGCGATGCCGACGCTCTCGCTGCGCACCGGCACGTTATGGCGGCGGGAGCGATCGGGGCGTTCGGGTTCCTCGCCTGCGACCTGATGCGGCTTTTCGGCCTCGGGACCGAACCGCACCGACTGCTGTTGCTGGGCGTGGGAACCCTGTTCTTTATCGCGTTCATTGCCGGGATCTGGCGCCTTCGGCGCGCCGTCGCGACGATGCTCACGGGGGACGGCGCCGGCGCGGCGCCGGGCGGGCTGCTCGCGGCGCTCGCGACCCTCTGGTACGTGCCGGTCATACTCTACATCGCGGTCATTTACGCTCTCGCCGTCTTCAACGGCTTCTCCGGCAAGATTTCCGGCACGGGGACCGGCGTGGCGAGCCTCCTGCTGATCGCGGCACTGCCGCTGGCGGACCGGATTCTCTGCAGCATCGTCGACCGCGTGCTCGGCTCGGCGGACGATGCCGCGAGGGACTCGCAGAAAGTCTTCCGCCGGGCCATGCACATTCTGGTCGGCGTGATCGCCGTCGTGGCGCTGGCCGCGATCTGGCGCGCCGACCTCTTCAGCTTCGACGACACCAGCATCGGCGGCATCATGGCGCGTGCCGCCCTCGACATCGCGCTCACGATCTTCGTCGGCTACCTCGCCTGGGGACTGTTGAAGGCCGTGCTGATGCGTCACATGCCGGCCACAGCGGAAGCGGATGCCGGCGGCGACGAGGGCGGCGCGGCGAACACCACCCGGCTCGGCACGATACTGCCCCTGTTCATGCGCATGGCCCAGATCTCGATCATCGTGATGGTCACGATGGTGGTCCTGTCGTCGCTTGGCGTGAACATCGGTCCGCTGCTCGCCGGCGCCGGCGTCGTCGGCATCGCCATCGGCTTCGGCGCGCAGACGCTGGTGCGCGACTTGGTCTCTGGCCTGTTCTTTCTGGTCGACGACGCGTTCCGGCGCGGTGAGTATGTCGACATCGGCAGCGTCAAGGGCACGGTCGAGCGGATCAACATGCGCTCGCTAGTGCTACGTCATCACCGCGGTCCGCTGCACACCGTCCCCTACGGCGAGATCCAGCATCTGACGAATTACAGCCGCGACTGGGCGATCATGAAGCTCGAGTTCCGGGTCGGCTACGACACCGACGTCGACCAGGTGAAGAAGATCTTCAAGAAGATCGGCAAGGAGATGCTCGAGCATCCCGAGATGGGGCCGGACTTCATCGAACCGTTCAAGAGCCAGGGCGTGAAGGCGATGGAAGACTCGGCGATGATAGTGCGTGGCAAGTTCATGGCCAAGCCGGGCAAGCAGTTCACGATCCGCAAGGAGATCTACAGCCGGGTCCAGAAGGCGTTCCAGGAGGCCGGCATCCAGTTCGCGCACCGCCGGGTCACCGTGGAGCTGCCGTCCGACCTGGAGCTGCCGGCGGAGAAGAGGAAGGAGCTGGCCGAGGCCGCCGGCGCCGCGGCCGCGGCCGCCGAACCGGAAAAGAAGCGGGCATAGCCGCATTCGCTCGGTGGTCGTCGCGCGTTGCCCGGCTTGCGCCAGGATCGCCTCGCCCCTCAGCCGGTTGCCTGCGACGTGATACGATCGGGTCGTGGCGTCGCGCGGGCCGGGGACCCTCGACCCGTGCGACGGCAGCGTTTGCAAAGGAACCGAGATCCAGCATGACCGGATTTGTTAAGCACCTGCCCTCCCACAAGGCCTGCGACGCAAGCCGACCGTCTCCAAGTGGGGCCTCGATTCGCCGGCTCGCCGCCATGGCGTTGGGGGGGCTGCTCGCCGCGTGCGGCGGCGGCGAATACCAGATCGAACTGATGCCGGCACCCGCCGTCTACGCGGACGGCTCCCTGAGCCCGTTCGCCGAGGATTTCAGGGTCGAGGCCGAGCAGCGGCGGGGCATATTCTACGCCACGCTGCGCGAGCCGGCCGGCCCCGACGCCGACGCCATATCGCCGTATCTCGACAGGCGCGGAGAGGTCGGGCGGGTCGGTGTCGGCCGGGTCCAGTTCGCGAGCGGACCACGCGACTGGCAGGAGGTGATCCGAATATCGCTCGCCGGGGAACGGGAGGGCGACTATCGGCTGCGGCTGGTGGATGTGACGGAGTTCGGCATCCTCGACGACACCGTTACCGAATTCCTCGATCCCGCCCTGCTGCCGGCCGATATCGCGGCGCCCGGCCGGCGCTTCGTCAAGGCGGTCAACGAGGAGCTGCGGCGCTCGACCAATAAGGACATCCTCATTTACGTCCACGGCTACAAAGTGCCGTTTCCGGATCCACTACTCGTCTCGGCCGAGCTCTGGCACTTCCTCGGCTACGAGGGCGCCGTGGTCGCCTTCTCCTGGCCGTCGACGCCGAGCCGCTGGGCCTATTTCGCCGACATCGACACGGCCAATGTCTCGGCGTTCGGGTTTCGCAAGCTCCTCGAGTTCCTGGCACGCGAGACCGAGGTCGAGCGCATCCACATCTTGGGGTACAGCGCGGGGACCCGGCTCGTCGCGCTGACCGCGTATCAGCTCTCGCTCTTGAACGAGGGTCTGGCCCGCGATGCCGCGCGCGCGAAGACCAAGCTCGGGCAGATCGTCCTCGTCGGCGGCGATATCGACCGCGACCTCGTCGGCACCTATATCGCGGACGGAATCCTCGATAGCGTCGAGGGGTTCAGCCTTTACATGTCGGAGACCGACGCGGCGCTCGGCTTCTCCCGATTCCTGCTCAGCTACGAGCGGATGGGCCAGATGGTCACCGGCGACATTCCGGAGACGACCGCGAAATATCTCTTCGAGGCCGACAACCTGCATCTGATAAACGTCACCGAGGCAGAAGGGGCGAGCAGCGGCAACGGCCATGGCTATTTCAGGAAGAGCCCGTGGGCCAGCAGCGATATCCTCGCCATGATTCGCTACGATCTGGGTCCCGCCGAGCGCGGCCTGGTGCGCGAGGGCGGTTCGCCGATCTGGACCTTCCCGCCGGACTACGTAGCCCGGCTGCGGGAGGCCATCGTCGAGCGCCAGCAGGGGGCGGCCGCCGCCAGCGTGGACCATTGATCAGCTCCGCCCGCGCCTGAGCGACCTCGCGTTGCGCGATGCCATACCGAAAAGACGGCAGGCTTCTGATCTGGCGCAATGAATTGAGCTTCGGCATGCGCTAGGATCGGTTCGAGATACTTGGAATTCCTGCCGGAAGCACGTGCTATGAGCCAGGGACGATCCTTGGTCTCCGAGAGTGTATCTGCCATCTCGATCTCCGCGATCAAGAAAATGGCGATCCTCGGTGCCAAGGTGCAGGATCCGGCTTCGCTTACCTGGGGCCTGCCGTCGTTCCGAACGCCCGAGCACATCCGACGCACCGTCGCGCATGCGCTCGAGGCCGATCCCGACATCGGAAAGTATACGCTGCCCGATGGCCTGCCTGCGCTCCGCAAGGCGGTGGCGGAGACACATCGGGCAGAGACCGGGATTGCAGTCGATCCGGGCCGCAACGTTACGATTACCGCCGGCAACATGGAAGGCATGAAGACACTGCTGCGGGCGATCCTCGATCCCGGTGACGAGGTTATCCTGACCGATCCGGGCTTCGCGTCGCACATTCACCAGATCCGCCTGCCCGGCGGCAGGCCCGTCTGGTGGCCGATGGACGAGGCACGCGGCTGGGCGCTGAACATCGCGCAATTGCCCGGCCTCATCGGCCGCCGAACCAAGGCGATCATCCTGGTCTCGCCCTCGAACCCGACGGGCAAGATCTTCGTCGAGGCCGAGCTTCGCGAGGTCGGACGCATCGCTGCGGAACACGATCTGTTGGTCATCCTCGACGATCCCTATTCGCACTTCGCATACGAAAACCGGCACCGCCGCTTCAATCTCGCCGCCGTTCCGGAATTCGCTGACCGCATTGCCTATCTTTTCACGTTTTCCAAGGTCCACGCGATGAGCGGCTGGCGGCTCGGCTACATGGTCCTCCCCGAGCAGCTGAAGCGCGAGGTGCTCAAGGTGCACGACGCAACGATGATCTGTGCGCCGCGCATCTCCCAGGTCGCGGGGCTGGCGGCGCTGCGGGGGGATCAGGCGCATCTGGGGGAATTCGAGTCGATTCTCGACCGCCGGCGGGCGCTGATCTGCGAACGGCTGGACCGCGTACCGCATGTGTTTCAGTATGTCAGACCCGAGGGTGCCTACTACGTGTTTCCGCGCATCGTCGCCGAGCATGCCGATTCGCACGAATTCGCGATCCGGCTCTTGAACGAGGCGCGGGTTATCGTGACGCCGGGCAGCGCGTTCGGGCCGACCGGCGAACATCACGTGCGCATGGCCTATTGCGTCGAGGATGATGTTATAGATACGGCGTTCGACAGGATTGAGGGGTACTACCGGTGAATCGAACAGAGGGGGATGATCGCGGCGGTGCCGCACAATGGCCCGCCGGTGACACGGCGGCACGTGCGGAACCGGCCGCATGGCTGTTTTTCCGGCGGTTTCTCGCCCACCCTGTGCGGCTGGCGACCGCCCTGCCGTCGTCCGCCGCCATGGCGCGAATGGTCGCCGGGCAGGTCGACCGCCCCGACGGTACATACGTCGTTGAACTGGGCGCCGGGACCGGTGCCGTGACCCGCGCGCTGCTCGATGCCGGCATACCGGCAGACCGCCTCATCGCGGTCGAGCTCGACGACCAGATGGCCGGTTTCCTCGAGACGGAATTCCCCGCGGTCCACGTCATTCACGGCAGCGCGACGGAAATCGGCCGGCTCTTGCCGGCCGACGCGAAAGGCAGGGTCGGTGCGGTTGTCTCCGGCGTTCCGGTCTCGGTGTTGCCCCTGCGTGTACAGCACGAATTCGTCGATGCCGTGTTCTCGATCCTGCCGCCCGGCGAGCGCTTTATCGAATACACCTATCGCCTGAACTCGCCTCTGCCGATGCGACGGCTGGGGCTGGTCGGCCGGCGGCTTGCCATGACGCTGCGCAACCTCGTGCCCGCGTCGGTCTGGGAGTTCAGACGTGTCAACGGCGGGAGCGGCGAGGACTGACGACGCCTCCTACGTTGCCCCTGCAACTGGTGCATCAGCGCCGGTTTGCTGCGGCAGCGTGGCCGCTGGTCCCCGTCCGTTCCCGGACTGCCGGAAGGCTCTAGTGAAATTTTCTTTCGATTCTTCACTTCAATGAAAAATCGCGCTTGATTTTTCACGGCCGTCCGCCGAGCATCGGTGTCGGGTTAATGGCTCTCGGGGAGGAACGCGCATGTCCGGACCACGGCTTCGGAAACCGGCGGACGGCCCGCCCGCCGAGGCCATCTTGGTTGGTCAGCAGATTCGCGACCTGCGCAAGGCCAAGGGCCTGACAATCGCCGATCTGGCCGACCGCATCGATCGCTCGATCGGCTATGTCAGCCAGATCGAGCGCAATCTCTCCGAACTCTCGATTCCCGATCTCAAGCGCATCGCCGAGGCGCTCGAAGTGCAGATCAGCTGGTTTTTCCATTCGACTGCAGCGGTGCCGCCCGGCGAGCGCGACTACGTCGTGCGGCGCGGTAATCGGCGCCGGCTGAACCTGGCCAGAATGGGTGTCGTCGAGGAACTGCTGTCGCCAAGCCTCGGCGGCGCGACCGAGCTGATCCTTACACGCTTCGCGCCGGGCGCGACCGGTGGCGAGGAATTCGTCAGCCGCGACGCCGAAGAGTCGGGCTTCGTCGTCCAGGGACGGCTCGAGTTGCAGGTGGGCGGGCAGAGTTTCCTGCTCGAGGAGGGCGACAGCTTCTGCTTCCGGCCGGGCGAGCCGCACCGCTCGCGCAATCCCGGAGAGGTGGAGTGCATCATCGTCTGGGTCATTACGCCGCCGGTCTACTGACCGTCCGGCCGGAGCAGCGAAGCGCATCGCATGGCAACGGAACCGAACCCGCAGCTTCCCGCTGAAACCCGCGTCGTGATCATCGGCGGCGGCATCGTCGGCTGCAGCCTCGCCTACCACCTGACCAAGCTGGGCTGGCGTGACGTCGTGCTGCTGGAACGCAGGCAGCTGACGTGCGGGACGACGTGGCATGCGGCGGGCCTCGTCGGCCAGCTGCGCGCCACGCTTAACCTGACGCGCCTCGCGCAATACACGGCCGGTCTTTACGCCGACCTCGAGGCCGAAACCGGCCTCGCCACGGGTTTCATGCAGCGCGGCAGCCTGGGCGTGGCCACGCACGGCGAACGGTTCGAGGAATTTCGGCGCGGCGCATCGATGGCCAAGACCTTCGGCCTCGAGGTCGAAGTCGTCGACCCCGGGGACATAAAGCGCATGTGGCCGCTCATCGACACGACGGGCATCGTCGGCGGCGTGTTCCTGCCGAAGGACGGCCAGTGCAATCCGACCGACACGACGCAGGCGCTCGCACGCGGTGCCCGCAACGGCGGCGCCCGGATAATCGAGGGTGTGAAGGTCACCGACGTGCTGGTGCGCGGCGGCCGCGCCGTCGGCGTGGCGACGACCGCCGGCGACATCGCCGCCGAGTATGTGGTCAACTGCGGCGGCATGTGGGCTCGCGAGATCGGGCGGCGCGCCGGCGTCAACGTGCCGCTGCACGCCTGCGAGCATTTCTACGTCGTCACCGAGCCGATCCCGGACCTCCCGAGCACGCTTCCGGTCCTCCGCATTCCCGACGAATGCGCCTACTACAAGGAGGATGCGGGCAAGCTCCTGCTCGGGGCGTTCGAGCCCAAAGCGAAACCGTGGGGCACGGACGGCATTCCTGAAGATTTCGCCTTCGACGAGCTGCCCGAGGATCTCGATCACTTCGCGCCGGTGCTCGAGGCGGCGATGGCGCGCGTGCCGATACTCGAGCGCGCCGGCATCAGGACATTCTTCAACGGTCCGGAGAGCTTCACGCCGGACGACCGCTATCTGCTCGGCGAGACGCCGGAGCTGCGCAACTTCTTCGTCGCCTGCGGCTTCAATTCGATCGGCATCCAGTCGGCCGGAGGCGCCGGCAAGGTCCTGTCGGAATGGATCGTCGACGGTCATCCGCCGATGGATCTGTGGGACGTCGACATCCGCCGGATGCAGCCCTTTCAGGGCAATGCGCGATACCTCCGCACGCGGGTGTCGGAGACGCTCGGACTGCTCTACGACATGCATTGGCCCTACCGCCAATACGCGACGGGCCGAGGCGCCCGACGCTCGATCCTGCACGAGCGGCTCGCCGCGCGCGGCGCCTGTTTCGGCGAAGTCGCCGGGTGGGAACGCGCGAACTGGTTCGCGCCGGACGGCGTCGAACCCGCCTACGAGTACAGTTTCGGCCGGCAGAACTGGTTCGAGCACGCTCGCGGCGAACACATGGCGGTGCGCGAGGCCGTCGGGCTGTTCGACCAATCGAGCTTCGCCAAGTTCCTGGTCCAGGGACGCGACTCCGAGGCGGTCCTGCAGCGCATCTGCGGCAACGACGTCGCCGTGGCGCCCGGCCGTGTCGTCTACACGCAGTGGCTCAACGAGCGCGGCGGGATCGAGGCCGACCTCACCGTCACCCGGCTCGCCGAGGACCGCTATCAAGTGGTCACCGCCGCGGCCGTCGCGGTCCGCGACCTGGACTGGCTGCGCCGGCACGTACCCGAGGATGCCCGTTGCGTCGTGACGGATCTGACCTCGGCGATGGCGGTGATCAGCGTCATGGGGCCGAGATCGCGCGAGCTGCTGTCCCGCCTGACCTATGCCGACCTTTCGAACGAGGCGTTTCCGTTCGCGACGGCCCGCGAGATCGAGCTGGGCTATGCCACGGTTCTCGCACAGCGCATCACCTATGTCGGCGAACTGGGGTGGGAGCTGTACGTCCCGACCGAATTCGCGCCGGGCGTGTTCGATGCGATCACCGCGGCCGGCGCGGATTTCGGACTGCGCCTGTGCGGCATGCATGTCCTCGACTCGTGTCGCATCGAAAAGGCGTTCCGCCACTGGGGCCATGACATCACCGACGAGGACACCCCCGTCGAGGCCGGCCTCGCCTTCGCCTGCGCGCTCGGAAAAGAGCCGCCCTTCATCGGCCGTGATGCCGTCCTGCGCCAACAGGAGGCCGGCGCGCCGGGCAAGCGGATGGTCCAGTTCAAGCTGGATGACCCGGAACCGCTGCTCTACCACAACGAGCCGATCTACCGCGACGGCATCATCGTGGGCCGAACGACTTCGGGCAATTACGGGCACTTCCTCGGCGCCGCGATCGGTATGGGGTACATCCATCACGCGGGCGGGGTGAGCGCCGACTATGTGGCGGCGGGCCGGTTCGAGATCGAGGTGGCCGGTGAGCGTTTCCCCGCCACCGCAAGCCTGCGGCCGATTTACGACCCTGCGGCGGCACGGGCGAGACTTTAGGACCGATGGGAGATCGCGTGGGTCTGGCGCCGGCGGGCGCGATGGCGGGAGGACGGAGATGGCGGAACCGGACATGACAGCGAGACGGCGGGGGGGCCGGACGGCGCGTCAAGCCGAGCGCGCGGCCCCGCTACCCGAAGCGATGCGGCCGGTGCGACCGGGCCTGCAAGGCGGGCAGTACAGGCCGCTCGGCGACGCCGAGATCGCGCGGATCCACGACGCCGCGCTCGAGGTGCTGGAGACCGTCGGATTCTGCGATGCGATCCCGAGCTGCATCGAGGCCGTGACGGCGGCCGGCGGGCAATTGACCGAGCAGGGCCGGCTGGTCATGCCGCGGGCGCTCGTCGAGGACACCGTCGCCGGCGCCGCCCGCAATTTCCCGCTCGTCGCCCGGGACCCGACGCGGGACCTCGACCCGTCGGGGCGCCGGGTCCATTACGGAACCGCGGGGGCAGCGGTGCACATGGTGGACGCGGTAACCGGCGCGTACCGGGAATCCGTGCTGGCCGATCTGTACGACATCGCCCGGCTCGTCGACACGCTCGACAACGTGCATTTTTTCCAGCGTTCGATCACGGCGCGCGACATGGTCGATCCGCGCGACCTCGACATCAACACGCTGTATGCCTGCATCTCCGGCACGACGAAGCATATCGGCACCAGTTTCGTCGATCCGCGGCACGTCGAGGAAGGGCTCGAGATGCTGCACATGGTCGCGGGCGGCGAGCGCGCCTGGCGGGATCGGCCATTCGTCAGCATGTCCTGTTGCTTCGTCGTGCCGCCGCTGAAATTCGCGGAGGATGCCTGCCGCTGCCTCGAGGCCGGCGTTCGCGGCGGCATGCCGATCCTGCTCCTGGCCGCGGGCCAGGCCGGCGCGACCAGCCCGGCCGCCCTTGCCGGCGCGGTCGTGCTGCAGGTCGCCGAAGTGCTGGGCGGACTTGTCTACGTCAACGCCCTGAAGCGCGGCCATCCGGCGCTTTTCGGAGCGTGGCCGTTCGTCTCGGACCTGCGGACCGGCGCCATGAGCGGCGGATCCGGCGAGCAGGCCCTGCTCTCCGCGGCCTGCGCGCAGATGGCACAGTATTATGATCTGCCGGGCAGTTCGGCGGCGGGCATGACGGACTCGAAGCTGCCCGATGCGCAGGGCGGTTACGAGAAGGGCTACACGAACGTTACCGCGGGTCTCGCAGGCCTCAACCTCGTCTACGAGTCCGTCGGCATGCATGCGAGCCTGCTCGGCGCATGCCTCGAGAGTTTCGTGATCGACAACGACATCCTCGGCGCCTGCCTGCGCGTCGTGCGCGGCATCGAGGTCAGCGACGAGACGTTGTCGGTGGACGTCATCCGGGACGTTTGCACGCAGGGTCCGGGCCATTTTCTCGGGCACGGCCAGACGCAGCGCCTGATGCAGCGGGACTACGTCTACCCGACGGTGGGCGACCGCACCAGTCCGAAGGAATGGGTCGAGCGCGGATCGACCGATGTCGTCGCGCGCGCGCGTGCACGCGTTGGCGACATTCTCTCGAGCCATTTTCCGCAGCATATCGACGACGCCCTCGACCGGGCACTTCGCGAGCGGTTCGATATCAAGCTGCCGCGCGATCGCATGAAACCCGCCGGCCGGCGATAGCCCGACGGGCGAGAACGCAGGAGTCAATCGATGCAGAAACACGCCAGGGTCGTCATCGTCGGCGGCGGCATGATGGGGGTCGGGCTTGCCTATCACCTCGCTGAAGAGGGCTGGACGGACGTGCTGTTGATCGAAAAGGGAGAGCTGACGTCGGGCTCGACATGGCACGCGGCCGGCCAGTGCCCGAGCTTCATCGGCGACTACAGCATGGCGAAGATCCACCACTACGGGAACACGCTGTACCCGAAGCTGGAGGCGATGACCGGCCAGTATGTCGGCTGGCACGGCTGCGGCGGCCTGCGGCTCGCCACCGTCCCGGAGGAGGTGGACTGGTTCCGCCACGTCGAGAGCGTCTCGCGCAACATAGGCTACCGGATGCAGATCGTCGGCCTCGACGAGATTCGGCGGATCAACCCGTTTCTCGAGACCGACGGGGTCCTGGCCGCGGCCTGGACCCTGGACGACGGCCACGTCGATCCGGCGGGGTGCTGCAACGCGATGGCGCTGGGTGCGCGGAATCTCGGCGCGACGATGATGCGCCACAATCGGGTGACGGACATCAGGCTGCTGCCCGGCGGCGAGTGGGAGGTCGTGACCGAGCAGGGCAGCGTCAGCTGCGAGATGGTGGTCAACGCCGGCGGCTGCTATGCCCGCGAGATCATGAAGATGGTGGGCGGCGACGCACCGATCACCAACATGGAGCACCAATACATCGTCACCGAATCGCTGCGCGAATTCCTCGCCCGCGACGAGGAACTCCCGGTGATGCGCGACCCGTACGTGACCGCCTACTACCGTCAGGAACAGAAGGGCGCTTTGATCGGCATCTACGAGCCCAATTGCCGCGAGGCCTGGCCGGATCGCGGCGGCCATCCGGAATGGGAATCCGAGAGCGAGCTTTTCGCGGAAGATCTCGATCGCGCCGCGCCGTGGATGGAGCGCTGGTTCGAGCGCATGCCGGTCGTCGCCGATTACGGCATCAAGCGCGTCGTCAACGGCGCGATTCCGCACACCCCCGACAACAACCCGCTGGTCGGCCCGGCCGCCGGACTGCCGAATTTCTGGATGTGCTGCGGCTCGGCCATCGGCATCGCGCAGGGGGCGGGCTGCGGCAAGTATCTGGCGCAGTGGATGGTGCACGGCGACGCCGAGATCAACATGGCCGGCCTCGATCCGCGACGGTTCGGGGCTTACGCCGATATCGCCTACACGCGCGCGAAGTCGTTCCAGGACTATGCGCGCATGTACGCGCCGCACCTGCCGGGCGAGGAGTTTCCCGCGGGACGGCCGGCGCGCCCGTCGGCGCTTTACGAGGCTCTGACCGCGAAGGGCGCGGTCCACACCGAGTCGTTCGGCTGGGAGCGGCCGAAATGGTTCTCGCCGGACGGCCGCGCGGAGCAGTGCAGCTGGCGGCGCAGCAACGTCTTCGAGGTGGTCGCCGAAGAGTGCCGGGCGGTGCGTGAACGGGTGGGCGTCCTCGACCTGTCGAGCTTCGCCAAGTTCGACGTCGGCGGGTCCGATGCCGGCGCGTTCCTCGATCGCGTCTATGCGAACCGGATGCCGCGCCGGGTCGGCGGCATCGTGCTGGCCCACCGGCTCGGCGACAACGGGCGCATCCAGAGCGAGTCGACGATAACCCGGCTTGCCGACGACCATTTCTACATCCTCTCCGGCGCCGCCTGGGAGATCCGCGATCTCGACGCGCTGCGCGCGGCGCAACGGCCGGGGGAAGACGTTTCCGTGACGAACGTTAGCGATGATATCGGCGTCCTCGTCGTCGCCGGCCCGAGGGCGCGGGATACGCTTGCGCCGATCACCGAGGGCGACCTCTCGAACGAGAGTTTCCGGTGGCTGACGGGGCAGCAGCGCTCGATCGCCGGCATCCCGGTGCGGGCCCTCCGGGTCAACTATGTCGGCTCGCTCGGGTGGGAGCTGCACTGTCCGATGGACCGGCTGGCGGAACTCTACGCCGCCCTGTGGCAGGCGGGTGATCGGCACGGTATCGCCGACTTCGGCGTCTACGCGGTCAATTCGCTGCGGCTCGAGAAGGCCTACAAGGGCATCGGCGCCGAGCTGACCAACGAGATCACGCCGGTCGAAGCCGAGCTCATGCGCTTCGTGAAGATGGACAAGGACTTCACCGGTCGCGCGGCGGTGGCGGCGGCGCAGAATCGTGAGCCGGCCTCCCGTATCGTCTATTGCGAGGTCTCGGCCGAGGATGCCGACGCGATCGGCGGCGAGGCGGTGCTCGACGGTGACCGCGTCATCGGCGTGACCACATCCGGTGCCTACGGGCACACGGTAGGCAAGAGCCTGGCCTTCGCCTACGTCGAAACCGCCCATGCCGCGCCTGGTTCCACGTTCGACATCGACCTGCTCGGCGAGCGGCGGGCCGCGACCGTGCTTGCGGAGGCCGCCTGGGACCCCGCCAATTCGGCGCTGCGGGCTTGACGAGCGCAGGGAACGGGCGCGCAAGGACGGAAGATGCCACCGGCGGGCGCGGCGTCCCCGACGTCCGCGCTGCGCGAATGGGCCTACGCCCGCGCCTACCAATGCTCACATCTGCGCGCCCGCCATCTGCCGGATTGGCTGCACCGCTACAACTGGCACAGACCCCATGGTAGCCTGAAGGCAAAGACACCCATCAGCAGACTCGGTCTATCCGAGGACAACCGGTTGAGGCCCCAGATTTAGGCGACGCGGACCTGGCCGAGAAAGCGCTCCATCTCCTCGCGCATCCGGTCCGATTGCTCGGACAGGGCGACCGCCACCTCGAACGCGTTGTCGGCGGTCGATCCGGTGTCGCTTGCCACCTGTTCGACCTCCGACATGATCTTGGCGATTTCCTGCGTGCCGGCGGCCGCATGTTCGGCGCTGCGCGCGATGTCGAGCGTCGCCGCACTCTGCTCGTCGACCGCGGTGGCGATGGCACCGGCGATCTCGTTGAGCTGTCCGATGATGTCGGTGATCTCGCCGATCTCCTGCAAGGCCTCGGCGGCCGCGTGCTGGACGGCTCCGATGCTGGCGCTGATATTGTCGGTGGCGCTCGCGGTTTGCGTGGCTAGCTTCTTGACCTCGCCCGCCACGACGGCGAACCCCTTGCCGGCCTCGCCCGCCCGTGCCGCCTCGATCGTCGCGTTGAGGGCGAGCAGATGGGTCTTGCCGGCAATCTCGTTGATCATTTGCGCGATATTGCCGATCTGATACGCCGCCTTCTCGAGCTGGCGCATCTTGTCGTTGGTGCCGGTCGCGCGCTCCGAGGCCGTTCTGGCGATCGAACTCGCCCGTTCGACCTGCTGGCCGACCTCGCGCACCGACGCGGAGAGCTGCTCGGTGGCGGACGACACGGTCTGAACGTTGCGGTCGGCGTCGGCGGTACCGCTCGCGATCATCTGGGATCGCTTGACGGTCTTCTGACCGGCCGACGCCATCGTCTCGGCGGTCGATCGCATGCGCTGCGCCCCCTGCGCGACGCTGTTCACCATGCCGGCGACACTCTCCTCGAACGAATCCATCAGGTTGTCGATGGTCTCGCGACGCGCGCGCTCGATCCTGCGCTCGGATTCGGCGCGTTCTTCGGCAAGCCGGATCATCTCGCCCGTATTCTTCTGGAATACCGCGACGCATTCCGCCATCCGGCCGATTTCGTCGGCGCGTCCCAGCTCGGGCACCTGCTCGGCCTGGGCCTCGCCGCGGGCGAGGCGCTGCATGAACCCGGCAATACGGTAGAGCGCCTGGAAAACGGAGCGCGACAACGTGAAGTAACTCAGCAGGAACAACGCCACGGCGGCGACGACGGCGCTCAGCATGATCATCGATTGCAGGCTCGAATTCTGCGTCTCGGCGGCCATCGCCAGGTCCGCCAGGATCGTCGTGAAGCTGCCCTCGATGACTTCGCCGTAACGGTCCGCGTGGGCGAAATTGAGCACCATCTCGAGTTCGCCGAGCTTGACGTCGTCGACGACGATCACCCGCTTGACCGTGCGGGTCTCGACGTCGGGGCCGGGCTTCTCGCCGGCCTCCGCCAGCACGCGCCCGTCGGGCGTGTGGTATCGGACGTAGGCGACATCCTCGACCTTGACCGCGATCTCGGCGAAGCTGGAGAGGCTGACCCGATCGAGGTCCGCGGTCGCGATGGGCACGATCTCGGCCATGAGATCGGCCATCTTGCCGCCGCGCTCGAGGGCCGCCTTGCGGGCACTGGTACGGAGTTCGATCTCGACCTGGCGCGCCGTCGACGTCACCGACCCGCGCACCGACGCGAGTCCGGACGTGACGCTCCAGTAGGCTACGGCGCCGAACAGTGCAAAAACCAGCATGACTGCGGCAGCAGTGAGCAGGCTGGCGCGCAGCAGAAGACTGTGTTTCTGCTTTCCTGCGGCGTTGACCTTCGCTAGCGCTTCTCGCGGCATTTTCCTAGCAACCCGTTGTTAATTCGACTTCCCGGCGCCGCGCCGCCCAGCCGACATCCCACCTGATTGACCGCTTCCATCGCCTTCAGGCTTATCGGGCCGGCAGATGCAACGGCGCACTCGGTCATCCGCCGCCTGACGGATTGACCATAACATTGTTAGGGTCAGAGGCGTTAAGAAGGCGTGAATTTCTTGTATTTGTTACAATTTTGAGTAGCCAAATCATCGCCCGAATTGGCCGGGCCGGCCGATCGGGGCACACCGCCGTCGGCTACGGCCGAACGATATTGTGCTCCGGCCCGAACGGAAATGCGGTGATGTTCTCCGCGCCGTCGGACTGCACGATCAGAATGTCGTGTTCACGGTAGCCGCCGGCGCCCGATTCGCCCTCGGGCAGCGTGATCATGGGCTCCATCGAGACCACCATGTTCGGTGCGAGCACCGTCTCGACGTCCTCGCGCAGCTCGAGCCCCGCCTCGCGACCGTAGTAGTGGCTCAGCGTGCCGAACGAGTGCCCGTAACCGAACGTCCGATACTGCAGCAGTCCGTGCTGCCGGTAGATCTCGTTGAGCTCGGCGGCGATGTCGCAGCAGCGCGCACCGGGACGGATCAGCTCGAGGCCGCGACGATGCACGGCAACGTTCACCTGCCACAGCTCCAGGCTGCGGTCGTCGACATGCTCGAAAAACAGCGTGCGCTCGAGCGCCGTGTAATAGCCGGAGATCATCGGAAAGCAGTTGAGGCTCAGAATATCGCCCTTCACGATCCGACGCGACGTCACCGGATTGTGCGCGCCGTCGGTGTTGAGTCCGGACTGGAACCAAGTCCATGTGTCCATGAGTTCGGATTGCGGGTAGATCCGCGCAATCTCGCGCACCATCGCGCCGGTCGCGTGCAGCGCCACCTCGTATTCGGGCACGCCTTCGGCGATCGCCTCGACCCCGGCGGCGCCCCCGATGTCGGCGACCCGCGCCCCGTCGCGGATGACGGCGAGCTCCGCTTCCGTCTTGACCATGCGCATGCGCATCGTGGCCTTGCCGATATCGCTGAACTCACGATCGGGCAGCGCGTCGGCGAGCTTGCGCCGGGTTTCGAGAGTCACGTGATCGAACTCGATCCCGACCCGCCGCGAGGCACCGATCTCCTGTTGCACCGCCCGGACATAGTTGTCGCGCTGCCAGTCGGTGTAAGTGACCGTGTCGCCATAGCCCCGCCGCCAGGGTTGGCCGTAGTCGATATTGGCGACGATCGCGACCGACTTGTCCGCCGTGACGAGGAGCCCGTACGGACGGCCGAAGGAGCAATAAACGAAGTCATTGAAATAGTTGATATTGTGGATCGACGTAAACAACACGGCATCGAGCCCCGCCTCCGCCATGACGGCGCGCAGCCTGGAGAGTCGTCCTTCGATTTCGGCGTCGCTGAAGAGCCTCGCGACCTTCTCGCCATTGCGGATCGTGACGACGTTCTGGAGTTCCTTCATGCCGCAGATGGCCTCCTGTCCTGCCGATTTGTCCCTGTTTCTCGCCGCACAGGATGCGGCCGGACCCGGCCAATGTCGAACGGAATCGGTCCGGTGACAGCCGTGGCGACAGACGCCCAGGACTCCTCGCGTCGGCCGGCGGTTTCGAGTATAGGGAAGTGCCGACGCCACCGGGCACAGGGGCCAGGGAGGTAACGATGTACCGGACGAATGCCCTCCGAAACCGGCTTCTCGCCGGCGAAACGGCGACCGGATGCTGGCTCCACCTGTGCAGTCCGATCGCGACCGAGCTCCTTGCCCTGGCCGGGTTCGACGCCCTCATCATCGACCATGAGCACGGGCCGGGCGATCTCCTGAACGCGATCCAGTTGATGCAGGCGATGTCGGCGACACCCGCCGCCCCGATCATGCGCGTCGCCTGGAACGACCCGGTGGCGCTCAAGCGGGCCCTCGATACCGGCATCGAGGGCGTGATGATTCCCAGCGTCAACGACGCGGCGCAGGCGGGCGCCGCGGTCGCGGCCTGCCGTTACCCGCCGCACGGTATCCGCGGCGCCGCCTACGGTCTCGTCCGCGCCTCCGATTACGGGCTCCGGGCCGAGGAATATGTCGCCGATATCCGCGACGAGCTGCTGATCATATGTCAGATCGAGACCGCGCAGGCAGTCGAGGCGATCCCGGAAATCGCCGCGGTCGACGGCGTCGACATGTTGTTCCTCGGGCCGATCGACCTGTCCGGCAGTATCGGCGCACTGGGGCGGTTCGACGATCCGGACTTCGTCGCCCTGCGCAGCCGCGCAGAAGCTGCAACACTGTCGGCGGGAAGGCTGCTCGGCGGCCTCGCGACACCGGGCCAGGGGCCGGCGGCGATGCGCGAGCGTGGCTATCATCTGATCACGGCCGTGAGCGACGTGACGCTTCTTCGCGACGCCGCGACGCGGCATCTGGCGGATTTTGGACGGGAATGACGGGCTGCCGGTGACCGGCGGAACGTGCTGTGATCCGGGGATTCAGCGCGATCGGACTTTGGTCCGTTATCATCAGGCCCGAATTCTGTAGAATGGGCCCGTCGCGGCGCACCCGGTGCTCTCCGGATGGTCGTGACGCCTCCTCTGATTCTCTCGCCGATCCCACGGGTCGGAGGGGAGAGCTTTGAGGACGGGACTGTAAGAACCTGGGCGGGACGAGGACGTCCCGCCCCCTTTTTTCCGGTGGCCCGTGCCGCAATAGCCGCAACCCGGCGACGCGCCGTGCTATAGGATTTCCGTTCGATCAGAGGGAACTCCCGATGGCAGAGATCATCCTGCATCACTATCCGCAGTCGCCGGTGTCGGAGAAGATCCGTACGATATTGGGGATCAAGGGCCTCGCCTGGCGGTCGGTGCAGATCCCCCGGCTTCCGCCGAAGACGGAACTCGTGCCGTTGACCGGGGGTTACCGATTGACGCCGGTCATGCAGATCGGAGCCGACATTTTCTGCGACAGTCTGTGCATCGCGCGGGCCCTGCAGGAGCGTTTCCCCGAGCCGACACTGTATCCGGACGGCGGCGACGGCATGGTGTGGGGTCTGTCGCGCTGGACCGACGGTCCGCTGTTCCAGACCGCCCTCGAAGTCGTGTTCGGAGCCGAGCATCGCAACATGCCGCCGGAATTCATCGTCGATCGCGGCCGCATCTATTTCGGCGCCGACTGGAACATGGAGAAACTCGAGGCGGACCTCGCCGACAGCGTTACGCGGCTACGCGCGCAGTTCGGATGGGTCGAGGAGCGGCTCAACACGGGCCGGGCGTTCCTGCGGGGGGACTCGCCGGGTCTGGCCGATGCGCTCGTCTACTACCTCGTCTGGTTCATCCGCGGACGCTGGGGCGAAGGGCCCGATTTCCTCGAGCAATTTCCGATGCTCTGCGGTTGGGAGAGGCGCGTCCGGGACATCGGCCACGGCAGTCCGAGCGATCTGGACGCTCGGGAAGCGCTGGATATTGCCGCGGACACCGAACCCGATACGGTACCGACACCCGATCCGGGCGACCCGCGAGGCCTCGGGCCCGGCGACGCCATCACGGTCACGCCGGAATCGGGTGGCCCGGCGGTGGCGGGTTTCGTGCTCAGTC
The DNA here is from genome assembly GCA_041584475.1 of Alphaproteobacteria bacterium. Lineage (GTDB taxonomy): Bacteria > Pseudomonadota > Alphaproteobacteria > UBA8366 > JADFVY01 > JBFHDX01. Next base: position 22,417 of record JBFHDX010000052.1, read on the forward strand.
TGCGTCGTCACGAGATCGCGCTGGTGCGGGACGACGACCGCGTCGGCCGCGTCGCGGTTCATTTCCCGACCGTCGGCTATCGCGTTCAGCGGACATGAGAATCCCTGGCAATGCCGTATGAGCGGATCCGCGTCGCCCCGGTCTCGCCGGCGTTGGGGGCCGAAGTTTCGGGTGTCGATCTGGCGCAGCCGCCCGACGGCGACACGGCGGCGGAAATCCGCCGGGCCTTCCACGAGCATCTGGTGTTGTTCTTCCGCCGCCAGACGCTGACACCCGCGCAGCAGGTCGCCTGCGCCGGCATCTTCGGCGACGTGGGCACCTATCCCTTCGCCGAACCGATCGCCGAACACCCGCAGGTCGTCGCCATCGTCAAGGAGCCGCACCAGACCACCAATTTCGGCGGGATGTGGCACACCGATACGCCGTATCTCGCACACCCCGCACAGGGTTCCGCCCTGTACGCGCTGGAGGTTCCCGACTCCGGCGGAGACACGCTGTGGGCAAACGGCTACCGGGCCTGGGAGACGCTGTCGAGTGGCTTGCGCGAGACCCTGGCGCCGCTCGATGCCGTGCATTCCGCAGCCCGAAACAAGGCGCGGCTGCGTGCCGAGCCGCTCCGCGACGGCACCATGCGCGGTTACGACGGGCCCGCGATGGACGATGCCGAGGCCACGCACCCCGTGGCCCGGATCCATCCGGAGACCGGTCGCACGGCGCTCTATCTCAGCCCCGCCCATACCTCGCGCTTTGACGGGTGGAGCGAGGCGGAGAGTGCGCCGCTGCTCGACCGGCTGTTCCGCCATATGACAGCGGAGGAGAATACGTGCCGGCTGCGCTGGACAAGGGGGACCCTGGCGATCTGGGACAATCGTTGCACCCTGCATTATCCGCTGAACGACTACCACGGTCAGCGCCGTGTCATGCATCGCGTAACGATCGCGGGTGAACGACCGCGACGAAGCTGACCGGGATTGGCGACGGGCGGCTGTCGCCCAGCTCGATACGACCGCTTCGGAAGAGCGGGGCCGGCGGCGCTGAGCGCCCCCTCAACGGAAGGCCCTGGCCAGGATCCTGTCGGACGTATCGAGCCAGCGCCGCAGGAAGCGCCGCGTGCGATCGTGGTCGGCGGTTTCGTCGGAAAGCCACACCCGAAGCGTCGCAACGAACAGTATCGACAGTCCGATCTCCTCGATTTGCCGGCGCCGGCCCGTCGCGTCGAGCCCCGCCGCATCGCGCAGCCAGTGGATCGTTCGCGATAGATTGAACACAAGCGGCACCCAATGGTGGGGATGCGACGGGTAGAGCTTTCCCGCCAGCATCTCGCCGGTCACCCTGCGATACGGCTCCAAAGCATCGAACCACGCGAACAGCAGGCGTTCGATTCGGTCGGGAGGGGGCGCCGATTCCGCGGCCGGCGGCGCGGCGACCATGGCCAGGTGGGCACGCCGGAACCAGGCATCGGCCACGGCGTCGAGATCGCGATATTCGCGCCTGACTTCGTCGAGTCCGATCCCGAGCCGCTCGGCGACGATGCGCAGGCGGACACCGTCCCAGCCGACCTCGTCGGCCAGCCTCAACGTCTCGTCGAGGATCCGATCGGCCGCCTGCTGGCGTGGGCGACCAGCCGTCTGCGTTTTGCCTGCCATGCCGTCTCCTCGTCGCGGCGGGACCCGACGGCGAGTCAAACTAGGGTAAAGACCGTGCGGCGACAAGCGGCGCGGGCGCGCTGTACCCGGGCGCCGCACGGTGCTACAACCGCCGCCGACAGGTACCGCCACGCCGGTTTCCCAAGCATGGCCGACAGACTGCCGATTTCCGTTTTCATCATCGCCCGCGACGAGGCGGACCGTATCCCGCTTGCCATCGAGAGCGTGCGCGACTGGGTCGACGAGGTGATCGTCGTCGACTCGGGCAGCGAGGACGATACGGTCAAGGTCGCGGAAGCCCTGGGCGCGCGGGTCGTCTTCAACGAATGGCGCGGCTACGGGCCGCAGAAGGTGTATGGCGAGGGATTGTGCCGCAATGACTGGATCCTGAACCTCGACGCCGACGAGGAGGTCAGCGCGGATCTGGCCGCGGAAATCGGGCGGGAATTCGCGACCGGGCCGCAACACGCGGCATACCGGCTGCCCATCCTGCCACTCTACGCATTTCAGGAGCGCGGCCATCGCTGGACCGCCTTCCACCGGCCGGTGCGCCTCTATCGTAAATCTCGCGGCGGTTTCAAGGACAGCACGGTGCACGATTCGGTGGTTGTGCGCGAGGGCACGATCGGCCGCTTGCGCGGCATGGTGAACCACCGCTCGTTCCGTTCACTCGAACACCATGTCGCCAAGGTGAACGGCTACTCCAGCGCCCAGGCGGAGGATCTGTATCGACGCGGCCGCAACCCGTCGGCGGCGACGCTCGTCGTGCTTCCCTTCCTGGCCTTCCTCAAGCAGTACGTCCTTCGCCGCGAATTCGTGAACGGCATCGACGGCGTGGTCGTAAGCCACATGTACGCCTTCCAGCGCTTCATCCGCGTGGCCAAGGCACGCGAACGCTTCCGCCGGGCCGCCAAATCCGGAGGCCGTGCCGATGAGCGGTAGGACGGCTCTCTGGTGGGGCCGCTTCAATCCGGAATATTCGCGCAACCGTGTCCTGCGGAGATCGCTCGTCGAAGCGGGCTGGAGGGTGGTCGACTTCCATCCGCGTCTGAGCATGGCCGCCGCGATCGAGGCCGCGTTGCGCGGCGTGGCGCGGCCCGACCTGGTCTGGGTTCCGTGCTTCCGGCAACGCGACCTCGCGGCCGCGTCGCGTTTCGCCCGCCGGCACGGCGTGCCCCTGCTGTTCGACCCGTTGATCAGCGCCTGGGACAAGCAGGTGTTCGAGCGCGGCAAGTACGCCGAGGGAAGCGCCGGATCCGAACGAGTGAAGGCCTGGGAATCGCGACTGTTCCGGGCGGCGGACCTGGTTCTCGCCGATACCGAGGGTCACGCGCAGTTCTTCGCCGAGAGCTTCGGCGTGCCCCGGGACCGTCTGGCGGTCGTCCCCGTTGGCGCCGAGGCGCGCTTCCACCCGGCCCCGCTGCGACCGCGCGACG
>JBFHDX010000053.1:0-25023 GCA_041584475.1 Alphaproteobacteria bacterium
CGGCCCCTTGCTCAAGCCGGGTGGCGACGATCCGCGGGTGCCGGTGCTGCGCGGACGCCTGGCGATGACCGGCGATCTCGAGCGCCGCGGCGCCGAATCGAGCGAACGGTACGACGCCGCGCTGGCGCAGGCCGTCGCGGGGTTCCAGCGACGCCACGGGCTGGAGCCCGACGGGCTGCTCGGCGAGCGCACGCTGGCCGCCCTCAACCGGCCGGTCGCCGCGCGGATCGCGCAGATCGAGCGCAGCCTGCACGCGCTCCGCGGGCCGGATTTCCGGTTCCGCGAGCTGGGCGTCGTCGTCAACATCGCCGCCGCCGAGCTGCACATCGTCGAGGACGGCGAGACCATCCTAGCGAGCCGCACGATCGTCGGCAGGCCCGACTGGCCGACGCCGGCGCTGCGCAGCCGGATCACCGCGATCGAGCTGAACCCCGCCTGGTTCGTACCGACGCGCATCGCGCTCGAGGAAATCCTGCCCAAGGCACGCGACCGCGGTCCCGAATACCTCCAGCAGCGGGGCTTTCGCCTGTTCGACCGGCGATCACGCGAACTCGACGCGGCCAAGGTCGACTGGGCGTCGATCGACGGCAGTCGCCTGCCGTTCTACCTGCGCCAGGACCCCGGGCCCGCCAATCCGCTGGGCCAGGTCAAGTTCCTGTTCGCGAACGCATACGACGTGTTCCTTCACGACACGCCGCAGCGCGGGCTGTTCGCGCGTGCCGAGCGGACGCTGAGTCACGGCTGCATCCGGGTCGAGCGGGCCGAGGAGATGGCCCTGTTTCTGCTCGCGCGCGAAGGCTGGGACGGCGCGGCCTATCGCCGCGCGCTCGCCGCGGGGCGCACCGTCCGCGTGCCGCTTTCCGAGCCGGTGCCGCTGCACCTCGTGGTCCTTCCCGCCTGGGTCGACGGGGACGGCAGGCTGCAGTTCCGCGACGATCCCTACGCGCCGCCGCCGACCCGGCTCGCCGCCGCGAGCCCGTCCTGCACCGGTGATCGGCACGGAAGCGGCGACCGGCTGCCCGGCTCGACTCCCCGTTCGTGAAATCCCGAAAATATCCTGATCCGGCACCTCCCTCGAGCAGCAAGAAATCGGCGACGGACCACGCTTGGTCACGATTTGTTAACCATTGTAGCGCACAATATTTCTTGATTGTTCACGTTTTGGGCGGTTGACGGGAGTCACCAAATGAGTAGCATCGGGCCCCGATGAGTCTGGCGGGATCTGCATTCGACCGATCGGAGCGGCGTGCGGCCGATGTTGGCCGCCGCGTTTTTTTGCGATTCGGTGCAGCTGCACTGACCTCCGCCGCCGCGGCGCCGGCGCTTGCCGGGCTGCGTCCGACCGGCGATAAGTCGCTGGCGCTGCACAATCTGCATACGGGCGAGACCGTCCGCACCATCTTCTGGTCGAACGGCCGCTGGAACCGGCAGGCGCTACGCGAGATCGACACGGTGCTGCGCGACTTCCGCACCGGCGAATCGACGCAGATCGACCGCGGGCTCCTCGACCTGCTGCATCGGCTCGCCCGGCGGGTCGAGGCGACGGAACCGTTCCACGTCATTTCCGGCTACCGTTCGCCGAAGACCAACGCCACGCTTGCGGACGCCAGCAGCGGCGTCGCCAAGCGCAGCCTGCACATGCGCGGCAAGGCGATCGATATCCGTCTGCCCGGCGCCGAGCTTACGCACCTCAAGCGCGCGGCGGTGTCGCTGAAGGCGGGCGGCGTCGGCTTCTATCCCGAGAGCGACTTCATCCATATCGATACCGGACGCGTCCGTTACTGGTAACGCCGGCGGCGCGCCGACGCTGTCGCCACGGCGGCCGCTTCCCGCCGTCGCCGGCGCCTACGTGCTGCTGATCCGACTGCCGCAGCCGCTCGTCCTCGAGATCGCGCGCTTCCGCGGCCAACGGCTCGAGCCCGGATACTACGCCTATTGCGGCAGCGCCCGCGGACCGGGCGGCCTCGCCGCACGCATCGGCCGCCACCTGCGCTGCGGCAAGCGCAGGCGCTGGCACATCGACCGGCTGACCGCGGCGGCGCGCATCGAGGCGGTCGCGGTCGACGTCGGCGGGCACGAGTGCGCGCTTGCCGGAGCCCTGCTTGCCGCGGGCGGTCGCGTGCCGCTGCCCGGTTTCGGCAGCAGCGACTGCCGGCACTGCCCGTCGCATCTCGTCGCGGTCGCCGACGCCTCGGCCGTCGCCGGCCTTTGCCGCTGACCACGGGCGACCCTATATAGGCGGGGCAACGACGCGAGAGGACCCATGCAGGCCGCGATCATCCCGGTGACCCCGTTCGTGCAGAACTGCTCGCTGCTGTGGTGCACCGAGACCATGCGCGGCGCGGTCGTCGACCCCGGCGGCGAGATCGACCGCATCGTCGCCGCCGCGGAATCCCAGGAGGTGGCGATCGAACGGATCCTGGTGACGCACGGCCATGCCGACCATTGCGGCGGCGTCGCGGCGCTGCGCGACCGGCTGGCGGTGCCGGTCGAGGGTCCGCACGAGGCCGACGGTTTCTGGATCGACCAGCTGCCCGAACAGTCCCTGCGCTTCGGGCTCGAGCCGGCGCGCAGCTTCGAGCCGGACCGCTGGCTCGAGGAGGGGGACGAGGTAACGTTCGGCGAGGTCTCCATGAAGGTGATCCACTGTCCGGGGCACACGCCGGGGCACATCGTGTTCTTCGCCGCCGCCGAGCGCCTGGCCGTGGTCGGCGACGTGCTGTTCGCCGGCTCGATCGGCCGCACCGACTTCCCGCGCGGCAACCACGCCGATCTGATCCGCTCGATCCGCGAAAAGCTGTGGCCGCTCGGCAACGACATCACCTTCATCCCGGGGCACGGGCCGGCCTCCACCTTCGGACGCGAGCGCCAGAGCAACCCTTTCGTCGGTGATTTCGTAACCGGCGACTGAGCCGCGATCCCGTCGCGGTTGACGGCCGGGACGCACGGCGGCTAGTACATCATCCACCTGCGTGGAATCGGCACCGGGCCGCTCCCCCACGTGGCCACCCAACGGTATCGTGCGCTGTGGGCGGCCGGGTGGGGGAGCGGGCCGGAGCGATCCGAACGGAAAACGCTCCAGCGTGGGGCCACCTCTCGCCATCGAAGCCAGCGATGAACGACAGCAACGCATCCGCCCGGCACGGGCACGACGATCCCGCCGGACCGCACGATCGGTCGCGGCAATCGTCGCTGAACCGGCTCGCCTTCAGCACGACGGCGCACTGCCTCACCGGTTGCGGCATCGGCGAGGTTCTCGGCATGGTCATCGGCACCGCGCTCGGCTGGGGCAACATCGCGACGATCGCGCTCGCCGTCGTGCTGGCATTCATCTTCGGCTACGCGATGACGCTGGTACCGCTGCTGCGGTCGCGCCTCGGCCTCGCGCGGAGCCTGCGCATCGCGCTGGCTGCCGACACCGCCTCGATCACGGTGATGGAGATCGTCGACAATCTGGTGATCGTCGCCGTTCCCGGCGCCATGGACGCGCCGCTGGACAGCGCCCTGTTCTGGGTCACGCTGGCCTTCGCCCTGGGCATCGCCGGCGTCGCCGCGTTCCCGGTCAACCGCTGGCTGATCGCGCGCGGCCGCGGCCACGCGGTGGTGCACCGCCAGCATTGATGTCGCCTCCGCTGCGCGGCGGGCTTGCAATCGCGGACGCCGGCGGCATTCTGTAAGGCGAGATCGTTGCAGGAGGGATCGGATGCTGTTCCGCGCCATGCTCGTGATCGCGACGATGGTTGCCGGCGGGGCGTCGGCGGCCGAGCTGCCGCTGATCGACGCGCACATCCACTACAGCCACGATGCGTGGGAGCGGACGCCGCCGGCCGAGGCGATCGCCATCCTGCGCCGCGCCGGCCTGAAGAAGGCGTTCGTCTCGAGCTCGAGCGACGACGGCACGCAGCAGCTGCACGCGCTGGCGCCGGAGCTCGTGGTGCCGGTGCTGCGGCCCTACCGGCGGCGCGGCGAGACCGCATCGTGGGTCCGCGACGAAAGCGTGATTCCGTATCTCGAATCGCGCCTGGCGCGGTTTCGCTATGCCGGCATCGGCGAGTTCCACGTCAACGGCGCCGACGCCGACCTGCCGGTCATGCAACGCATCGTGACGCTGGCCGGCGAGCATGGCCTGTTCCTGCACGCGCACGCCGACGCCGACGCGGTGCGGCGGATCTTCGCCCGCGACCCGGATGCGCGCGTCCTGTGGGCGCATGCCGGCTTCGCCGACACGGCGACGGTGCGCGGCATGCTGGCCGCCCATCCCAATCTCTGGGCCGACCTAGCCTACCGCTCCGACCATGCGCGCGACGGCACCGTCGAGGCGGCGTGGCGCGCGCTCTTCACCGAGTTCCCCGAGCGCTTCACGGTCGGCACCGACACCTTCACGCCGGCGCGCTGGGACGACGTCGTCGACCACGCGACGGCGGCGCGCGCGTGGCTGGGCGATCTGCCGGCGGAGATCGCCGACCGCATCGCCTGGCGCAACGCCGAAGCGCTTATCGCGGGATCAGTGTCGCGTTAGCGGTTCGCAGAGGCGGGAGTCGAGCCGCTCGACGAGCATCGGCTCGCCGACGCGGCGGCTCGGGCCGGAACCCAGGGGAGACGGCACGTAGCGCTGGCACAGCAGCATGCCGTACGGCAACAGCCGGTCGCCCGCCTCGACGAACAGGGCATCCCACTGGCCGTCGTCGAGCGTGATGTAGCCGTCCCAGGCGAAGGCGTAACGCGAGACTTCCGCGTCGGCCCGCTCGAGCCACAGCTGGGCGCTGTCGAGCGCATGGTCCAGGGAGTCCGACTCGAAGCGGTAGATCGCGCGGCCCTCGCGCAGCGAATCCGTCATGACGAAGGGCAGCATCGGAACGTCGCCATCTTCGATGTTCCCGAAAGCGTGGCTGAGCGCGACGAGCGCCATTTCGACCAGCGTTCGGGCATCCTGCCGGAGGTCGTCCATCCTCCTCCCTCCTTGCTGCGCCCGCCCTGTCGGCGCGGGCGTTACACCGACAATGCTATGCTTCCGGGTATAACGGACGGTTAACGCCGAAAAACCGCGGTTCCGGTGCGCCGGCGGGCGTCGTCGGCCGGAGCCGCGATAAATCGCGCTCGTTACGAATTCGTTAGCTAATGGCGCTCTATCATGAATTGCATCCGCGGCGCTCCTGTCGCCCTTTGGCTGCAATCCCGGCTGCGGACGAGCGTCTCGAACCCGCGCCGAGAGCCGGAGGAGGTACTGCTGAACGCCAGGCCCCGCCACATCTTCTATCTCGCCGCCCTGACCACGGCGTTCGTCTTCGTGCTCGCCACGCTCTGGTCGTACTGGCTGGAGCACGTCGTCGGCCACGAGCATGTCGGCGATGCGCTCGACGCGGCGAACGCGGAGCACTGGCGTTTCGTCGTCACGGCGACGCTGGCCGCCGGCGCGGCCTGGGCGATCTCGCTGCCGCTGTGCCTGACCTATGTGCGGCGGATGCGGCGCGCCGAGGAGATCTTCCGGCATTTCAGCACGACGCTCGACCAGACGCTCGACTGCGTCTTCATGTTCCGGCCGGATACGCTCAGGTTCTTCTACGTCAATCGGGGCGCCACCGAGCAGGTCGGGTACGGCCGCGACGAGCTGATGCGGATGACGCCGATCGACGTCAAGCCGGAATTCACCGAGTCCCGCTTCCGCGCGCTGATCGCGCCGCTGATCGACGGATCGCAACGCTCGTGCGAGTTCGAGACCGTGCACCGGCACAAGGACGGCACGCTGATCCCGGTCGAGATCTCGCTGCAGTACGTCGCGCCCGAGGACGAGACGCCGCGCTTCGTCGCGATCGTGCGCGACGTCACCGGGCGCAAGCAGGCGGAGGAGGAGCTGCAGCGCAGCGAGGAGCGCTTCCGCGCCATCGTCAACAACTCGCCGGCGAAGATCCACATCAAGGACATGGCAGGCCGCTACCTGCTGGTGAACCCGCTGGCGGAGCAGCTGTTCTGCGTCTCCGAGGCGGAGTGCCTCGGCAAGACCAGCCGCGAGATCTTCGGCAAGAGCCAGGCCGACGCCTTCATGGCGCACGACCAGGCGGTGATCGACACCGGCCGGCCGATCGAGGAGGAGGAGACCTGGGTCGAGGCCGACGGCATGCATACCTATCTGACCGTCAAGTTCCCGATCTTCGACCAGAGCGGCGCGATGACCGCGATCGGCGCGATCGGCACCGATATCACCGAGCGCAAGCGGATCGAGGCGCAGCTGCGGCAGAGCCAGAAGATGGACAGCCTCGGCAGCCTTGCCGGCGGCATCGCCCACGACCTCAACAACACGCTGGTGCCGGTGATGGGGCTGACCGAGCTGGCGCTCGAGGATCTGCCCGAGGGCGGCGCGGGCCGTGAAAACCTCGAGAAGGCCCTCGCCGGCTGCGAGCGGGCCAAGAAGCTGGTGGCGCAGATCCTCGCCTTCAGCCGCCCGCAGAAACCGGACCGGACGACGGTCGAATTGGGCGACCTGATCGGCGAGGCGGTGACGCTGCTGCGGGCGACGCTGCCGACGACGATCGACATCGTCACCGACCTCGATCCGATCGTCGAGCCCGTGCTCGCCGACCCGGTGCAGATGCACCAGGTGCTGATGAACCTGGCGTCGAACGCGCGCCAGGCGCTGGGGCTCAAGCCGGGAACCCTGAAGATCACGCTGCGGCAGGTCGAGACCGGCAGGACCCGGATGCCGCCGGGGATCAAGCTGCGGGCCGGCCTGTACGCCAAGCTGAGCATCAGCGACACCGGCCCGGGCATGGACCAGGCGACGCTGGAGCGGATCTTCGACCCGTTCTTCACCACCAAGCCGGTCGGCGAGGGGACCGGCATGGGGCTCGCCGTCGTGCACGGCATCGTCACGTCGCACAAGGGGGCGATCGCCGTCTCCAGCAAGCCGGGGCGGGGCGCGACGTTCGAGATCTACCTGCCGGTGCAGCGCGCGCTCGCAGCGGCATCGGCGCCGCCGGAGGCCGCCGAGTGACGGCGGCGCGGTCTTCGTTTCCACGCGCGGGCATTGCGGTGCGGCAAGCGCCCGCGGCAGACGCCAGAGGAGGGTGACGTGGCCTGCATACTGTTAGTCGATGACGAGGAGGCGGTCCGTTACACGCTGCGCCGCATGCTCGAGCGCGCCGGCCACGACGTGTTCGAGGCGACCAACGGGCGCGAGGCCCTGATCGCGCTGAAGAGCAAGCGCGCCGACCTCGTCATCACCGACATCGTGATGCCGGTGAAGGAGGGCACGGAGACGATCCTCGAGCTGCGGCGCCGCGACCCGTCGCTGAAGATCATGGCCATCTCCGGCGGCGGCCGCACCGGCAACATGGACTATCTCGACGTCGCCTCGCGCTTCGGCGCCGACTACACGCTGGCCAAGCCGGTCCGCATGCAGGAGCTGCTCGACGCGGTCAGCACCACGCTCGGCGAGGTCGCCTGAGGGGGGCGGCCGGGAGCGACGCTGACGCGGTATCCACCGTGGCCGGGACGCGCGCCGGACGGTTCCGTGAATAGCGGGAGAGGATTGGTGGGCGCACAAGGACTCGAACCTTGGACCCGCTGATTAAGAGTCAGCTGCTCTACCAACTGAGCTATGCGCCCGCGCCGGGGGATATAGCAAAGCCGCCCCGGCTTGTCATCCCCCCGCCGCGGTGGGCGGCACGCAATTTCGGTGGAAACGGCCGACTGTCCCGTGGCCGACACCGCCGGCCATGCCGGGCGCAGTGCGCCGGATGCCCCGTTCCATTCCCGATCCTCGTCGTAATTCGCGCCGGGCGTGACGGGCAATCGGCCGACGGGCAACCCGGCGGCGCAGCGCCCGCGGCGGCGGCTATTCGTCCTCGTCGAGGCCGCCGCGCGTCAGCCGCAGGTCGCGGTGCACGTAGACGCACATGATCAGCCCGAAGGCGACCATCACGGTCAGCATCGCGGTGCCGCCGTAGCTCACCAGCGGCAGCGGCACGCCGACCACGGGCACGACGCCCATCACCATGGCGACGTTGATGAAGACGTAGAGGAAGATCGTCATCGTCAGGCCGAGCGCCAGCAGCCGGCCGAAATGATTGCGGCTGCGCAGCGCGATGGCGAAGCCGTAGGCGAGGATCACGGTATAGAGCAGGATCAGGCCGAGCCCGCCGAGCAGCCCGAACTCCTCGGCCAGCATCGTGAAGATGAAGTCGGTCTGCTTCTCGGGCAGGAAGTTCAGGTGGCTCTGCGTGCCCTCGAGGAAGCCGCGGCCGCTGAAGCCGCCCGAGCCGAGCGCGATCTTCGACTGCAGGATGTGGTAGCCGGCGCCCATCGGGTCGAGTTCGGGATTGATGAAGGTCAGCACCCGGTTCTTCTGGTAGTCGTGCAGCAGGAACTTCCAGGCGAGCGGAATCGCGGCGATACCCAGCACCCCACCGAGCACGAACTTCCAGACGCGGACGCCGGCGATGAAGAACATGGCGATGCCGCCGACCATCAGCATGCCGGCGGTGCCGAGATCGGGCTGCTTGAGCACGAGCGCGACCGGCACCAGGACCATCAGGGTCGGCATGATCAGATAGACGAGGCGGCCGGAGTTCTCGTAGCTGACGACGTGGAAATAGCGGGCCAGCGCCAGCACGATGCCGACCTTCATCACCTCGGACGGCTGCAGCAGGAAGATCTTGAAGTCGATCCAGCGCTGCGCGCCCATGCCCATGCGCCCGGCGACGGCGACCGCGATCAGCAGCGCCAGCGCCACGCCGTAGACGACGTAGGCGTATCTGAGCCAGATGCGCAGGTCGGTGACGGCGATGGCGAGCAGCGCCATCATGCCGACGACGAAGCGGATCGCCTGCCGCTTGGCCCACGGGTCCATGCTGCCGCCCGCCGCCGAGTAGAGCATGGCGACGCCGACCGCGGCGAGCACGCAGATCAGCAGCACCAGCGACCAGCTGACCTGCCAGAAGCGCTGGGGCACGCTCATCTCGCCGGGCCGGTGGAACAGGCTCTGCATCGCCGCCGCCCCCTCAGCCCCGGCCGCCGCCGTCGTCCGAGCGCGCGAATTGCGCCGGCCACTCGCCGGCGGCGAGCTGCAGCTCGCGTTGCTCGAGCTCGAGGAAGATGTCGCGCGCGACCGGCGCCGCCGCGCCGGAGCCGCTGCCGCCGTGCTCGACGATGACCGAGACCGCGTAGCGCGGCGAGTCGACCGGCGCGAAGGCGACGAACAGGGCGTGATCGCGCTTCAGCCATTCGAGCTCCTCGTTCTTGATCACGCCGGTCTCGCGCTCCTCCTTGCTGATCCGCCGCACCTGCGACGTGCCCGTCTTGCCGGCCATCTTCCAGGCCGACTTGTGGAGCCGCGAGCCGCGCGCCGTGCCCTTGTCGTGATTGACCACCTGGTTCATCGCCTCGCGCACGTGCTTCAGCCACGCCTGGTTGATCTCGAGGCTCGCGAAGTCCGGCGGCGGCCGTGCGCTGACGCTGTCGCCGTCGAACAGGTCGCGGGTCAGGTGCGGCGTGACCGCCCGGCCGGTGGCGAGCCGCGCCGTCATGACCGCGAGCTGCACCGGCGTCGACAGCACGTAGCCCTGGCCGATGCCGGCGACCAGCGTCTCGCCGCCGGTCCAGGGCTGGCCGATCACGGCCCGCTTCCAGTCCGGCGTCGGCACGACGCCGGCGCGCTCGCCGGCGATGTCGATCCCGGTCGCGCGACCCAGCCCCAGCCGCTCGGCCATCGCGGCGATGCGATCCATGCCGACCTTGATGGCGAGCTCGTAGAAGTAGATGTCGCAGGATTCGCGGATGCCGCCCATCATGTCGAGCGTGCCGTGCCCCCACTTCTTCCAGCAGTGGAAGCGGCGGTCGCCATACTGGATGTACTGCGCGCAATGGGTCGTGAAACTCGGCCCGATGCCGGCCTCGAGCGCCGCCAGCGCGACCGCCAGCTTGAAGGTCGAGCCGGGCGCGTATTGGCCCGACAACGCCTTGTTGTTGAGCGGCGCGTAGGAGTTCGTGATCAGCTCGTGCCACTCGGTCGGGCTGATGCCCGGCGGGAACAGGTTCGGGTCGAAGCCGGGCGTCGAGACGAGCGCGAGCACGTCGCCGCCATTGACCTCCATGACCGCGACGGCGGCGGCACGCTGGTCGGCGAGCCGGTCGATGATGAAGCGCTGCAGGCCGATGTCGAGCGTCAGCACGATGTCGTGGCCCGGGTCCGCCTCGACGCGACGATCCTTGAACTCCTGGATCTCGCGGCCGAGCGCGTTGACCTCGATCTCCTTGCGCCCCGCCTTGCCGCGCAGCGTGAGATCGTAGTTCTCCTCGAGCCCGTTCTTGCCGATCCGGAACGACGGCAGCTCGAGCAGCGGATCGTCGTCCTCGAGGATGTCGTCCTCGGTGACCGCGCCGACATAGCCGATGACGTGGGCGGTGGCGTCCCGGTAGGGATAGAACCGCGTCTCGCCGGGCTTGATGTCGATGCCCGGCAGGTCGGGCGCGTTGACCTCGATGCGGCTGACCTCCTCCCAGGACAGGTCCTGGCGCACGGCGATCGGCAGGAAGCTGCGGCGCTGCAGCCGCTTCTTGCGGGCCTCGCGCAAGATGCGCTCGCGATCCTCGTCGCGCACCGCGATGAGGCGGCCGAGCCGGTCGAGCGTCAGCTCGAGATCCTTGGCCTGTTCGGGCACGACCTGGAGCTGGTAGCTCGGCACGTTGACGGCGAGGGGCGTGCCGTAGCGATCGACGATGTAGCCGCGGGCGGGCTCGATCAGGCGCAGGTTGATGCGATTGTCCTCCGCCATGCCGCGATAGCGCTCGGCGTCGTGAACCTGCAGCGAGTAGAGCCGGCCGCCGAGACCGACGATCAGCGCGAACTGGCCGCCGGCCATCAGCGCGGCGCGGCGCGTGAAGACCTCGGCCCGGCTCTTGTCCTTCGCCATGCCCGCCTCAATCCATGAAATCGCCCATCTCGCTGCGCGGCAGGGTCTTGTGCGCCAGCGTGAAGGCGAGTGTCAACACCGGGTAGAGCGCCACCGTGAGGAAGAACTCGAAGGTCAGCGCCCACGGCGCGATGAGCCGGCCCATCAGCAACGAGACCAGCAGCCAGCGCGCCAGCCCGGCCATCAGCGCGGCGACCGCGAAGCCCGACCAGACGACGAGGAAATGCTTGCCCCGGAAGAAACGCTGCTGCGAGATCACGAACCAGTACACGGCGACCAGCACGAAGGCGTTGACGCCGAACGGCTCGCCCTCGAGCGCATCCTGCAGCAGCCCGAGCAGGAAGACGACGAGGCCGGGCAGCAGGTCCGGACGGTGCAGCGCCCAGTAATAGACGGCCATGAGCACGAAGTACGGGGTCACCCCCGCCTGCCCCGGCAGGGAAAACGGCAGCTGGCCGACAATCGCGAGCGCCAGGGTCAGGAGAGACGGGGTAGCAGTGCGGGCCGCGTTGTCGACGCTATGCCACGACGAGCCCTTCATAAACCCTTCCGGCTGCCGCCCGCCTGGATTTCCTGATCCTGCAGCACGCCCGTCAGTCCGAAATCCATCAGGCGGACGATCTCGAGACGCTGCGGCGAGAGGAACGGCTGCACGCGCAGCTCGTTGTCGTCCGTCCGCAGCACGATGCCGACGGGCAGGCCGGCCGGGAACGCGCCGCCGTGACCCGAGGTGATGACCAGGTCGCCGGGCGCGATGCTGATCGCCGGCGGCAGGTAGTCGAGGCGCGGCCGGTCGGTGTTGTCGCCCGCCAGGATCGCGCGCTCGCGCGACTCGCCGACGAGCACCGGGATGCGGCTGTTGAGGTCGGTGATCAGCAGAACGCGCGACGACCACGTGCCGACCTCGGCGACGCGGCCGATCAGGCCGGCGTTGTCCACCGCCGCGACGCCCTTGCGCACGCCGCTGCTGGAGCCGACATTGACGAGGATGCTGCGCAGGAAGGCACCGCCGGAATCGCTGATCACACGGCCGGTGATGAAGCTCGCCTCGGCCGGCGGCGCGAAATTCAGCATCTCGCGCAGGCGTGTGTTCTCGCTCTCGAGCCCCTGGGCGACCGCGCGCCAGCGGCGCAGCCGCTTGTTCTCCTCGCGCAAGGCCTGGTTCTCGGCGTGGACCGAGGCGACCTGCCCGATGCTCTCGATCATCTCGGCACCCGCGGCGACCGGCCGCGAGAGCACGTCGAGGACCGGCGTCGCCATATCGGTGACGGCCATGCGCGTGCGCTCGTACAGCGTCGGATCGGCCTTGCCGATCAGCATGATGGCCACGGAGAGCAGAAGCAGCAGGGTCAGGCTGGAGCGGTGCGCCGCATGCCGGAACGACATCGAAGCCCGCATCAGTCGTACCGGCCTGGATCTCAGCATGCTCTCCCGTCCCCCTGCGATATTCGACCTTGCGGGCGGCGCTCCCGATTACCCGGTAGTTGTACCGGTCAACTGATTAAAACGTCCTTAAGCGTCTTCATTTCCTCGAGGCACCGGCCGGTGCCGAGCGCGACGCACGACAGCGGATCGTCGGCGATCGAGGTCGGCAGGCCGGTGGCGTGGCGCAGCACGAAATCGAGGTTGCCGAGCAGCGCCCCGCCGCCGGTGAGCACGACGCCCTTGTCGACGATGTCGGCGGCGAGCTCGGGCGCGGTGTGCTCGAGCGCGACCTTGACCGCCTCGATGATCGCGCTGACCGGCTCGGCGAGCGCCTCGGCGATCTGGCGCTGGCTGATCACCAGCTCCTTCGGGACGCCGTTCATCAGGTCGCGCCCCTTGATCTCCATCATCCGGCCCTCGCCGTCCTCGGGCGCGCACGCGGTGCCGATCTCCTTCTTGATGCGCTCGGCGCTGCTCTCGCCGACCAGCAGGTTATGGTTGCGCCGGATGTAGGCGATGATCGCCTCGTCCATCTTGTCGCCGCCGACGCGGACCGAGCGGGCGTAGACGATGCCGCCGAGCGACAGCACGGCGACCTCGGTGGTGCCGCCGCCGATGTCGACGACCATCGAGCCGGTCGGCTCGGTCACCGGAAGGCCGGCGCCGATCGCCGCGGCCATCGGCTCCTCGATCAGGAAGACCCGCCGGGCGCCGGCCGATTCCGCCGATTCCTGGATCGCCCGGCGCTCGACCGCGGTCGATCCCGACGGCACGCAGACGATGACCTGCGGGCTGGCGAAGCTGCGCCGGTTGTGAACCTTGCGGATGAAATGCTTGATCATCTCCTCCGCGACCTCGAAATCGGCGATGACGCCATCGCGCAGCGGGCGGATGGCCTGGATGTTGCCCGGCGTCCGGCCGAGCATCATCTTCGCCTCGTCGCCGACCGCGAGGACCTGCTTGCGGCCCTTGACATGTGCGATGGCGACGACCGAGGGCTCGTTGAGCACGATGCCGCGGCCCTTGACGTAGACCAGGGTGTTCGCGGTGCCCAGATCGATCGCCATATCGGCGGAGAGCAATCCCATGACGCGCTGAAGCATGGCTAACGGCGCCCCCGAGTAAGAGTCGACACTGCACTATTCATCGTCACGTCCTTCTTCTTCTTCAGAAATGGTGGCAGGCTCAGGCGGTCAGCGCCGCCGGAGCCGATTTCTCCCGTTTCACCAACAGCTTGTTGAGCGCGTGTACATACGCCTTGGCGGAGGCGACCAGGGTGTCGGTATCGGCCCCCTGGCCGTTCACCGTCTTGCCGTCCTCCTCGAGCCGCACGGTCACCTGGGCCTGGGCATCGGTGCCCTCGGTCACGGCGTGCACCTGGAACAGCTGCAGGTGCGCCTTGGCGTGCGGGAACAGCGTCTTGATCGCGTTGAACGTCGCGTCCACCGGACCGTCGCCGGTCGCCTTGGTGGCCTTGACCTCGCCGTCGATCTCGAGTTCGAGCTCGGCCGACTGCGGCCCGCGCGAGCCGGCGATCACCTGCAGCGAGACGAACTGGATGCGCTGCTTGGCGTGCATCATCTGGTCGTCGACCAGGGCGACGATGTCCTCGTCGTACACGTCCTTCTTCTTGTCGGCGAGATCCTTGAACCGCTCGAAGGCGTCCTGCAACTCGTTGTCGCCGAGCTCGTAGCCCAGCTCCTTGAGCTTGGCGCGGAACGCGTGGCGGCCGGAGTGCTTGCCCATGACCAGGGTCGACTTGTTCAGGCCCACCGATTCCGGGGTCATGATCTCGTACGTGCCGGCGTGCTTGAGCATGCCGTCCTGGTGGATGCCCGATTCGTGCGCGAACGCGTTGGCGCCGACGATCGCCTTGTTCGGCTGCACCTGGAACCCGGTGATCGTCGAGACCAGGTGGCTGATCTGGGCGATGTGCTCGCTCGCCACCGACGTGTGGTACGGCATGATGTCGTGGCGCACCTTGAGCGCCATGACGATCTCCTCCATCGCCGCGTTGCCGGCCCGCTCACCGATCCCGTTGATCGTGCATTCGACCTGGCGCGCGCCCGCGCGCACGGCCGCCAGCGAGTTGGCGACGGCGAGCCCGAGATCGTTGTGGCAATGCACCGAGATCACCGCCTTGTCGATGTTCGGCACGCGCTCGACCAGCATCGAGATCAGCTCGTAGAACTCCTGCGGCACGGTGTAGCCGACGGTATCGGGGATGTTGATCGTCGTCGCGCCGGCCTTGATCGCCGATTCGACGCAGCGGCACAGGAAGTCGTGCTCGCTGCGGGTGCCGTCCTCGGGGCTCCACTCGACGTCGTCGCACAGGTTTCGCGCGTAGCTGACCGACTCGACCAGCCGTTCGTGCACCGCCTCGGGCTCGAGCTGCAGCTTGTATTTCATGTGCAGCGGGCTGGTCGAGATGAAGGTGTGGATGCGCGGCCGCGCGGCATGGCGCAGCGCTTCCCACGCGCGGTCGATATCCTTGCGGCTGGCACGCGCCAGGCCGGCAACCGTGGAGCCCTTGATGCGGCGCGCGATCTCGCTGACCGCCTCGAAATCGCCGTTCGAGGCGATCGGAAAGCCGGCCTCGATGATGTCGACGCCCATCGCCTCGAGGGCGCGGGCGACGCGCAGCTTCTCGTCCAGATTCATCGAGCAGCCGGGAGACTGTTCGCCGTCGCGCAGGGTGGTGTCGAAGATGCGGACGCGGTTCGCGTCGTCCTTCTTCTTCCCGCCACGCTGTCTGTCTTTGGTCGTCGTGGTCATCTTTCGAGTCCTCTGCCTGGATCGGTATGGATTGCCCGTGCGCTAGTCCCCTGAACGCATGCCGCCGGCGCGGCGATCGAACGCGCGTTCAGGGGCGACTAAGTCGCAGAAGCAGTCCACTGCCAGACAGGTCCGGAACCACACCCCGCCCGGTTACGCCCGGGCGCGGGGAACGGCGGGTCGCGCGCGCAGCAGCGGCGGCGAGCAGTTCGCCGCTCCGAGATACCGTATCCCAGATTCCGTGCATATGCGCCTAACCCGTTCTCGACTTCGCGCTGTCACCGTTGCGAATAGGTACGACCGGTTTGGTTAAATATTTCCTAAGCCTTGCCGCAACAAGCTAAAATACAAAGTGCATTTACACTTAATCGACGGTATCGTCGCGGACGCGTTAACCGTCAGATCACTCTTACGATTTTTCGCAGGCTGCCCGCAATCGATTTTTCCGGCCGCCGCCGCCGCAAGGGCCGGAGCGAACCATTCCGACGATGCTCTAGTTCTTGCTCTTGTCGACGAGGCGGTTCTGGGCGATCCACGGCATCATGGCGCGCAGCCGCTCGCCGACCTCCTCGATGTCGTGCACCGCCTGGCGACGCCGCATGGCCTTGAAGCTGGTCTGTCCGACCTGGTTCTCGAGCATCCATTCGCGCGCGAACTGGCCGCTCTGGATCTCGCCGAGGATGCGCTTCATCTCGCGGCGGGTTTCCTCGGTGACGATGCGCGGCCCGCGCGTGTAGTCGCCGTACTCGGCCGTGTTCGAGATCGAGTAGCGCATGTTCGCGATGCCGCCCTCATAGATCAGGTCGACGATCAGCTTGACCTCGTGCAGGCACTCGAAATACGCCATCTCCGGCGCGTAGCCGGCATCGACGAGGGTCTCGTAGCCGGCCTCGATGAGCGCCGTCAGTCCGCCGCAGAGCACGACCTGCTCGCCGAACAGGTCGGTCTCGCACTCCTCGCGGAACGTCGTCTCGATGATGCCCGACCGGCCGCCGCCGATCGCCGAGGCATAGGACAGCCCGATCTCGTGCGCGTTGCCCGACGCGTTCTGATGCACCGCCAGCAGGCAGGGTACGCCGCCGCCGCGCTGGTACTCCGAGCGCACCGTGTGGCCCGGGCCCTTCGGCGCGACCATGAAGACGTCGAGGTCGGCGCGCGGCTCGATGAGGTTGAAATGGACGTTGAGGCCGTGCGCGAAGGCGATCGCGGCACCCCGCTTCATGTTCGGCGAAAGCTGCTCGGCATAGAGTTCGCGCTGCAGCTCGTCGGGCGTCAAGACCATGACGACATCCGCCCACGCCGCCGCTTCGGCCGGGTTCATGACGGTGAAGCCGGCCGCTTCGGCCTTGGCCGCGCTCGCCGAGCCCTCGCGCAGGGCGACGGTGACCTCCTTCACGCCGGAATCGTTCAGATTGTTGGCGTGGGCGTGCCCCTGGCTGCCGTAGCCGATGATCGCGACCTTCCTGGTCTTGATCAGGTTCACGTCGGCATCGCGATCGTAGTAGACCCGCATTTCTGTCCTGTCCTTTGCTTTTCCGTTGCCGTCGTCCGGCCCGCCGCCGCGGCCCCGGATCGGTTGTCAGGGCCGGCGCGAAGCCCGTCGTCTGCACGCGGGTCCCGCCCCTCGGCACGGCCAGGCGGCGGAACCGCCGCGGTTTTACAGCGCCTTGGCGCCGCGGGCAATGCCTACGACGCCGCTCCGCGCCACTTCGGTCTTGCCGAGCGCGCGCATCAACTCGATGAAGGAATTGACCTTCTCGGGCTTGCCGGTGAGCGAGAAGACGAACGACTCGATCGTCGTATCGGCGACCGTCGCTTTGAAGATGTCGGCGATCCGCAGCGATTCCCGCCGCTCGGGCCCGCTCGCCACGACCTTCACGAGCGCGACCTCACGCTCGATATGTTCGCCTTCCTCGGTCAGGTCGTGCACCGAGTGGACCGGCACCAGGCGGTCCAGCTGGGCCTTGATCTGCTCGATGATCATCGGCGTGCCCGAGGTAACGATCGTGATTCTCGACATTGCACCGTCCTCGGAGACGGCGGCGACCGTCAGGCTCTCGATGTTGTAGCCGCGTCCCGAGAACAGCCCGATGACGCGCGCGAGCACACCCGGTTCGTTGTCCACCAGCACCGCGATGGTATGTCGTTCGATCTCGTTCATGTCGCATCCCTGACGTGACGGCCGGCCGGCCGCGGCGGTCCGCGCGCCCGGGCACGCGGCGGCGGACCCGACGGCGGCGGCTCAGACGAGAACCATCCCCTCCTCGGAGATCGGCTTTTCCGCCTCGTCCTCCGGTCCGAACAGCATTTCGTTATGGGCCGCCCCCGACGGGATCATCGGGAAGCAGTTCTCTTTCGGGTCGACCACCACATCGACGACGACGGGACGATCGGCCGCGATCATTTCCTTGATGACGTCGTCGACGTCGCCCGGCTTCGTCGCCCGCAGGCCGACGCCGCCGAACGCCTCGGCCAGCTTCACGAAGTCGGGGAGCGCCGCCGAATAGCTCTCGGAATAGCGGCCGCCGTGCAGCAGTTCCTGCCACTGCCGCACCATGCCCATATATTCGTTGTTGATGATGAAGACCTTGACCGGCAGCCGGTACTGGACCGCGGTCGCCAGCTCCTGGATGTTCATCATGATCGACGCCTCGCCGGCGATGTCGATCACGAGGCCGTCCGGATTGCCGAGCTGGGCACCGATCGCGGCAGGCAGGCCGTAGCCCATGGTGCCGAGGCCGCCGGACGTCATCCAGCGGTTCGGCTGCTCGAACCGGAAATGCTGGGCCGCCCACATCTGGTGCTGTCCGACTTCGGTTGTGATGAAGACGTCGCGGCCCTTCGTCAGCTCGTAGAGCCGCTGGATCGCGTATTGCGGCTTGATCACCTTCTTGTCGGCCTTGTATTTCAGGCAATCGCGCGACCGCCACTCGCCGACCTTCTTCCACCAGGCGGCGACCGCCTTCTTGTCCGGCTGCTTCTGGCCCGCCTTCCAAAGCTTGATGAGATCCTCGAGCACGTGCCCGACGTCGCCGACGATGCCGAGATCGACCGGGACGTTCTTGTTGATCGACGTCGGATCGATGTCGATGTGGATCTTCTTCGAGCCGGGCGAAAACGAATCGAGCCGGCCCGTCACGCGGTCGTCGAAGCGCGCCCCGACCGCGACCATGACGTCGCAATCGTGCATCGCCATGTTCGCTTCGTAGGTGCCGTGCATGCCGACCATGCCGATGAAGCGGTCATCCGACGCCGGCAACGCGCCGAGGCCCATCAGCGTCAGCGTCGTCGGCGCCCCGGTCATGCGGACGAACTCGGCGAACAGCTGGCCAGCCGCCCTGCCGGAATTGATGATGCCGCCGCCACCGTAGATGACCGGCCGTTTCGCGCGGGCGATCATCTCGACGGCCTGCTCGATCTTCTTGCGGTCGCCCTTCACCTGCGGACGGTACGTCTTGTGCTTGACGTTGCCGGGCCCGACATAGGGGCATTCGGCGAACTGGATGTCCTTCGGCAGGTCGACGACCACCGGCCCGGGACGGCCGCTGCGCGCGACGTAGAACGCCTCGTGCAGCGTCTGCGCCAGACGGTTGGTGTCCTTGACCAGGTAATTGTGCTTGGTGCAGGGCCGCGTGATGCCCGTGGTATCGCATTCCTGGAAGGCGTCGTTGCCGATCAGATGCGTCGGCACCTGCCCGGTCAGGCAGACGACCGGCACGCTGTCCATCAGCGCGTCGGTCAGGCCGGTCACGGCGTTGGTCGCGCCGGGGCCGCTGGTCACGAGGACGACGCCGACCTTGCCGGTCGACCGGGCGTAGCCCTCGGCCGCGTGCACCGCGCCCTGTTCGTGGCGGACCAGGATGTGGCGCAGCTCGTTCTGCTTGAACAGCTCGTCATAGATGGGCAGCACGGCGCCGCCCGGGTAGCCGAATACGACATCGACGCCCTGGTCCACCAAGGCTTTGATGACGATCTGGGCGCCGGTCTGCGGCTCGCGTGCCATTGTCTGCTCTCCATCCATCCTTCGCGGTCAAAATTATCCCCTGCGCCGCCAGTCGCTGGCGGGCGGAGCAGGGGGAGATGCCGCCGATTTTTCCGTGCCCGGCCCACCGCAAGGGTGCGCAGGCCGGCGGACAATAGGGACTCAATCGTGCCCGGTCAACACATTTTGACGAATAAACGCAAAGATTTCACCCGCTAATCTTTGCGAAAATTGCTCTTCCGCGCAAAAATCCGCAATTATCTGATGGCGGAACCAGGTGACCTGGCGCTTGGCGTATCGCCGCGTCGCCCGTTGCGCTTCGGCGAGCGCCTGTTCGAGCGTGCAGCGCCCGGCGAGGTGGCGCCCGAATTCGGCGACGCCGAGCGCCTTCATCGCCGGCAACGACCGGTCGAGCCCGCGCCCGAGCAAGCGCCGGACCTCGGCCACCGCGCCGGCCTCGACCATCTCACGCAGGCGGTCGTCACAGGCCGCGTAGAGGGCAGGTCGCGGCGGCAGCAGGAGTATCGTCGTGAAGCGCCATCCGGCGGGGCTGTCGGCGGATGCAGTCGCCTGCCAGTCGGCGAGCGAGCGCCCGGTCGTCTCGAGGATTTCGAGGGCCCGCAGGATCCGCTGCGTGTCGCCGGCCGGCAGTCGGCCCGCCATCGCCGGATCGCGCGCCGCCAGCTCGTCGTACAGCGCAGCGAGGCCGTCGTCGGCGAGACGGCGCCGCAGTCGCCGGCGGACCCCGTCCGGCACCGCCGGCATCGGTGCCAAGCCGCCGGTCAACGCCTTCAGATAGAGGCCGGTGCCACCGCAGACGATCGGCAACCTGCCGGCATCGTGCGCGGCCGCGATCTCGGCCAGCGCCATTTCCCGCCAGCGGCCGGCCGAGCAGGCTTCCGCCGCCGACAGGACGCCGTAGAGGCGATGCGGGACCCGCTTCTCGTCCTCGGGCGACGGCCGCGCCGTGAGCACGCGCAGCTCGCGGTAGACCTGCATGCTGTCCGCGTTGATGACGACGCCGCCGAAGCGCTCGGCGATCGCCGACGCGAGCCCGGACTTGCCGCACGCCGTCGGGCCGGCGACGATCACGACGGGCGGGCTTCGCGTGTCCATTGCCAATTCGATTGAATCCGTCGCGCCGCAACACCACTATGCCGGCGATGGATCACGTGCTGACCCTGATCGCCGGCGCGCAGGGCGGGCCGCTCGACAATAGCATGATCGCGGTGGCCTGCGCGGCGCTCGAACATGCCGGCGCCGGCACCGGGCGCGAGGACTGGCTGGCAGCCGGGCACGCCTGCGACGTGCCGTTCGCCGGCCTCGAGCCGCGTGCCGCCGCCGCCGCCGCGCGCGAGGCGCTGACGGGCGTGGCGGTCGACGCCGTCGCGCTGCCGGCGGATGGCCGCCGCAAGCGGCTCCTGGTCGCCGACATGGAGTCGACGATCATCGCCAACGAGATGCTCGACGAACTGGCCGGCGAACTCGGCCTGCAGGACAGCATTGCGGCGATCACCGAACGCGCCATGCGCGGCGAGCTCGATTTCGCCGACTCGCTGCGCGAGCGCGTCGCCATGCTCGCCGGCCTCGAGGCGGGCGCGGTGGAGCGGATGCGGGAGCGGATCCGCATCAATGCCGGCGCCGCCGCGCTGACGGCGACGATGCGCGCCAACGGCGCCCACTGCGTGCTCGTGTCGGGCGGCTTCGACGTCTATTGCGGCCACGTCGCGGAGCGCCTCGGCTTCGACAGCTACCAGGCCAACCGCCTGGAGATCGTCGACGGCCGGCTGACGGGCCGCGTCGAGAAGCCGATCCTCGACCGCACCGCGAAACAGGCGTGCCTCTTGCGGCTGGTCCAGGAGCTGGCGATTCCGGCATCGGCGACGCTGGCCGTGGGCGACGGCGCGAACGACCTCGCCATGGTGCTGGCCGCCGGCCTGGGCGTCGCCTATCACGCCAAGCCGATCCTCGCGGACGCGGCGGCGATGCGCGTCGACCACGGCGATCTGAGCGCGCTGCTCTACGCGCAGGGCTACCGTCGCGACGAGATCGTCGGCGGCGACCGCTGACACCGGCCGCTCAGCCCGCCGCCGGCCGGCTTTCGGCGCGGGGCAGGACGACCGTCACGAGATTGGCCAGCAGCATGATGGCGGCGAGCAGGTAGAACACGGCGGGAAGGCCCCAGCGGGCGGCGACGAGGCCGCCGAGCAGCGGGGCCAGCGTGGAGAGCGCCGCCTGCGTGCCGAACATCAGGCTCGTGGCGGAGCCGCCCAGCGCCGGCGGCGTCATGTCCATCATCCAGCTGTGCACCACCGGCCGGACCGCATAGAGCGCGAAGCCGAGAAGCGCCACGCCGGCGACGTAGAGCACGCCGCCGCCAAGGAACGTCAGGCCAGCGATCACGACCGTCGTGACACCAAGCCCCGCCATCACGACCGGCCGCCGGCCGATGCGGTCGGAGAGCGCACCGGCGACCGGCGACGCAACGATGCCGCCGAGCTGCATCGCCATCAGCGCGACACCCATCGTCGCCGGCCCGACCCGAAGCACGTCGGCGAGATAGAGCGGCAGAAACACCAGCAGACCGTTCTGGGCCATGGTGCGCAGCCCGGCCATCAGGCACAGCCCGAGCACGGCGCGATCGCGCACGACGCTGACCATGCCGCTGAAGAACTCGCCGCCGCCCATCCCCGACGACGACCCGGGCGCGCCGTTGCCGTCGCCGGCGAGCAGCAGCCCGAGCGCCAGGGCCACGGCGAACACCGGAAGCGCATTGAGCGCGGCGACCGACGGCCAGGTCATGCCGACGAGGAGAGCGCCGGCCACGAGCGGCGCCACCGCGTCGCCGAAATTGGCTCCCAGCGCGTGGATCGACAGCGCGTATCCGCGGTTGCGCGGATAGCGGGCCGACAGGTAGGCGATCGCCGCCGGATGCCACAGATTGTTGGTGGCGCCGATCAGCGCGACCATGAGCGCCAGCCAGAGGAATGCGCCGCTGATCCCGAACGCCAGAAGCGCGGCGGCGCCGACGACCAGCGAGGCGATCTGGAACGGCACGCGCCGGCCGGTCAGGTCGACGAGGGGACCGCTACCGAAATTGGCGGTCACGGACGCGGCGTAGAACACCGCGGCCAGCGATCCCGCCTGGGCGTAGCTCAGGCCGAGCTCGTCGCGGATGAACGGCAGCAGGATATAGAACGTCGCCGCGATCCAGTGGGTCGCGCCGTGCCCGAGGCCGACGAGAACCATCGGACCGTGCCCGGCGAGGCGGACCGGCAGAATTCCCTGCGGACCCTGCGGCAGCATGCGTCCTCTCCCGAAATCGCCGGCAATGAAAACGGCGCCGGGGAAACCCGGCGCCGTCGGTTATGCCCGTTATCGGCTGGCTTGTCAGCCCGAACCGATGCGCAGCGCGATAAACCGCAGATCGCCGTCGCGGTCGATCAGCAGCAGCACCGACCGCCGGCCGCCCTTGGTCGCCTCGTCGATCTTGGCCGCCACGGCATCCGGCGTCGTGACCTTTTCCTGGTTGACCTCGACGATGACATCGCCCTCGCGCAGGCCCTTTTCCTCGGCGCCGCTGCCGGTCTCCACCTTGGTGACGACGACGCCCTCCTTGTCGCGTTCGAGGCTGTACCGCTCGGCGATACTCGGCGTGATCGTCGAGAGGCCGAGACCGATCTCGGAGATCGACCGCTCCTGGACCATCTCGTCGGCGCGTCCCGGCTCCTTGAGCGCAGCCTGGTCGAATTTCTCCAGCTCGCCGAGCGTCACGCGGACCGTCTTCTCGCCGCCATCGCGCCAGACGACGACATTGACCGTCTTGCCGACCTCGGTCTCCGCGACGATCCGCGGCAGGCGGCGCGATTCGTCGACCGGCCGTCCGTCGAAGCTGAGGATGACGTCGCCGGTCTTCATCTTCGCCGACTCCGCCGGGCTCTTCTCGAGCACGCCGGCGACCAGCGCGCCGCGCGCCCGGTCGAGACCAAGGCTTTCGGCGATCTCTTCGGTCACCGCCTGAATCTGCACGCCGAGCCAGCCGCGGCGCGTGGTGCCGAACTTGCGCAGCTGATCGATGACGCCGTCGGCGAGGTTCGAGGGGATCGCAAAGCCGATGCCGATGCTGCCGCCGCTCTGCGAGTAGATCGCCGTGTTGATGCCGATCACCTCGCCGTTGATGTTGAACAGCGGTCCGCCGGAATTGCCCCGGTTGATCGGAGCATCGGTCTGGATGAAGTCGTCGTAGGGTCCCGAATTGATGTCGCGCTGCCGCGCCGAGACGATGCCCGCGGTCACGGTGCCGCCGAGTCCCAGCGGGTTGCCGATCGCGATGACCCAGTCCCCAACACGCGCCTTGTCGGAATTGCCCCACGTCACGAAGGGTAGCGGCGTCGCGGACTCGACCTTGAGCAGCGCCAGATCGGTCTTCGTGTCACGGCCGACGAGCTTGGCCTCGAGGGCGCTGTCGTCGGACAACGTCACCGTGATCTTGTCGGCGCCCTCGATGACATGGTTGTTCGTGACGATGTAGCCGGTCGGATCGACGATGAACCCGGACCCGAGCGAAGTCGCGCGGCGCGGACGGTCCTCGCGACGCCGGTTGAACTGGTCGAAGAAATCGCGGAACGGCGAGCCGGGCGGGAATTCGAAACTCGGCCCCTCCTCTCCGTGTCCGGCCACGGTCTGCGTGGTCGAGACGTTGACCACCGCCGGCAGCAACCGATCGACGAGATCGGCAAAGCTATCCGGGGTCGCCCGTGCAAATGCTGGATCAGGCAGCCAGATGAGCGTCGCCGCCAGGGGAAGCACCAGCAAAAGGCGGAGCGGTGCGGTCGTGTTGCCACGCCGCAGTGTCTTGTGCAAACGCGTCACCAATGTGTCTCCATGAGTTTTCGTGTCCCCTGCGGCACTCGCGGTTCGCGCTGCCGCCCGGACGTGTCCTACCCGAAATAGGACAAACGCCGCGCCGTTTCAATAGCGGCGGCGGCATCCGACCTTATCCCGACTATGGTTAACAAAGTATGGCTAAGACTCCGCGTTGCGGCGATCGGGGTGCATGCGGGTCATCCCCGCAGCAGCCAGACGAGGACGAAACCGGCGAGCGCCGCCAGGATGCCGGCCAGCCTCAGCTGCGAAGGCGGCAACCGCAAGACCGTCGCCATCATGCG
This sequence comes from Alphaproteobacteria bacterium, assembly GCA_041584475.1. Taxonomy (GTDB): domain Bacteria; phylum Pseudomonadota; class Alphaproteobacteria; order UBA8366; family JADFVY01; genus JBFHDX01. Next base: position 24,258 of record JBFHDX010000053.1, read on the forward strand.
CTGCATGGCCTCGGGAAAAAGGGCGTAGGCCGCCCCCTCGATCACAAGGACGAGAGCCAGCGCGGTAAACAGGTCGCCCGCCATGCCCGCCCGTCCGCAACCACTTCGCGCGCGCCGTTACCGTCCCTGCTGACCGAAGAAGCGGAAGAAGTCACTATCCGGGCTGAGAACCATCGTCGTCCCCTCGCTGGCAAGGCTCTGGCGATATTGCTGCATCGACTTGTAGAAGTCGAAGAAATCGGGATCGCGGCCGTAGGCATCGGCAAGAATCGTGACACGTTGGGCCTCGCCCTCGCCGCGCAGGATCTCGGCTTCCCGCTCGGCCTCGGCGATGAGGACGGTCTTCTCGCGGTCGGCACGAGCCCGGATCTTCTGCGCTTCCTCGGTGCCCTCGGCACGAAGTTCGCGGGCCTCGCGTTCGCGCTCGGTGCGCATGCGATTGTACACGTTCTGGCTGATTTCCGTCGGTAGGTCGGTGCGGCCGATGCGGATGTCGACGAGCTGTATGCCGAAGCCGGGCGCCGCACTGTCCACCTCGGAACGGATCTGGGCCATGATGTCGTCGCGTTCCTCCGAGAGCAGGTCGCTGAGCGCGACCTTGGCGATGATGCGCTTGATGGCGCCGTTGACGATACGGCCGAAGCGGTCCTGGAAATTGTTCTCGGTGCGCACCGACTGGAAGAACAGCAGCGGATCCGTGATGCGGTACCGGGTATAGGCATCGACATTGATGCGCTTCTTGTCGATCAGCTGCACCTGCACCGCC
>JBFHDX010000054.1:0-24927 GCA_041584475.1 Alphaproteobacteria bacterium
CGCGTGGCGGAGCCGCTCGCGCTCGTCCGCGCCGCCCGCGAGGCGCTCGGCGACGGCCGGCTGATCGTCGCCGGCAGCGTGAGCAGCCAGCACCAGATCGCCGCACTCGGGGCGGCGGGCGCCGATGCCTTCACGATCGGGACGGCGATACTCAAGGGCAAGGGGCCGGCCGATTTCGGCGCCGTGCGCGAGCGCGTCGTCGCGGTGCTCGCCGGCCGCGACGCGCCGGCGGGCGGCGTCGCGCAACCGTCATGAACCCGGCGATGCGGCCGCTCTCCGACTTTCCCGCCGCGCGCCGGCGTGCCATCCGCGTCGTGCTGACCGATATCGACGATACGCTGACCGACCGCGGCGTCCTGCCGGCCGCGAGCCTCGCCGCGATGGAGCGCTTGCAGGCGGCGGGGCTCCGGGTCGTGCCGGTGACCGGCCGGCCGGCCGGATGGTGCGATCATATCGCCCGCATGTGGCCGGTCGAGGGCGTCGTCGGCGAGAACGGTGGGCTGTTTTTTCGCTATCTGCACGAAACAAGGACGATGAAGCGCCGATACTGGAAAGGGGCGGATGAACGGGCGGCGGACCGCGACCGCCTGGTGGCGCTCGCCCGGACCATCCCGGAAGCGGTTCCCGGCTGCGCCGTCGCCGCCGACCAGCCCTACCGCGAGACCGACCTGGCGATCGATTTCGCCGAGGATGTCGGGCCGCTGCCGGCGGACGACGTCAGCCGGATCGTCGCCCTGTTCGAGGCCGCCGGCGCCACCGCCAAGGTCAGCTCGATCCACGTCAACGGCTGGTTCGGCGACTACGACAAGCTGAGCATGACGCGACTCGCCCTGCGCGAGGAGCTTGCCTGCGATATCGATGCCGGCGCCGGCGAGATCGTGTTCGTCGGCGATTCGCCCAACGACGCGCCGATGTTCGGGCACTTCCCCGATGCCGTCGGCGTCGCCAACGTCCGCGACTTCGACGGGCGGCTCGATGCGGAACCGGCCTGGGTGACCGGCGCGCGCGGGGCCGCCGGTTTCGTCGAACTCGTCGAGGCGCTGCTCGCCGCCCGCCACACGCATGTGTGAGCGACACCACCGCGGCGGATGCGATATTCTGGGCCGATGAGACGGAAGACGCGAGCCGCGGCGGTACTCGCGGTGCTGTTCCTCGTTCTCGCCCTGCCGGCGGCGGCGCTCGCCGGCCGGCTCGATGGCGAGGCGAGCCCGTATCTCCAGCTCCACGCCGACGATCCGGTCGACTGGTGGCCGTGGGGTCCGGCGGCGCTCGCCGAGGCCCGCGAGAGCAACCGGCCGATCCTGCTTTCGATCGGCTACCTCGCCTGCCACTGGTGCCACGTGATGCAGGAGGAGAATTTCCGCGACCCCGACACCGCGGCAATGATGAACCGGCTTTTCGTGAACGTCATCGTCGACCGCGAGGAACTGCCCCACATCGACGGCTTCTACCAGCAGGCGGCAGCGACCATGGACCTCCAGACCGGCTGGCCCCTGCACATGTTCCTGACGCCCGACGGGCATCCGTACTTCGGCGGCGTCTATTTCCCGCCGGAGCGGCGCCAGGGCGTGCCGGCGTTCCGCGAAGTCCTGGCGGCGGTCGCGGAGACCTACGACGAGCAACCAGCCGACGTCGCCGGCTATGCCGGACGCGTGTTCGGTGCCCTGGCGGCGTCGGGGGCGAACGCCGGCGGCCGTCAGCCGCCCTCGCGCGACGAGCTGGCCGCGGCCTGGACGGCGATGGCGGCGGAGATCGACGCTTTCGAGGGCGGTTTCGGGAGCGCGGCGAAATACCCTTACGTGCCGGCGCTCGAGACGCTGTGGCGGGCGTGGCTGCGCAGCGGCGACGCGACCTACCGCGACGCCGTCGAGCTGACCGTCCGCGCCATGGTCGAGGGCGGCATCTACGACCATGTCGGCGGTGGCTTCATGCGCTATGCGGAAGACCCGGCCTGGTCGGTCCCGCATTTCGAGAAGATGCTGAACATCAATGCGCTGATGGTCGTGCTGATGACCGACATCTGGCGTGAGACGCGGGCACCGTTGCTCGAACGGCGCATCCGCGAGACCACCGATTTCATGCTGCGCGAGATGCGGCTGCCCGGCGGCCTGTTCGGCTCGGGGCTCGACGCCGACAGCCCGGACGAGGCGGGCAGACGGCGCGAGGGAGCATACTATGTGTGGACGGCGGCCGAGATCGACCGGATCGTCGGCGACGACGCCGCGTTGTTCAAACGGGCCTATGGCGTCACCGCCGAGGGAAACTGGAACGGAGCCAACGTGTTGAACGGGCGCGCCTCGGACGCAGCGGAACTGGCCGCCGCGTTCACCCTGCCGCCCGACGCGATCGACGGGCGGCTCGCGGCCGCACGGGCCAAGCTGTTCCGGGTCCGCCAACAGCGCACCGCGCCGGCGCTCGACGACAAGGCCGTGGCCGAGCTCAACGGCCTCGCGATCGTAGCGCTTGCGGAGGCCGGTATCGCCTTCGATCGGGCCGACTGGCTGGAGGCCGCCGAGACGGCTTTCGCCGCCGCGCGGTCGATGCTGCAAGCGGACGGGCGTCTGTTTCGCTACGCCCGCGGCAGCGAGCGCCGCGGCCCTGCGGCGACAGCGGACCATGCGCAGCTCGCCCGCGCCGGCCTTGTCCTCCACGAGGCGACCGGCGATTCGGACTTTCTGAGCGCAGCTCGCACCTACGCGGCAATGGCCCTTGGCCACTGGGACGATCGCGGCGGCGGCTTCCATCAGGTGGCCGTGTCCGCCGGTGCCGGCGTGCCGCCGCTCAAGCCCGGCCACGACGAACAGGCGCCGTCGGGCAACGCGACGATGGCGGCGGTGATGGCACATCTATATTTCCTGACCGGCGATTCCGCCTGGCGCGAACGCGCCCATGCGACGCTCGCGGCGTTCTCGACACTGGCGAAATCCTACCCGATCGATCACGCGGCGATGCTCTCGGCCGCGGACACGCTGGCCAGTGCCGTCCAGCTGGTGATCATCGGCCGGAGGGGCGAGGCGGAAACCGACGTTTTGCTCCGTGCCGCATGGGAAATCGCGGTCCCCGGCCGCGTGCTGCAGGTGGTCGCGCCGGGGACGCTGCTGCCGGACGGACATCCGGCGCAGTACAAGGAGCAGGTCGACGACCAGACTACCGCGTATGTCTGCGTCGGCACCTTCTGCTCGCTGCCGCAGACCGATGCGGCCGGTCTTGTCGACTCGGTGAAGTTCATCCGGCAGACGCGGCGCGGTGCGGCGAATCCGCCCGCCGAGTAGGCCTTACGCCGCGCGCGAACGACCCTTGCGGTCCTCGCGGATCATGTCCGAGGCCTTCTCGGCAATCATGATCGTCGGCGAGTTGGTGTTGCCGGAGGTGATGGTCGGCATGATCGACGCGTCGACGACGCGCAGCCCGTCGATGCCGCGCACGCGCAGCCGCTCGTCGACGACGGCCATGGCGTCCTGCCCCATCTTGCAGGTGCTGACCGGATGGAAGATCGTCGTCGCGATGTCGCCGGCGGCGCGCGCAAGCTCCTCGTCGCTGGCCAGGTGGGCGCCGGGCTTGAACTCCTCGGGCGCGAACCGGGCCAATGCCTTGGCTTGGGCGATGCGCCGCGTCAGCCGCAGCGCATCGGCCGCGACCTTGCGGTCGCGCGGCGTCGACAGATAGTTCGGCTTGATCATCGGCTTCGACCGCGGATCGACGTCGCGCAGCCGCACGCAACCGCGGCTCTCCGGTCGCAGGTTGCAGACCGACGCGGTGAAGCCGGGAAACGGATGCAGCGCCGCGCCGAGCCGCTCGGTCGACAGCGGCTGCACGTGGAATTCGAGGTCCGGCGTCTCCTGGGACGGGTCGCTCTTGGCGAAGGCGCCGAGCTGGCTCGGCGACATCGACAGCGGTCCCGAGCGGAACAGCGCGTACTCCAGCGCCATGCCGACGCGCCCGACCATGCTGTTCGCACGCTCGTTGAGCGTCACCGTGTTCCGGACCCGGAATACCGGGCGGATCTGCAGATGGTCCTGCAGGTTCTCGCCCACGCCGGCGAGCTCGTGCACGAGCGGGATCCCGTGCTCTTGCAGCAACCAGCCGGGGCCGATGCCCGAAAGCTGCAATATGACCGGCGATGCCACGGCGCCGGCGGCGAGAATCACCTCGCCCGACGCGCTGGCGCGGGCGTCGGCGCCGTCGCACCAGAAATCGATGCCGGTCGCCCGGCGACCCTCGAGCCGCAGCCGTTTCGCCTGCGCCCGGATCAGCACGGTGAGGTTGCGACGCGCCATGGCCGGCCGCAGGAACCCCTTCGCCGTGGTCCAGCGCACGCCGCGCTTCTGGTTGACCTGGAAATAGCCGACGCCCTCGTTGTCGCCGCGATTGAAGTCGTCGGTCTTGGGGATGCCGCACTCGGCGGCGGCGTCGGCCCAGGCATCGAGGATCTCCCACGACAGCCGCTGGGCGTCGACGCGCCATTCGCCGCCGGCGCCGTGGTGCTCGTCGGCGCCCCGGAAATGATCCTCCGAGCGCTTGAAATAGGGCAAGACGTCGTCCCAGCCCCAGCCGGCATTGCCCATCTGGCGCCACTGATCGTAATCGCGCGCCTGGCCGCGCATGTAGATCATGCCGTTGATCGACGAACAGCCGCCGAGCACCTTGCCGCGCGGATAGTCCAGCGCGCGGCCGTTGAGGCCGTCCTCGGCCTCCGTCCGGAAGCACCAGTCCGTGCGCGGGTTGTTCATCGTGTAGAGGTAGCCGACCGGGATGTGGATCCAGTGGTAGTTGTCCCTGCCGCCGGCCTCGAGCAGCAGGACCCTGACGTCGGGATCGGCCGACAGCCGGTTGGCCAGCACGCACCCGGCCGATCCGGCGCCGACGACGATATAGTCGAACGTGCCGAAATCCCGAGCTTGGTCACGCGGCATCCCTGTCCCTTTCCCGGTAGCGGCGGGTCACGCCCAAGATAATGGCCGCTGCGGGCGCGCCGCAAGCCCGCCGGCATGGCGGCGTCGCGCACGAACCGCTACTCTCGGAACAGGCCGAGACTAGCCGCAACGGGGGTTCGCCAATGGCCGCAGAGCGCCGGCGTCGACGCATCCTGATCATGGGCGCCGCGGGACGCGACTTCCACAATTTCAACGCCGTGTTCCGCGATGACGGCGCGGTCGAGGTGGTCGCATTCACCGCTGCCCAGATCCCGGGGATCGCCGATCGCCGCTACCCGCCGTCGCTGGCCGGCGCGCTCTATCCGGAGGGGATTCCGATCGCCGAGGAAGGCGAGTGCGAGGCGCTGTGCCGCGCGCACGATGTCGACGAGGTCGTCTTCGCATACAGCGACATCACCCACGAGACGGTCATGCACGCCGCCTCGCGCGCGCTCGCGGCAGGGGCGGATTTCACGCTGCTCGGGCCGGACCGGACGATGATCGCCGCCGCCGTGCCGGTGATCGCGGTCTCGGCGGTCCGCACCGGCTGCGGCAAGTCGCAGACGGTGCGCCACCTGGCGCGTCTGCTGCGCGAGCGGGGCCTGGCGGTCGCCGTGCTGCGCCACCCGATGCCCTACGGCGATCTCGCGCGCCAGCGCGTGCAGCGTTTTGCCAGCCTCGCCGATCTCGATGCCGCCGACTGCACGATCGAGGAGCGCGAGGAATACGAGCCGCACATCGCCGAGGGCAACGTCGTATTCAGCGGGGTCGACAGCGCCGCCGTGGCCGCCGCCGCCGCGCAGGAAGCGGACGTCATCCTGTGGGACGGCGGCAACAACGACTTCCCGTTCCTGCGACCCGGCCTGCACGTCGTGCTGGCCGACGCGTTGCGGCCCGGGCAGGCGGCCACGCACCATCCGGGCGAGGCGGTCCTGCGCATGGCCGATGTCGTGGTCGTCGCCAAGGTCGATGCGGCGCCGGCCGAGCAGGTCGACCAGGTCGTCGCCGAGGTCAGCGCGCTCGCCCCGGGACGGCCGGTGGTCCGCGCCGCCTCGCCGCTGACGCTGGACGACCCGGCGGCGGTCGACGGCCGGCGCGTGCTGGTCGTCGAGGACGGGCCGACGATCACCCATGGCGGCATGCGGCACGGCGCGGGCTTCGTCGCCGCGAGCGCGCGGCCCGGCGTCGTCATCGTCGATCCCCGCGCGTCCGCGGCCCCGGCGATAAGGGAAATCTATGCGCGCCATCCGCATATCGGGCCGGTGCTGCCGGCGATGGGCTACAGCGATGCCCAGCGCGAGGCGCTGCGCCGGACGATCGCGGCGGCCGACGCCGACATCGTGGTCAGCGGAACGCCGATCGAGCTGTCGCGCATCATCGGCATCGACAAGCCCGTGGTTCGCGCGCGGTACCGCTACGCCGACGCCGGCGAGCCGACGCTCGGCGCGCTCGTCGGGCGTTTCCTCGACGACGCCGGATTTCGTGAGGACGGCCAGCGCTGACGCATCGCAGACGTGAAATCGGGCGGAGCCGATGCTCCGCCCGATTTCCAACTCCCCTCTCACCGGCTGACCCGGCGACGAAAAATCTTGCTTGCGCGTTCGTGCCGGAGCGTATGTCCGCCACCGGCCCCTAGTCCCTTGAATGCTACAACGACCGGCGCCCCGACTTATTCCCGAGCCGGGAAAAAATTATTGGTCGGCGCTCTCCATGACCTTCTCGCCCCGCGCCTTCCGCGCCGCGCGGTCGGCGAGCAGATTCTCGAGCCAGTCCGGGTCCATCTCGGGGACCGACGACAGCAGTAGGTCGGTATAGGGGTCGTGCGGCGGCACGAAGATGTCGTCCTTCGCGCCCTGTTCGACGACCCGCCCCTCGAGCATGACGACGACCTCGTCGGAGATCGCCCGCACGGTGGCAAGGTCGTGCGTGATGAACAGGTAGGTGACCCCGAGCTCGTCCTGCAGCCGTTGCAGGAGCTTGAGGATCTCCTCGGCGACCAGCTGGTCGAGCGCGGACGTCACCTCGTCGCAGATGATCAGCTCGGGCTCCGCGGCGAGCGCGCGGGCGATGCAGACGCGCTGCTTCTGGCCGCCGGACAGCTCGCCCGGCAAGCGATCGATGAACTCGTCCGGGTCGAGCTCGATCATGCGCAGCAGCTCGCGGACGCGCTCCTCGCGCGCCTTGCCGGTGAGCCCGAGATAGAAGCCCAGCGGCCGGCCGATGACGTCGCGGATCCGCTGCCGTGGATTGAGCGCCGTATCCGGCATCTGGTAGATCATCTGCGCGTGACGGAGCTGCTCGCGCGTGCGCTTCTTGTACGAGGCGGGCAGCTCTTGGCCGTTGAACAGCACGGCGCCGTCGCGCGGCGGCAGCAGCCCGGTGATGACCCGGGCCAGCGTGCTCTTGCCGCTGCCGGATTCGCCGACGACGGCGACGGTGCGGCCGCGCCCGACCGTTACGTTCACGCCCTCGAGGACGATGACGTGCCCGCCGTAGCTGGCCGTCACGTCGCGGACCTCGAGCAGCGGCACGTCGGATTTGTCGGGCGGCGCCTCCTCCTTGCGGTAGGAGCGCACCGCGAGCAGTCGCCGCGTGTATTCCTCCTTCGGGTTGGCGAGCATCTCGCGGGCGTCGCCCTCCTCGATGAGGTCGCCATAGCGGAGCACCATGATGCGGTCGGCCATCTGCGCCACGACCGCCAGATCGTGGGTGATGTAGATCGCCGCCGTGTTGAACTCGTGCACGACGTCCTTGATCGCGGCGAGCACCTCGATCTGCGTCGTCACGTCGAGCGCCGTGGTCGGTTCGTCGAAGATGATGAGGTCGGGACGGCATGCCATCGCCATCGCCGTCATCGCCCGCTGCAGCTGCCCCCCGGAAACCTGGTGCGGGTAACGGAATCCGATGTTCTCGGGATCGGGAAGCCGCAGGCGGCGGTAGAGCTCGATCGCTTCCTTCTCGCTTTCGGTCTTGCCCTTGACCCCGTGCTGCACCGGCGTCTCGGTGTACTGGTCGATGAGCCGGTGCGCCGGGTTAAAGGCGGCGGCCGCGCTCTGCGCCACGTAGGCGATGCGCGAACCGCGCAGCCGGCGCAGCTGCCCGTCGGACGCCTTGCGCAGGTCCATGCCGTCGAACACGATCGTGCCGCCGGTGATACGGCAGCCCGGCCGCGCGAAGCCCATGCTGGCGATGCCGATCGTCGACTTGCCGGCGCCGGATTCGCCGATCAGGCCGAGCACCTCGCCGCGCCGCAGCGTCACGTCGACGCCGTGCACGATCTCCTGCCACTTGTCCTCCGATTGCCCCTCGATGCGCAGGCCGCGCATCTCGAGCAGCACGTCCCCCTTGCTTCCGCCCTTACTTGTCATCGCGAATACCGCTCGTCTTGTGCAGGAACCAGTCGACGACGAAGTTGACACCGACCGTCAGCAGGGCGATCGCCCCGGCGGGAAGCAGCGGCGTCGTCTCGCCGAACGTAATCAGCGTCGCGTTGTCGCGCACCATGCTGCCCCAGTCGGCCGTCGGCGGCTGGATGCCGAGACCGAGGAAACTGAGCGCGCTGATGAACAGGAACACGAAGCAGAACCGAAGCCCGAACTCGGCGACCAGCGGCGGCATCGAGTTGGGCAGGATCTCGCGGCTGATGATCCACCAGGTCCGCTCGCCGCGCAGCCGGGCCGCCTCCACGAAATCGAGCACGACGATGTTCATCGAGACGGCGCGGGCGAGCCGGAAGACACGCGTCGAATCGAGGATCGCGATGACGAGGATCAGGACCGGGATCGAGGTCCCGGTGATGGTCAGGATCAGCAGCGCGAAAATCAGCGTCGGGATCGCCATCAGCACGTCGACCAGCCGTCCGAGCAGCTGATCGACCCAACCGCCCAGCGTCGTCGCCAGAAGGCCGAACACGCCGCCGATCAGGAACGCGAGACAGGTCGTCGCGAAGGCGATGCCGATCGTGTTGCGGGCGCCGTAGATCAGGCGGGTGAGCATGTCGCGGCCGAGATTGTCGGTGCCGAGGATGAACTCGTCCCCGCCGGGCAGGAACTCGGGCCCGACGATCTCGGACTCGCCGTACGGCGCCAGCAGCGGTGCGAACAGGGCAACGAAGACATAGACCGCGATGACGATGAGCCCGAAGATCGCGGTCGGCGGCGCCGATCTGACGAGTTTCCAGAAATTTCCCATCGCGCCGCGCCCCCTATTTCGGATGCATGAGTCGGGGGTTGCTGAGGATCGAGAGCACGTCGGCCGTCAGATTCAAGAGAATGTAAGTGCCCGCGAAGATCAGGCAGCTCGCCTGCACGACCGGGATGTCGCGCTTGATCACCGAATCGACGAAAAGCTGACCCAGCCCCGGATACACGAAAACGACCTCGACGACGACGACGCCGACGACGAGATAGGCGAGGTTGATGACGATCACGTTGATGATCGGCGCCAGCGCGTTCGGCAGCGCGTGATGGGTGATGATCCGCGAGCGCGTGATCCCCTTGAGCATCGCCATCTCGATGTAGGGGCTCGCCAGCAGGTTGATGATCGCGGCGCGCGTCATGCGCATCATGTGGGCGACGACGACGAGGGTCAGCGTCAGCGCCGGCAGGATGACGCGGTACACATGCTCCCAGAAGCCTATGTCAGCACTGACGTTCGAGATGCTGGGGAAGACGTTCGCCTTGACCGACAGGAAGAGGATCAGGATGTAGGCGACGAAGAATTCCGGAAACGAGATCGATGTCAGGGTGACGACGTTGATCGCGCGGTCGAACAGGGTATTGCGGTAGAGCGCCGCCAGTACCCCAAGGGTCACCGCCAGCGGCACCGAGATGACGGCGGCGGTCGCCGCCAGGAATAGCGTGTTGGCAAACCGGACGCCGATGAGCTCGGAGATCGCCCGCTTGTTGGCAAGCGATGTGCCGAAATCGCCCTGGAGCATATTTCCCAGCCACTCGAGATAGCGGGTGTGCGGCGGCAGATCGAGGCCGAGTTCGCGGCGGAACGCCGCGACCGTCTCCGGCGTCGCCGCCTGGCCGAGGATCGCTTCCGCCAGATCGCCGGGCAGCAGCTCGACGCCGAGGAAGATGATCAGCGATACGACGAAGAGGGTGAGGAGGCCCAGCGCCAAGCGCTGGGCCACCATCTTAAGGATTTTCGCCATCGGCCCGGTTCGCCGATCAGGCGAACCACCATCGCTCGATGCAGCGGAAGCCGTCCAGGCTCCAGTTGGCCCCCAGCTTTTCGTGCTGAACCTTCTTGGAGATGCCCATGACGTAGTTGGCGAACATGGGCACGACGACGCCGCCCTGGTCGCGGACGATCTTCTGCAGCTCGAAATACATCTGGCGGCGCTTGGCCTCGTCGAGCTCCGCCCTTGCCTCCACGAGAACCTGGTTGAAGCGCTCGTGGTTCCAGTAGGTGTCGTTCCACGGCACGCCGGCGGCATAGGCCGTCGAGAACATCCAGTCCTCGGTCGGACGCCCGCCCCAGTACACGGCGCACCAAGGCTTCTTGAGCCAGACATTCGACCAGTAGCCGTCGTTCGGTTCGCGCACGACGTTGATGTTGATGCCCGCCTTCGCCGCATGCTCCTTGTACAGCACCGCCGCATCGACCGCGCCGGGGAACGCCGCGTCGGCCGCGCTGAGGTCGACCTTGAGACTCGAGAGCCCGGCCTGCTTGAGATGGAACTTGGCCTTCTCCGGATCGTACGTGCGTTGCTCCAGGTCGTCGGCGTGGAACCGGTTGGAGCGGCCGATCGGATGGTCGTTGCCGACCACGCCGTGACCGCGCAGGATCGTCTTCACCAGGGCCTCGCGATCGATCGCATGCTTGAGCGCGAGACGGATGTTGTTGTCGGTGAACGGATCCGTATCGGTGCGCATGGCGAACGTGTAATGCTGCGTCCCGCTGACCTCCTCGATCTTGATGTTGGGATTCCGCGCGAGCAGATGCGCCGTCTTGAGGTCGACACGATCCATGGCATCGATCTCGCCCGTCGTCAGCGCGTTGGTGCGCGCCGCGACGTCGACGATCGCCAGCACCTCGGCGCCGTCGAAATGCGCGCGATCGCCCTTCCAGTAGTTCGGATTGCGCTTGAGCGCGGTGCGCACGCCGGGCTCGTAGTTATCGATGACGTAACCGCCGGTCCCGACACCGGACAGCGGATCGAGCTTGCCGTCCTTCGCCGGCAGGATGGCGACGTGGTAGTCGCTGATGATGAAGGGGAAATCGGCATTGCCGGTCTTCAGCGTGAAGACGACGGTGTTCTTGCCGTCGGCCTTGACCTCGGCGATCGGGTCGAGAATCGCCTTCGCCGCGGACTTCGAATCCTCGCCGAGATGATGGTTGATCGAGGCGATCACGTCGCTGGAATCCATCGTCTTGCCGTTGTGGAACTCGACGCCCTGGCGCAGCTTGAACGTCCAGACCTTGGCGTCCGGCGTGACGTCCCAGGACTCGGCGAGTTCGGGCACCAGATCCCCGCTGTTCGCAACTTCGGTCAGCTTGTTGTATGCGGCACCGCCGACGACCTGCATGTACAGGTTCTCGAAGGTTCCGGGGTCGAGCGAATCGGTGGTCGAGCCATGGCCGATACCGAGGCGAAGCGTCCCGCCCTTCTTCGGCGCGGCGAGGGCGCTGCCCGCCATCGAGGTCGCCAGCGCCGTCGAGGCGCCGAGCGCCGTCGCGAGCTGCACGAAACGCCTGCGCGACAGCTTCCCGGCGGCCAGCATGGTCCTGTAGTGATCGAGTTCTCGCATGTCATTGCCTCCCAGCATTCTCTCGTTCGTGGACGGACCCGGCCTGCCGCACCTTGATGCCCGTTCTCGGCACCGATGTTCGCGGCGGGTCAATTCCTTGTGCCTTTCGCCCATTGTGTTGGAGAGGCGCGACAAACGCAAATATTTCTCCGGCAGCGGCACGAGCGTCCCGTCATGCCGGTGCCCGGCGCAAACGTCGCCCGGAGCGGTGGCAGCGGTGCCACACTGCAAGTGAGGGGCCCGCTGCTTCTTGCGCACACGCCGCCGCGTATGCCAGGCCGGATCCTTTCGTGAACAGCGACCGGCGAGCCCGGCGGTCGCCGGTGTTCTTCGCTCTCAGAGCGGATGGTCTCTCATTTCCAGATGGAGCGCGCTTTCCTCGTACGGATGCGCCGCGGCGATTTCCTCGTTCAGCTCGACGCCGAGTCCGGGCTCGGTCGGCGGAATCACGTAGCCGTCCTGCCAGGCGATCGGTTTCTTCAGGATCGCGGCGTGAAACCCGCTCCAGGTCTCGATGCCCTCGAGAATGAGGAAATTCGGCGAGCAGGCGCTGATCTGGATGTTCGCGGCCCCTTCCACCGGGCCGCAATAGAGATGCGGTGCGATCTGCGCGTACCGGGTCTCCGCCATGCCGGCGATCTTCTTGGCTTCCAGCAGCCCGCCGACACGCCCGAGCGCGATCTGCAGGATCGAGGCGGCGCCGCACTCCAGGACGCGGGCGAACTCGTACTTGCTGACGAGACGCTCGCCGGTCGCGATCGGGATCGACGTCTGCCGCGCGACGCGCGCCATTTCCTCGGGCATCTCGGGCGGGACCGGCTCCTCGAGCCACAACGGGTCGTAGGGCTCGAGCCGCCGCGCCAGGCGAATCGCGCCGGCGGGGGTGAACTGCCCGTGGGTGCCGAACAGCAGGTCGGCCCGGTCGCCGACCGCCTCGCGGATCGATCGCATGAAGCGTTCCGAAAGCTCGAGGGCATCGCGGGACGGCTGTCGCGGATCGAAGGCGGAGTAGGCGCCGGCCGGGTCGAACTTGATGGCGGTAAAACCCATGGAGGCGTACTCCGCGGCCCGCTCGGCGGACCGCTCCGGGTCGGCGTAGATGCGCTCGTCGTCGCCGGCCGCGACATCCGGGTAGATGTAGGTATAGCTGCGCAGCGTCTCGTGCACGCGGCCGCCGAGAAGCTCGTAGACCGGCTTGCCGAGCGCCTTGCCGACGATATCCCAGCAGGCCATTTCGATGCCGCTGAGGACGCTCAGCAGCGTCAGGTCCGGGCGCGACGTGTAGCCCGAACCGTAGACGTTGCGCCACAGCGCTTCGATGCGGAACGGATCGTGGCCGATGACGTGCCGTGCGCAGACATCCTCGATCATTCCGGCGACGACGTGTGGGCCGAACGTTGCCGCATAGACCTCGCCGATCCCCTCGATCCCGTTGTCGGCGACAAGCTTCACGAAGATGAAATAGCGGCCGCCGAAATGCGGCGGCGGGTTGGCAACCACGAAGGTCCTGACATCGCTGATCTTCATTGCGCGCTTCCTTCCCGCAGGGAACGGGGTTTCCTGGCCGGCGGCGCTCAGCCGCGCTCGCTCGCCCGGTAGCTGGCCCGTTCGAGCCAGCCCGCGTCGATCTCGACGCCCCAGCCCGGCGCGTCGGGAATCGTCACTTTGCCGTCCGCCACGATGTACGGCGACTCGCGGAAAAGCCCCTCCTGCCAGGGATAGTAGTCGGGCCCTTCGATCGAGAATTCGAGGTAGGGCCCGGCATTGGGTATCGCGCCGAGAAGATGCATGGTGAACAGCGTCACCATCGACAGGTTGGCGCTGTGCGGCGTGCACGGCATGCCGGCGTCGGCGGCCATGGCGGCGACGCGCAGCGTGCGCGCCAGGCCGCCGAGATAGCAGACGTCGGGCTGGGCGACGTCGACCGCGCGCATCTCGACGATGCGCCGCCAGACCGCCAGATCGCAGTCCTGCTCACCGCCGGTCACGTCGATCGAGAGCGCATCCGCGACCTGCTTCGTCGCCTCGAGTTCCCAGTACAGGCAGGGCTCCTCGAAATGGCAGACGCCGTGCGCCTCGAGGATTCGACCAATCTCGATGGCGCGGCCCGGCGAGTAGCCGCCATTGGCGTCGACGAGCAACGCGACCTCGTCACCCAGCGCGCCGCGCACCGCGGGCACGATCGCCTCGCTGCGGCCGGGCCATTCGTCGATGTCGTGGCCGCACTCGCGCGCCACGCGGAATTTGAAGGCGTCGTATCCGAATTCGTCGCGCAGCCGCACGAAGCGCTCGGCCTCGTCCTCCGGCGTGATGTCGCGGCGCATGCTCGAGGCATAAACGCGGATCGGGCGCGGCGTGCCGCCCAGCAGGGCACACACGGACTTGCCCTCGAGCCGGCCGCGCAGATCCCACAGCGCGGTGTCGAGCCCGGCGAGCGCGCGCCGCAGGTAGGAGCCGGGAAACTTGTGCTCGCGCTCGGGTATCAGCTCGACGAGCGCGTCGATATCCCGCGCGTCGGCGCCGAGCGCCCACGGCGCGATCTGGCGATGGAACACCAACGCCGTGATATCGGCGTTGTAGGTCGACATCTGCCCCCATCCCTGGGAACCGTCGTCGGTGGTGACGCGGACGAAGCCGACGAACTCGGTGCTGAACGTCTCGAGCCGTCGTATCTTCACCGGGACACCGGGCGGCTCAGAGCACGATGACGTTGCGCAGCGCGGCACCACGCTTGACCTCGGCGATGGCATCGTTGATGCCGTCCAGTGGATAGCGCCGCGTGATCAGCTCGTCGAGTTTGAGCCGGCCCTGGCGATAGAGCGAGACGAGGCACGGGATGTCGACCTGGATGCGCGCCGAGCCCATCTTGCTGCCGAGGATCCGCTGGTTGAGGGCGGCGACGTCACCCGGGTCGAACTCGGTCATGACGCCGGTCGCCGGCATGCCGACGAGGACGATCGCCCCGGCCGGTCTGGCGAGGCCGAACGACTGGTCGAACGCGGCCTTGGCGCCGACGGTGACGAACACGTAGTCGGCGCCGCGCCCGCCGGTGAGCGCGCGAACGCGGTCGGCCACGTCGTCGGCCCGCCCGTCGACCGCGTGCGTCGCACCGAATCGCCGGGCCGCCTCGAGCTTCGTCTCGACCACGTCGACCGCGATGATCGTCTCGGCGCCGCCGATCGCCGCACCCTGGATGCTGTTCAGTCCGACACCGCCGGCGCCGATCACGACGACGCTGGCCCCGGGCCGCATGGCCGCCGTGTTGACGACGGCGCCATAGCCGGTGATCACGCCGCAGGCCAGCAGCGAGGCGCGGTCGAGCGGCAGATCGCGGGGCACGACGACCGCCTGCGACGCGTCGACGACGACGTATTCCGCGAACGCGCCGGTCCGCAGTCCCTGCACGATCGGCGCACCGTCGCCGGTGCTGAGCGGGCTTTTCGCGTCGAGCGGGAATTCCGTCTCGCAGGTGACCGGCAGCCCCTGCACGCAGGACCGGCAATGTCCGCAGGAGCGGATCAGCGTGACCACGACATGGTCGCCCGGCTGCGGCGTCGCGACGCCGGGCCCGACCGTGTCGACGATGCCCGCCGCCTCGTGGCCGTAGACCGCCGGCAGCACGCCGCCCCATGCCCCATCGGCGTAGGAGATGTCGCTGTGGCAGATGGCGCAGGCCGAGATCGAAACGCCGATCTCGCCCGGCCCCGGCGGCGCGATGTCGATGTCCTCGACGACCAGCGGTTCTCCGAAATCGCGACAGACGGCTGCCTTCACGGGATGCTCCCTCGCTCGCTCGGCGACGCCCGCTGAGGCGCGCTCCGCCGCCGCGGATTGTGGGGCCGCCCCGCGGCGATGGCAAACCAAAGTTGGGCCGGGATGGCGATATGCATCGCCGTGACGCGCAGCCGGATCGCGGCGCTCAGCCGCCGCTGCGCAGCAACTCGCCCGCGCGCCGGTGCAGCTTGCCGACGAGCCGGTCGAGCTGGCGCAGCTCGGCGGCGCTGAAGGCTTCCAGCAGGGCGGCCTCGCGCGCGCGGGCGAGCGGCACGATCTCCCGGTAGATGCGCTGTCCGCGCGGCGTCAGGCGCAGGCTCGAACACCGGCGGTCCGCCGGGTCGGTATGGCGCGCCACCAGCCGCCGTCTGATCAGACGCGCGATCGCGCGGCTCACCTGCACCTTGTCCATGTTCGTGCGATCGCACACGGCTCTCGCGGACAGCGGCTGATCGCAGCCGAGCGCCGCCATGACGCGCCACTCGTTGCGGCTCAGCTCGTATCGCTCGGCATAGATCTGCGCGATCGTCCGGCTGACCTCCTGCTGGGCGACGGAAAGCCGATAGGGAAGGAAGGCGTCCAGCTCGAGCCGATCGCTGCCGTCCGTCCTGCGTTGCTGCGCCTTCGTGACCATTCCTCGCTGCCTGTACCGCCGGGTGCAGGGGACGCGGCCGTCCCCCGGCCGGTCCCGAAGCTACTTGCATTTAGTTTCATATGCAACTATTTTGCCGTCTGACGAGACGGGCAGCGGCCCGTCGCGACACGGGACAGCACGATGAAGAACTGGATCACGTTCCCCAAGGTGGCGGGCACCGCAAGCCGCCAGGCCCATTGCGACCTGCCGGAAGGCACGTTCGAACGCGAGATCGGCCGCGAGGGTTTCTTCGGCCCCGCCTCGCAGCTCCACCACCGGCACCCGCCGACGGGCTGGGTGGGATTCGACGGGCCGCTGCGGCCGCGCGCCTACGACCTGAACAAGATCGACAGCGCCACGGCATCGCCCTGGTCGGCGACGACGGTCCTGCACAACCGCGCCACCGGGATCCGGCTGTGGCGCTGCTCCGGCCGGATGGAACGGCTAGCGCGCAATGCCGATGGCGACGACGTGCTGTTCTTCCACGAGGGCGCCGGGCACCTGTATTGCGATTTCGGACATTTGCAGTTTCGCGACGGCGACTACGTGCTGCTGCCGCGCGGGACCGCGTGGCGACTGGACTGCGACACGCCGGCCATGGTGCTGATGATCGAGGCGACGAACGACGCCTTCAAGCTGCCGGGCAAGGGCATCATGGGCAGCCACGCGATCTTCGACCCGGCGATGCTCGACGTGCCGCAGATCGACGAGGCGTTCCTCGAGCAGCAGGACGAGAACGAGTGGCAGGTGGAGATCAAGCGGCAGGGCAGCGTCACGACGCTGACCTATCCGTTCAACCCGCTCGACGCGGTCGGCTGGCACGGCGACCTCGCACCGGTGCGCATCAACTGGCGCGATATCCGGCCGCTGATGTCGGCGCGCTACCACGTGCCGCCCTCGGCGCACACCACCTTCGTCGCCAACCGCCTGGTCGTCTGCACCTTCGCACCGCGGCCGATCGAGTCCGACCCGGGGGCGCTGAAGCTGCCGTTCTATCATTCGAACGACGATTACGACGAGTTCATCTTCTATCACAAGGGGCAGTTCTTCAGCCGTGACAACATCCATCCGGGGATGACGACCTGGCATCCCTCGGGCTTCCCGCACGGCCCGCATCCCAAGGCATACGAGACGGCGATGAAGCACGCCCGCAAGGAGACCGACGAGGTCGCCGTCATGGTGGACACGCGCGACCCGCTGGATGCGGGGGACCTCGCCGCCGGTGTAGAATGGGACGGCTACGCCGATTCCTGGAAAGCGGGGACCGACCGGCAATGAAGCTCGCCACGATCAAGGACGGCACGCGCGACGGGGCGCTCGTCGTCGTCTCGCGCGATCTCTCGCGCTGCCTGCGCGTGTCCGATATCGCGCCGACGCTGCAGGCCGCCCTCGACGACTGGGCCTCGATGGAGGGCCCGCTGCGCGACGTCTCGCACGACCTCGACGCCGGCGCCGCGAAGAATACCCACCCGTTCGACCAGGCGGCGGTGATGTCGCCGCTGCCGCGCGCCTACCAGTGGGCCGACGGATCGGCCTACGTCAACCATGTCGAGCTGGTGCGCAAGGCGCGCGGCGCCGAGATGCCCGAATCGTTCTGGACCGATCCGCTGATCTATCAGGGCGGATCCGATGCCTTCCTGTGCCCGCGCGACGAGATCCGCTTGGAGACCGAGAACTGGGGCATCGACTTCGAGGCGGAGGTGGCGGTGGTCACCGACGAGGTGCCGATGGGCGTGCGCGCCGAACACGCCGGCACCCATATCAAGCTGATCATGCTGGTCAACGACGTCAGCCTGCGCAACCTCGTGCCTGCCGAGCTCGCCAAGGGTTTCGGTTTTTTCCAGAGCAAGCCGTCGAGCGCCTTCTCGCCGGTCGCGGTGACGCCCGACGAGCTCGGTGCTTCCTGGGACGGCGCCAAGATCCATCTGCCGCTCGTCACGCATCTCAACGACGAGCCGTTCGGCCAGCCGGACTGCCACGTCGACATGACGTTCGATTTCCCGACACTGGTCGCGCACGCGGCGCGCACGCGGCCGCTGGGCCCCGGCACCATCATCGGCTCGGGAACCGTATCGAACCGCGACCGCAGCAAGGGCTCGTCCTGCATCGCCGAGCGGCGCACGCTCGAAATCATCGACGGCGACGGGCCGAAGACGCCCTTCATGCGGTTCGGCGACCGCGTGCGCATCGAGATGTTCGATGCGGGCGGACGGTCGATATTCGGCGCCATCGATCAGATGGTCGAACCCTACAAGCCGCCGCGCTAGGGTTCGGCGGGTCGATGCTGCAGTCCTACGATTATCCCGAATTTCCCTTTCGTCTCTCGGACGATCAGCGAAGCGGCGCGGTGAAGCACCATCCGGTCATCGTCGTCGGAGGCGGCCCGGTCGGCCTCACCGCGGCGATCGATCTGGCGACGCACGGCGTTCCGGCCGTCCTGCTCGACGAGGACCACACGGTGAGCGTCGGCAGCCGCGCCGTGTGCTACGCAAAACGCGCGCTCGAGATCTGGGGCCGCCTCGGCTGCGCCGGCCCGATGCTCGAGAAGGGCGTGGTCTGGCAGATCGGCAAGGTGTTCCGGCGCGACCGGCAGGTCTACCAGTTCGACCTGTTGCCGGAATCGGGCCACCGCATGCCGGCCTTCATCAACCTGCAGCAATACTATCTCGAGGAATTCCTGGTTGAGCGTGCCGAAGCGCTCGGCGTCGACGTGCGTTGGCGGGAGAAGGTGGTCGGCGTCGAGCCGCATGACGACCATGTCCGCCTGACCGTCGAGACGCCGGCTGGCCGCTACGACCTTGAGGCCGACTGGCTGATCGCCACCGACGGCGCGCGCAGCTTCGTGCGCCGGGCGCTGGGCCTGAACTTCGCCGGACGCGCCTTCGAGGACCACTTCCTGATCGCCGACGTGGCGATGCGGGCGAATTTCCCGCGTGAGCGCTGGTTCTGGTTCGACCCGCCGTTTCATCCGCGGCAATCGACGCTGCTGCACATGCAGGCCGACAACATCTGGCGCATCGACTTCCAGCTCGGCCGCGATACGGACCCGGAGGAGGAGCGGAAGCCCGAGCGCGTGATCCCGCGGCTCAAGGCGATGCTCGGCCAGGACACCGAATTCGAGCTGGAATGGGTCTCGGTCTACACGTTCCAGTGCCGCCGGCTGGAGCGCTTCCGACACGGCCACGTCCTGTTCGCCGGCGATGCGGCGCATCTCGTCTCGCCGTTCGGCGCGCGCGGCGCGAATTCCGGGGTGCAGGACACTGACAACCTCGTCTGGAAGCTGAAACTCGTCATCGAGGGAAAGGCGCCGGAATCGCTGCTCGATAGCTATGATCGCGAGCGCGTCCTCGCCGCCGACGAGAACCTCAAGAACTCGACCCGCTCGACCGATTTCATCACGCCCAAGAGCGCCGTTAGCCGCGCCTTTCGCGACGCCGTGCTGGACCTCGCCGAACACCACCCATTCGCCCGGCGCCTGGTCAACAGCGGGCGGCTGTCGGTGCCGGCGAGCTATCGGGGCTCGCCGCTGAATACCACCGACAAGGACCATTTCGACAGCGCCATGGCCCCTGGCGGCCCCTGTGCCGACGCGCCGGTCAAGGTGGGCGGCCGCGATGGCTGGCTGTTGAACCTGCTGGGTGGGCGCTTCGTGCTGCTCTGCTTCGGCGACGCGCCGGCAGAAGGGCAACTGGAGGTCGACGGCGTCGCCGTTGCGCCGCTGATGGAAGGCCGGGATTTCGTCGACAGCGAGGGCCTGGCAGTGGAACGCTATGACGGAAAGCCCGGCACCTGCTACCTGATCCGTCCCGACCAGCATGTCGCCGCCCGCTGGCGGCGCTACGACGAGGATGCAATAGAGACGGCGCTGCTGCGCGCCGTCGGCCGCGGGGGAATCGAAGCATGAAGCTGAACACCGACCCGAACATCGCCCGCCCGGACGATTTCTACGAGGCGCTGATCGCGCTCCACCGCGATCTGAGCGAGGAGCAGAGCCGGCAGGTCAACGCCCGCCTGATCCTGCTGCTGGCCAACCATATCGGCGACATGGATGTCCTGCGTCAGGCGATGAACGCGGCGGCGCAAGAGCCGGCGGACCCGCGTTGAGGGGCTTGGCGGGCCGCGGCCGGCGCGGCTAGACTGCCGGCGCCTACCGGAGCTCCGCCGATGCGCCACCCTCGCGTTCGAATCCGCCGGCTGTTGCTGCCGCTGCTACTGGCGGTCCCGCTGCCGTCCGCGGCCGGGGCAACCGACCATGTCGCGGATGATTCGGGCGAAGACGGGCCGATCTGGGTGCTGCAGATCGAGAACGATTTCTTCACCCAGCTGACCAATACCGACCGGCACTATACGAACGGCCTGCGTATTTCCCGGATTTCCGCCCCCGGCGGGGTGCCGCGCTGGCTTGGCGCATTGGCCAGGGTACCGTCCAATTTCGGTCCGGACATGGGCGATCCCGAGCAGCGCTGGGGATTCTCGATCGGCCACTCGATGTTCACCCCGGACGACACCGACGCCGTCGCCCTGGTGCCGGACGACCGTCCCTACGCGGCTTGGGCCTATCTCGGCTTCTCGGTGCACAGCGTCTATCGCGGCGTGAACGGTTCGGGCCGGCAGGACGTGTTCGCCATCGAGGCCGGCATCGTCGGCCCCAGCGCCAAGGGCGAGGAGATCCAGAACGCCTACCACAAGCTGATCAACGTGGCGCTGTCCAACGGCTGGGACAACCAGCTCTCGGACGAGCCCGGGCTGCAGCTCATCTTCGAGCGCAAGTGGCGCAGCACGCGGGAGGAGCTCGACGAACAAGGCCGCTTCGAGACCGACATGATACCGCATGTCGCGGTCTCGCTGGGCAACATCATGACCGACGTCGGGCTCGGCGGGATGCTTCGGTACGGCCAGAATCTGCAGAACGACTTCGGACCGCCCCGCATTCGCCCCGGCGTGCCCGGATCGGAGGGGTTCGAGCGCGTCGAAACGGTTGACTGGTACGTGTTCGCCGGCCTCGAGGGGCGCTACGTGCTGCGCAACATCTTCCTCGACGGCAACACCTGGAAGGACAGCCACAGCGTCGAGAAGCGACCGTTCGTCATCGACATGCAGGTCGGCGGCGCGATCCTGATCGGCAGCACGCGCCTGACCTACACGCACGTCATCATGAGTCCCGAATTCAACGAGCAACGCGAATGGGATCATTTCGGCGCGCTGACGCTCTCGTGGCGGCTCTGATGCCGGCCGGCGCCGCTTGACGGATGGCGGCCGGTTGCGGTTAATGCTCGCGGCTCCACTTCCAGGGACTCCCCCGATGGGCTCCGCACCGAAGACGTTGCTGCAGATGGCGGGCGCCGATCCCGCTCCCGCAGCGCTGTCCGACGCGGTGCTCCTGCTCATCGACCTGCAGAACGAGTACCGCTCGGGGCTGCTGCCCTTGCCGGGCGTCGACGGCGCCGTGCACGAAACGGCGGCGCTGCTGCGGCGGGCCCGCGAGGCCGGAACGCCCGTCATCCACGTCGCGCATCGCGGGCGAGCCGGCGGCGCCTTCGACCAGGCGGCGGAGGGCGGTCGCATCATGCGCGAGGTCGCCCCGCAATGCGCTGAGCCGGTGATCGACAAGTCGCTGCCGAACGCCTTCGCCGATACGGGATTGGCCGCCGCGCTCGGGCAAACCGGCCGCAAACAGCTGATCGTCGGCGGCTTCATGACGCATTTGTGCGTCAGCTCGACCGTGCGGGCGGCGCTCGACCACGGCTACCGCTGTACCGTCGTCGCCGCCTGCTGCGCCACGCGCGATCTGCCGGCGCCGGACGGCGGGATCATCGATTCCGCCACCCTGCATCGCGCGGCGCTGGCCGAGCTCGCCGACCGCTTCGCGGTCGTCGCCGCCGATGCGGCAGCGGTGCCCGACTGAGCACCGACGGTGATACGCGTCGCGTGCCCCATCGACCGGCGTGCCCGGCGCAAATGTGCTTGTCGTGCGGCGATTTTACGCGGCCCGAAGATCCTTCCGGTTGATCCATATCAACTCCGGTTCTCCGCACCTCCCTTAGGTTCTGTGCGAATGCATATGAAACCGGGTGCGCTTCGCTGTCAGTCAAGAACGATCGGATAGACCGCAACGGGTGATGCCATGACTCATATGACCGCGCAGATGCCGCTCGTCCGCACGGACAATCTGACGCCGAAGATCCCCGCCTATCTCAGCGAAACGTATAACTGGGCCTATCTGACGCCGGCCAGCCTGATGATCTTCGATCACACGCCGGTGGTCTCGGCGATTCTCTGGGGCAATTTCAACCGCTTGCAGCGCGCCGCGATGCGGGAAATCCGCCCCGGCCAGACCGTGCTGCAGCCGGCCTGCGTATACGGCCGCCTTTCACCCAACCTGGCCACCCACATCGGCCCCGACGGTCACCTCGACGTCATCGACGTCGCGCCGATCCAGGCGGAGAACTGCCGGCGCAAGCTGGCCGGTTATGCCAACACGCGGGTCCGGGTCGCGGACGCCACCGATCCCGGCGGCGGTCCGTACGACGTCGTCTGCTGCTTCTTCCTGCTGCACGAACTGCCCGACGACTACAAGCACCGCGTCACCGACGCGTTGCTGAACGCGATCACACCCGACGGCAAGGTGGTTTTCATCGACTATCACCGGCCGCACCCGCTGCACCCGCTCAAACCGATCACGAGCCTCGTCTTCGACACGCTCGAGCCGTTCGCGAAGGGCCTCTGGCGCCGCGAGATATCCGGGTTCGCCAGCGAGGCGGAGCGGTTCACCTGGCGCAAGGAGCGCTATTTCGGCGGGCTGTTCCAGAAGGTCGTCGCCCAGCCGCGACAGCCGTAGCAGGCCGGCGCCGGCCGAGATCAGCCGCCGTCCGGCTGGGGCGCGGCCGCCGGATCGCCGGCCGCCGCCGGATACGGCTGACCCGCGGCATGGGCCAGCGCGCCCGGATGGACCGGAACGGGGCCGAGTTCGGGCCGGGCCGGCGCCCCCACGGAGAGCAGCTCGCCGTGGTCGCTCAGCGTCGCCGCGACGAGCCACGCATGGTGGTCCGGGAAATCCGGCCGGCAGACGAGCAGATGCTCGCCGAGCGAGAACAGACGGCGCGACGGTACCGGACCCGTTGCCTCGAACATGGCGCGCCCCGCCGCCATGTCCGCCACGTCGCGGTGGCGCATGACCGTTACCTGCAGCTGTCCCGACGACAGCAGGCTGGCGAGGCGACGCTGGTCGGGCGCCCGGCTCGCCCGCGGGCTGCTCTCGGGCAACCACAGCTCCAGCGTCTGGACGATCTCGCGGGCCAGCGTGTAGCTCGGCGGATCGGCCCGGCACGAGCCGATAAGCAGATGTTTCTGGCGATAGACCTGCCATTGCCGGTACGGCGTGTGGCCGCCGAGCACGACCCACGCCGCGCCGGCGGCCGCCATGCGCACGAAACCGCGCCGTCTCATGTCGCGACCGGCGGATCCGCCGCCCTATTCCGCGCCGCCCTCGAAGACGTCGAGGTCGATGATCGCCGAGACCGTGTAGTTGGGTACGTCGACGACCTGTCCGACCACCAGGTCGACGGCGACGCTGGACAGGATATAGGCCTGCTCGGGCGTCATCCCGTGCTCGCGCTGGATGTAGTCGATCATCTCGATCAGCGCGTTGCGCGCCGCCAGCGACAGGTCCTCCGACAGGTTCTCGAGGCTGCCGATGCGCTCACCGTCGATATAGCTGTGCGTCGGCGGGATCGTGCCGCCCGCCTTCAGCGGGAAACCGACCGTGGCATAGAACCGGGCCGGCGCGATGTATTTGAGCTGCGGCCCGCCTTCGAAATGCGGCGAGGAGATCTCCCGCGCCCGGCCCTTGAGGACCTCCGTGCGCAGCGTGACGACGGCACCCATCTCGACCGCCGTGCCCGACACCTCGCCGTCGCCCTGCGCGTAATGGACGTCGCCGACGAACAGGCCGCAACCGTCGACGAAACAGGGCAGCATCAGCTTCGTGCCGACCTGCATCTGCTGCACGTCCATGTTGCCGCCGTTCTCGCGCGGCGGAATCGTGCGCAGGCACAGTTCCTTGCCGCTGCCGTTCGGCCCGCAGATGTTGGCGGGAAGCGCCCCGATCGGCTGCGGCGGCAGGGCGACGCCGCCGGCCTCACCGAGCTTTTTCTCGCGCTCGAGCCACGCCCTCGCCTCCGGCTCGCCGGGCAGCACGCCGACCGAGCCCATGAAGGCGGCCATCGGTACGCGGACGCCCGGCATCTGGTCGGACACCGCGGCCTGGCGCGTTAGTTTCCAGTTGACGATATAGGGCTCGGTATAGATGTCGCGCAGGAACCCGAAGCCGGGGACGATCACGGTATAGCCGTACTCGTCCGGCGCGATGTCGAGCAGCTCGACCACCAGCACGTCGCCGCGCGCCGCACCCTCGATGAAGACCGGTCCGGTCATCGGGTGCACGAGGTTGAGGTCGAGCGCGGTGACGTCGGCGGCGACCGAATCGAGGCGCAGGTCGCTGTCGAGCGCGTCGCGCGTCTCGATCACGATGATCTGGCCCGGCCGGGCGCGCGCCGCCGCCGGGATCGCATGATGATAGCGGTTGAAACAGTTGCGGTCGTCGGCGCAGTGGGCGCCCGTCTTGGCGACGACGACGCGGCTCTGCCATTTCTGTTCGGTGGTGTCGGCCCGGGCGGTGCCGATGGCCGCGACAACCACCGCCGCGGCGACGACGGATTCGCGAAAAATTCGCATTGTGGATCACTCCTCCCTGTCTGGAGCGCCGTGCGATCGGCGTTGATTTCTCTTTTTTCTCGCGACCCGATATTACGCGCCGCGCGTCGCGCGGGCAATGCGCCAGCGCGCC
>JBFHDX010000055.1:0-24602 GCA_041584475.1 Alphaproteobacteria bacterium
CACCTGCAGGCGGCCGAGGCCGGGCTCCTGTGCCTGCTCGAGGCGGTGATCGCGCCGCTCCTCGTCTGGGCGGTGCTCAGCGAGACGCCGACCGCCCAGGCGCTCGCCGGCGCCGCGATCGTGCTGGCGGCGCTCGTCTACGAGACGCTGCCCGAGCGGCGCGCGCTCGCGATCGAGGAGCGGACGGTCGAGGACCCGGCGGCCGGCGACTAGTACATGATCCGCTTACGTGGAATCGGCAGCGGCCCGCTCCCCCACCCGGCCAGCCAACGCTATCTTACGCTGTGGCTGGCCGGCTACGGGAGCGGGCCGAAGCGAATCAATCGGACAATCTCTAGCCGGTCGCCGGCGGCACGCTCGCGATGCGGCCGAGCGGCGGCGAGGCGACGGTGACGAAGGTGTCGGCGTGGAAGCCGTTGAAGCGCGTCGTCATGGCGTTCGAATAGGCGCCGATCTGGCCGAACTCGATCCAGTCGCCCTCGTCGATGTCGGCCGGCAGGGCGACCGCGTGCGGCAGCACGTCGGTCGAATCGCAGGTCGGCCCGAAGATCGTGTAGTCGCGCATCACCGCGCCCGCCGCGGCGCCGTGCCGGATCATGCGCGCCGGGAACTGCACGTCGGCGTCGGAGCATTCCGACAGGCTGTGGAAGATGCCGTCGTTGATGTAGAGCGCGTCGCCCTTGCGCAGCTGCACCTGCGTGACCAGCGAGCAGGCCTCGGCGACGAGGGCGCGGCCCGGCTCGCACATGACGATGCAGTCGGCGCCGACGGGCATGTCGCGCAGGCCGCCGCGGATCGCTGCGAAGAACTCCTCCAGCGGCGGCACGTCGTGGTTGGCGTAGTGCGCCGGGAAGCCGCCGCCGACGTCGAGATAGGCGATCGGCACGCCGGCCTCGCGGATCACGGACGCCGCCGCCTCGAGCGCGACCGCATAGGCGCGCGGCTCGGCGCACTGCGAGCCGACGTGGAAGGCGATGCCGGTGCGGAAGCCGGCCTCGTGCACGGCGCGCAAGAGCCGCACCGCGTGCGCGGGCGTCGCGCCGAACTTGCGCGACAGCTCGAACAGCACCTTGCCGCCCGGCGTCGCCAGCCGCACGAGGATGTCGATGTCGCGCCGCCCGGTGCATTCGATGATCTTGGCGAGCTCGTCCTCGTGGTCGATGACGTAGTGGCGCACATCGTAGACCTGGGCCGCGGACAGCAGCGAGGCGCGCGACTTCACCGGGTGCATGAAATAGGCCTCGGCCTCGGGGTGCGCCTCGCGCACGGCGGCGATCTCGGCGAGCGAGGCGGTGTCGAAATGGCGGATGCCGGCGTCGAACAGGTGCTGGAGCACGGCCGGGTGCGGGTTGCACTTGACGGCGTACAGGACGCGCCCCGGGAAGCCGTCGAGGAAGCGCCGCGCGGTCTCGGCGAGCACGTGCGGGCGCAGGCAGAACACCGGGTAGCTCGGCTCGAGCTGGGCGACCATCGACTCGACGTCGGCGAACGGCCGGGTCAGCGGGCGGCCGCCGCGCAGCCCCGCCGGGTTGTTGCCCTTTTTTCCCGTTGCGTCACGCGAAAAACCAAACATGCCACACCCCGCACAGACCAAGACGGGCCGTCACCGGCCACGATTCCCACTCCCTGCTGAGACTGCTTCGGCATCAGGCCGCCACGCCCGTCCAGCGCCACCATGACGGCGGATGCGGGCGTTTACATGAATGGATTTTGGCAAACAAGTGCTAATTTGCGATTAAAATAAACGTGAATGAACGACGCGGCCGGCTGTTGCATCCGGGCGCTGTATTGCCGCCGAAACCGGACAACCGGAGAGGAGCGATGGGATGAAGAAACTGTCGGTCAAGCAGAGGGCCTTCCAGAACCGGCGCAAGGAATCGCTCAACAAGCGCCGCCTGCAATCGAAGGCAAAGCGCAAGCAGGCGAAGCTGCAACAGATCGCCGGCGAAGAGGAGGCCTGAGGCCGCATTGCGGGCGCCCGACCGATTGGCGGGGCACGTGACTAAATGACCGGCGCGGCCGTCAACCCCGACGATATCCGTGCCGGCGCTGACCGGATCGCCGCGCAGGTCGTGCCGACCCCGACTGTACGACGTGCCGACCTGCCGCAACTGCATTGCAGCGACGTCTACCTCAAGCTGGAGACGCTGCAGCGGACCGGCTCGTTCAAGGATCCGGGCGCGCTCACGGTCGAAATCGTCAGGCGTCATGTCGACGAAGTCGTACAGCGCGACGAGCCGTCGCTCGAGCAGGCCGGGTTCGAAACGAGACGCCTCAGCAATTCCGCGCGACTGGAATAGGCCGGTGCGCAGCGCTCGGCTGACCGCCGCAATCCTCGGAACGATCGGCGCTTTGGCGCCGGGCGGGCCTCGTGCCGCGGAAGACGACGAGACGGTGCCGAAATGGGAAATCGGCATCGCCGGCGGCGCCGGCATGACGCCGCACTATCCGGCGTCGGATCAGCGCGGCCACGCCGTGGCCGCGGCACCGTTCCTCATCTATCGCTGGGAACGCGTGCGCATCGGCGAAGACGGCTTCGTCGGCGGCCGCGTCGCCAGGGACCGCCGCTACGAACTCACCGTCAGCATCGCCGGCTCGCTGCCCGCGGATTCGGACAGAAACCGTGCGCGGGCCGGCATGCCCGACCTCGACGCCCTGGTCGAGATCGGACCGCAGCTGGAGCTTACGCTGACGGAACGGCGGGACATCGACTCGGTCAAGCTCAAGCTGCCGGTCCGCGCAGTCCTCTCGGTCGACCTCTGGGATGCGGAATACCGAGGCATCCTGGTCAATCCGCGGATTTCCTATACGCGGGATCGGTTCCTGCTGGATCAGCTCGAGGCCAGCGTCAGCCTCGGACCGGTCTTTGCCAGCAGCCTGCTAATGGATTATTTCTACACGGTGCAACCGCAGTTCGCGACGCCGGTGCGCCCCGAATACCAAGCTTCCGGCGGCTATCTGGGAGCCGATTTCGGGGTCGGGCTGACCTACGAATTCTCCGAACGGTTCAGGGTCTTCGTCGGCGGCAAGATCGGCTATTACGACGGTGCGACCAACGCCGACAGCCCGCTGTTCAGAACACACGCCAGCTATACGGTCGGCACAGGCTTCGTGTGGAAGATCCTGCTCAGCAAAGAGCAGGTACCCGACTAGCGAACGCCGTGGCGTGCGGTAGCGCAACAGAGCGCGTCGAGATCCGCCCGGCACGGTCCCCACTGCCAAGCCTGTAACCCGGGCCGAGGCGTTCGCGCGCCGGCGCCCCTTGTGCGGCCGCGGCCCCGTAACAATCTTCACTTCAGGACATTCGATTCAGCAGATTCGAGGCATCCCTTGCCGGACAAATCGGTTCCCGATCGGCCGCACATGCCTCTGACCTGGGCGAACGCGTCGGAAGACGCGCACGATATTGACGACCCGACGCTGTTCGAGGGCGTTCTCGTTCGCCGCGTCCTGGCTTACGCCATCGACGTCGGGATCCTGCTCGGCGTCGCCGCATTCCTGTGGGCGCTCGTCGTGCTGACCCTCGGCCTGCTCTGGGGCGTGGCGTTGCTGCTGACGCCGGTCATCCCTCTCGCCTATCACACGACGCTGATCGGCGGGCGCGACTCCGCCACATTTGGCATGCGCCTGCTGGGCCTGCAGGTACGGCGCCTCGATGGCGGCCGCCCCGATCTCGCCCAGGCCTTCGTGCAGACCGCCCTGTTCTATGCGAGCGTCGGTCTGACGTCGATGCTGATCCTCCTCGTCGCGCTGTTCAACGACCGCGGGCGCTGTCTGCACGACTGGCTGTCCGGCACCGTTGTCGTGCGCGCGCCGGTGCCGGAGGGGCTGGCGGTCTAAGAACGGTTGCCCGCGCGCCGGCGGCGGCGATAATGACGCCATGAGCAACCAGCGTCCGCTCGCCCCTGCGGTCTCGGACCTTGTCGTCTTCCGGCATTCCGCCGGCATGCCGTGCCCCTACCTGGTCGAGGGCACCGAGAGGCAGCTCTATACGGAACTGCCACGGGCCGGTGGCGGCAACGTACGAGAGCTCTTCGAGCGCCTGTCGCTCGCCGGGTTCCGCCGCTCGCACCACATCGTCTACCGTCCCGCGTGTCCGGGTTGCCGGGCTTGCGTCCCGGTCCGCATCCCGGTCGAGCACTTCCGGTACGGCCGGGCGTGGCGTCGGGTCGCCCGAATTAACGGTGATCTGGTCGCACGCGATGCGGGACTGACGATCACCGACGAGCAATACGGGCTGTTCCGAAGCTACGTGCTTTCCCGCCACAACGATGGCGACATGGCTCTGATGACACGCCGCGACTTCGCCTCGATGGTGGTCACGAGCCCGGTGGCAACCAGCCTGATCGAGTTCCGCGCCGACAGCGGAGACCTCGTTGCCGGTTGCCTCGTCGACCGGCTGAGTGACGGCGTGTCGGCGGTCTACAGTTTCTTCGATCCCGACATGCAGCGGCGCAGCCTCGGCAGTTACATGGTGCTGTGGCTGGTCGAGGAGGCGCGTCGCCGCGGCCTCGCTTACGTCTATCTTGGGTTCTGGATCGCCGGCAGCAGCAAGATGGCCTACAAGAGCCGGTTTCGGCCACTCGAGGGCTTCGGGCCGGACGGATGGGTCAGGTTGTTCGACTGATGGGTCGCGCGTCGTTGCAAGCCCGGTCGCGCGATGTCCGCGACGCCGCGGCCAGCCCTGCCGGCACCGCCGGCAGGGGCTCGAACTGCGCGATTGCGCTTCGCCAACAACGCTGTATGCTTGCCGCTTAGGCGTCAATCGCGGCGCCGTAACGACATAACATCGAACCAGGGACAAGGACTGGCCGTCCCGCGCATCGCGCACGGCCAGCCAAAAAGGAGGCAATTCCCCATGAAGCGTCGCAAATTCCTCAAAGGTGCCGCTGGCGCCGCCGCCGCCACGGCAGCGGCCACACTCGCCACGCCGGCCCTCTCTCAGGGCCGCAAGGAGATGGTGATCGTATCGAGCTGGCCGCGTGACTTCCCGGGCCTCGGCCTCAGCGCGCAGCGCCACGCCAAGCGCATCACGGACATGACCGAGGGTCGAATCACCACCAAGTATTTCGCTTCGGGTGAACGCGTCGGCGGGTTCGACGTGTTCGACGAGGTCGCTTCCGGCAACGCGCAGGCCTACAACTCGGCCGACTATTACTGGAAGGGCAAGCATCCGGGCTGGGCGTTCTTCACCTCGGTGCCGTTCGGCATGACCTATACCGAGCAGGGAGCCTGGATCAATCATCTCGGCGGCCAGCAACTCTGGGACGAGCTCGCCGGCGAGTTCGGACTGAAGGCGCTGCCCTGCGGCAATACCGGCGTCCAGATGGGCGGCTGGTTCAACAAGGAAATCGACTCCGTCGCGGATCTCAAGGGCCTGAAGATGCGCATCCCAGGGCTCGGCGGCGACGTCATGGCGAAGGTCGGCGCCTCGCCGGTCTCGCTGCCGGGGAGCCAGATTTACGAGAACCTGGTCTCCGGGGCGATCGACGCGACCGAATGGGTGGGCCCCTACAACGACTACTTCCTGAAGTTCTACGAGGCCGCCAAGTACTACTACTGGCCCGGGATGCACGAGCCCGGCGGCTTCATCTCGTTCGGGATGAACAAGAAGTGGTGGGACAGCCTGTCCAAGACGGACCAGCTGATCATCGAGGCGGCGTCGCAGATGGAATGCGAGATCGCGATGTCGGAGAACAACGCGAACAACGCGACCTACCTCAGGCGCCTGATAGACGAGCACGGCGTCCAGCTGCGGGAGTTCAACGACGACGTGTACGACAGCTTCGGCGATGCTGCCGACGACGTCATGCAGGAGGCCCGCCGGCACAGCAAGCTCGCCGACCGCATCTATGTGAGCTTCGCCGAAGCCCGCAAGAACGTCGGTGGCTGGATGAAACTCTCCGATGTCGGCTATTCGTTGAAACGGAACCGGGTGCTGGGCCTGTAAACGGGCCGGTGATCCTCGGGTTAGGCTGCGGGACGGAGCCATGCTCCGTCCCACGGTTCTGAGGCCGTTGCGCGATGGCTGCGACCGAAATCGGCAATATCGATGACTACGCGCCGACCTGGTTCACCCTGGCGGCCCGCTACGTCGCGTGGACGGTCGTCTCGACGCTGGCCGCCTTCCTGCTGAGCACGTATCTGAGCTTCTGGCTCGGCTGGCCGGGCGCCAGATCGGCATTTGCGGATGGTGGCGGGCTGGCCTGGTTGCAGGTCCTGCTCTATCTGTTGTCGCTCGCGGCACCGGCATTGCTGATCGTTATGACCCGGTCGCGCAGCCTGCGTCGCGACGATCTGGCGATTTCCGCGATCGCCGCGTATAT
The DNA here is from genome assembly GCA_041584475.1 of Alphaproteobacteria bacterium. GTDB lineage: Bacteria > Pseudomonadota > Alphaproteobacteria > UBA8366 > JADFVY01 > JBFHDX01. Next base: position 6,327 of record JBFHDX010000055.1, read on the forward strand.
CGTGCGGGCCGCATTCTGGGCGGTGTTCTTCGTCGGTGTCGCCGACGCCGTGGTGTCGTTCCTGCGGGTCGAAGGCTTGCTAGCGGCCGTCGTCGGTGAGCAACTCGCCCAAGACCTCGGCCGCAATCAGTTCCGCGCGCCTTACGTCCACCTGCCGCTCATCGCCCTCTCGCTGGTTGTTGCCGCGCGTACGCGAACGCTGGGATTCCATTGGCTGGCCCTGCTCGTGGTGATAGCCGAGCTGCAAATCGTCGTTTCGCGCTTCGTGTTCTCGTACGAGCAGGCCTTCATGGGCGACCTCGTGCGCTTCTGGTACGGCGGCCTGTTCCTGTTCTCCAGCGCTTACACCCTGATCGAGGAGGGTCACGTGCGCGTCGATGTGCTCTATGCGGGCTTCACGGATCGCAAGAAGGGAGTCATCAACGCGACCGGCGCGGTCCTGCTGGGCATACCGCTGTGCTGGGTCATCCTGGCCATCGGCCTGGGGCAGCCATCGAGCATCATCGCGAGCCCGCTGTTGGCACTCGAGGTGACGCAGCAGGGCTTCGGGATGTACGTCAAGTATCTGCTCGCCGGGTACCTGGCGATCTTCGCGATCACGATGACGGTCCAGTTCGCGGCCTACATCCTCGAGGGCGTCGCCGATTACCGGGGTGACCCGGGCAAGCGCAAGATCGAAGCAGAAACGCCTCACTGAGCGCGGAGCATACGCGACACGCCATGGAGCTCCTCTTCCTCCTGCTGCTCATCCTGCTGATGATGTGGGCCCTCGGTTCGGGCTTCCCGGTTGCTTTCGCGCTGCCCGGCTCGGCCATCCTCGCGATCGGCGCGGCCGCTTTCACAGGCTGGCTGTTCGCCAGCGACACGAGCGCCTACTTCGCCCAGGGCGGCCCCATCCAGTGGCTCACCGCCGGCGTCACGAATTTCCGCGGCATCTACTGGGAGGCAGAGCGCGACACGCTCATCGCCATCCCGTTGTTCGTGTTCATGGGAATCATGCTGCAGCGGTCCAAGATCGCCGAGGACCTGCTCGTCACCATGGCCCAACTCTTCGGCCCGATGCCCGGCGGGCTTGGAATCTCGGTCGTATTCGTCGGTGCGCTGCTGGCGGCGACGACGGGCATCGTCGGCGCCACCGTGGTGGCGATGGGCCTGATCTCGCTGCCGGCGATGATGCGCAACAACTACTCGAAGCCCCTCGCAACAGGAACCATCGCAGCCTCGGGAACGCTCGGCCAGATCATCCCGCCGTCGATCGTCCTCATCATTCTCGCGGACCAGCTCGCGAGCGCCGTCGATCAGGCCAGCACAACGCGCAAGACGCTGTACAAGGAAGCGACGGGCGAGCTCTCGATGCCATCGGAGTTCGACATCGTCTCGACCAGCGCCGGCGACATGTTCATGGGCGCGCTGCTTCCGGGTCTCGTGCTCGTCGGCGTGTACATGATCTTCATTCTCGTCTCGGCGCTCTTGCGACCGAGCGTCGCGCCCCCGGTCCACTTCGAAGGCAAGTTCGATACCAAGTTCATCGCCCGCGTCTTGCTGATTCTGGTGCCGCCGCTGACCCTGATCTTCGTCGTGCTCGGCTCGATCATCCTCGGCGTCGCGACGGTGAACCAGGCCGGCGCCATCGGCGCAATCGGTGCAACCATCATGGCGGGCTACCGGCTGCACGAAGGCCGGCCGGGAACATACCACCCGGCCCTGCTGGCGGGGATATCGGTGATCGCGATGGCGATCATAACCAGGATCGCGCCGATCAACGTCAAGAACATAGTGACCAGCGGAGACGTCGTCGCGCTCGTCTTCGCGAGCATCGCCGCCGCGACATTTCTCGCCGCCGTGGTCTGGAGCCTTTGGCGCACCTTCAAAATCGAGAACACGCTGCGCGAGGTCATGGTCGATACCGCCAAGACGACGTCGCTCGTCTTCATCATCCTGCTCGGGGCGGCGATGCTGACCGCGGCGTTCCGCGGATTCGGTGGCGAAGATCTGGTGAAGGATTTCCTCACCAACCTGCCGGGCGGGTTCTGGGCCCAATTCATCATCGTCATGGCGGTCATCTTCCTGCTCGGCTTCTTCCTCGACTTCATCGAGATCGCCGTGGTCGTCGTCCCGATCGTGGCGCCGATCCTGCTCGCCGAACCTTCCGCGAACATCACCGCTGTCTGGCTCGGGGTTATGATCGGCCTGAACATCCAGACCTCGTTCCTGACCCCGCCATTCGGCTTCGCACTGTTCTACCTGCGCGGAGTCGCGCCGCCGTCCGTGCGCACAACGCAGATCTACAAGGGGGTCGTCGCCTTCATCTGCCTGCAACTGCTCGGCCTCGCCATAGTCGGCTTCAGTCCGTGGCTCGTGAACTACCTGCCGAGCCGTTTCTCGCTGACTGCGGAAACCGCTCCACCGCCGCTCAATCCGAAGCTGCAATACTGCCTCGAGGGCTATCTGTTCGAGGAATACCGGGTCCGCGAACCCGAGCTGCGCCAGGGGATCGAGCGTACGAGAGGCTTGGATCTTGACGTGCTGCCCGACGATCTTCGCAAGGACGTCGTCGAGGCGCTGGACAGGGCTGAGCGTACGTTCCCCTTGATCGACGAGATCGCGACCGCGGAAGCGGCGATCCGACGCAAGGCCAGCAGCTATCGGCCGTTGCATGGTCGGGTCCGCTCGATCGAACGACGGGTTGGCCGCCTCGAGGACATGATCGAGGAACTGGAAAACCGGTTGCGGCTTGCGCGCGACAACGAACTGAGGCAACGCGCACTCGAAAGCGAGATCGCGGCCCTCGTGGCGGAGCGCGACGACCTGCAGGCGCGGATCCCGGAACGCTGGACGGACGAGAGCCACGAGTTCCAGGCGCTGCTCAACGAAGAGGAAAAGGTCCGCCGCCGTTACCGGCGAACCGTCGACGATGCCTACGTGCCGATCCGCGACGTCGTCGCCATCATCGCCGCTAGCGAACGCCTTGCGGCACTCGAGGACGAAGTGGCGGCGCTTCGTGACTTCGCTCCGGAGCAAGTCGACGTCGCGGTCGAGCGTATCGGCGACATCGCGCAGGCGGTTGGCGACGTCGAGGGCGCCCGCGAGATCCGGTCCCTGCTCTCGAAGGCACGGCGTGAACTGCGCAGCCGGGAACCGAAGCACGAGGTGGCGCGGGATTTCATCGATCAGGCGTCCGCGGCGTTGCGGGACGATCTGCGTTGGCGGCGTCGTGCAACTGAAGCCCTGCTGCCGGGTCTGGAGGCTTACGAATCGCTGATCCGCAAGAATATCGGGCTCAGGCAGCAGCCCCGCGTGCCGCGTGACGTAGCGCTAGAGATCGCGGGATGCACCGCCCGCCATCGGGATATTTCGTTGTACTTCTGATCCGCGAGCGCGGCCGCTCCAGCCGCGCCACGCGAAAACACAGCCTTGACGCGATTTCCGGGGCGCGGGCTCCGGCAGCGGCTCGCATCCGGCGCAGCGCCGGTGGCGGCTGGCTGCGTTACCCCGGCGCGTCAGATCGGCTGAAACCGGCGACCGGCGGAATCGTTGCGAAGGTCCAGCGACCCGCTCTTGTCGAAGGGCACCGACGGCAGCAGGACATTATCGAGATAGATCTTGCCGCCGATGCTGTAATCGAGGCTCTCGCGGTGCTGCAGTGCCTGGATCTGCTGGAAGATCGCCACCAGCGACACCGACACCTCGACCGGGACCGTCGCCGAGCCGAGACGCGGGATCGTCACCCGCTTGTTCGACAGCCCGTCGGCAAAGTCCATCCCGTTGAGCTGCAGGGCAACGTCGAGGCCCGTCAACGGGATGTCGAAATCGTTCGGATTGGACACCAGAAGGTCGATCTCGAGACGCTGCAGCAGGCCCTCCGCATTGAGGATGCGGACATTCTGCAGGGCGACGCGGGGCTGTTCGATCGACTGCGGCGTCACGCAACCGGCGAGCACCAGAAGCGAAACGAGCCCGGCATTGGCCATCATATTGCGCAACATGACATCTCCCGTTCGGCGGTCCCCGCCAGGCTGATCCCTGCCCGGACAACTGAAACCAAGATTAGATTCGGAATTATGAACGCAACCTCTATTTCGCGAAACTGCTACGCGAATGCCGCGGCACGATGACCCGTCATTGGCTACGCCGCGGCGCGGGAACCCGCCGGCGAGAACAGGAGCTCCAGGAAGCCCGCCAGCGCGCCATCCTCGCTGTCCAGCGCCGCAACACGATCGAGCAGCCTGGCCGAATCCCGCCGGCCGAGCACCGGCTCGGTCGCGCGACGGAACTTCGCGCTGATCTCTTCGTCCGCGAGCGGCCTCTCCGCGTCGCCCCGGGCCTGCATGTCGCCCGAGTCGAGTCGCCGCCCGTCTTTGAGAACGAGGCGTGCACGGGCCCAGCGCTCGCCGGGAAACCGGGCGCTGAGCGCGACATCCTCGCGTACGGTCATGGCCTCGCTCAGGCGCAGGATCGTCGCATCGCCCATCCCCGATTCGCCGATTTCCGCAGGTCCGACGACCCCGCGGACGATCGCGGCGGCAACCGGAAACGAAAGGCTGTACTGCGCCTCTTCCGTATTCGCGGGACGGCGCGTCGTCAGCCGTGCAGCCTCGTAGAACGTCTCGATCTCGACCCGTTCGACGTCGGCGGACGTGAGCCTGTTCGTGCGCATGACCGAAAGCACCGCCTCGACGGCCGGCTGGGCCCAGCGACAGACCGGATACGGCTTGAAATACTGCTCCATGATGCGCCAGCGGCTGCCGAGATCGGACCAGAGCGCGGCCATCCCGGCGCCCTCGACGGTGACCGCGGGCGCGCCGGTGAAGCCGTCCGCCGCCAGGTACGCGGCCGACACCCCGGCCATCGCGCCCCATCCCGAGCCGTCCTTCACCATCGTCGGATGATCGATGCAGCGCATCATCTGGCTGCGCGGCCCGTGATATTCGGCGATGCCCAGGGCGTGCCGCGTCGCCTCGGCGCCGATGCCCAGCTGCCGCGCGCCCAGCGCCGCGCAGGCGACCGCCACCCACGCACCCGAGGTGTGATAGTCGCGCACCGTCTGGTGCAGCGCCATGCCGGCGCGGACGCCCAGCTCGTAACCGAGGACCAGCGCCGTCAGGAAGTCGCGCCCGTCGGCCTTGCCCTCGGCCTGCACGAACGCAAGCAGCGCGGACAGCACGCCGGCGCCTGCATGCCCCTTGGTCAGCGGATGGCCGTCATGCGCATCGTAGGCATCGATCGTCATACCGTTGGCAAGCGCCGCGCCGACCGGGCTTGCCTTGCGCCCATCGAAGAGCAGCCCGGCGGCGCGTTGCCCGGGCGCGAAATGCTCGGCCGCATGGTTACGGATCGTGCGTGAGAGCGGCGTGCTCAGCCCGGCGGCGGCAACACCCGTCAGATCGAGCACGCAGCGTTTGGCCTGGTCGACGACCTCCGCCGGCAGACCGGCGAAGCCAAGCTGATGGATGAAATCTACCGGCTGCATGCGTTCGATCCCCTGTGCGAAGTCAGCGGCGGCGCTTGCGCCGCACGGATGTCTGCAGGAGCAGCCGACCCAGCCGTATCGACGCCCCCAGCGTAGTTGTCATCGCGCATCACCGGCCCGACGGTCCAGCGCGACAACGGCGCGAACCGTGCCAGCGCAAACGGCCGGTAACGTTCGGCGGGAGGCCGGCCATCATCGATGCGGGCGGAACATCGCCCACGCACGGTGCACATCCCGCCGCGCTGTACGCGTCGCCGCGGTTCGTCCGCGCGGCAACGCGGGTCAATGCGTCAAGGTACGCCGTACCGCGTCCTTCCAGCCTGCATATTTTGCGGCCCGCACGTCTTCCGCCATGGCGGGCGCGAACCGTCGCTCCAGCGCCCAGCCGCTCGCGAATTCATCGAGTCCGGGATAAACGCCGGCCTCCAGTCCGGCCAGGTAGGCGGCGCCAAGAGCGGTCGTTTCCAGGACCTTCGGCCGGTCGACCGGCGCATCGAGGATGTCGGAGAGGAACTGCATCGTCCAGTCGCTCGCCACCATGCCGCCATCGACCCGCAACACGGTCTGCCCGCGATCGGCTTCGGCCCAGTCGCCGCGCATCGCCTCGAGCAGGTCGCGCGTCTGGTAGCACACGCTCTCCAGTGCGGCGCGCGCAAGCTCGGCCGGACCGGTTCCACGCGTCAGGCCGAACAACGCGCCGCGCGCCTCCGCGTCCCAGTGCGGGGCGCCGAGGCCGGTGAACGCGGGGACCAGATACACCGACTGTCCGGTGTCCGCCCGCGCGGCCAGTTCAGCGGTTTCCGCCGCCGTCCCGATGATGCCGAGCCCGTCGCGCAGCCACTGTACGGCAGCCCCGGCGACGAAGATCGAACCTTCGAGCGCATAGGTGGTGCGTCCGTCGAGCCGATAGGCGATCGTCGTCAGCAGGCGATTGCCGGACGCCACCGGTGTTTCGCCGGTGTTGAGCATGGCGAAGCAGCCGGTGCCGTATGTCGACTTGATCATGCCGGGACGGAAGCACGCCTGGCCGACGGTCGCCGCCTGCTGGTCACCGGCCACACCAAGAATGCGCACCGGCGATCCGAGCACGTCCGGCGTCGTCGAGCCGTAATCAGCCGCACAGTCGCGCACCTCGGGCAACATGGCGGCCGGCACGCGAAACAGGTCGAGGAGGTCCGGATCCCAGCGTCCACCGTGGATGTCGTAGAGCAGCGTCCGCGAGGCGTTGGTGGCGTCGGTTGCGTGGACCTTGCCGCCGGTCAGCCGCCAGATCAGATAGCAGTCGACGGTACCGAACAGCAGGTGCCCTTGTTCGGCCCGTTTGCGGGCACCGTCGACGGCGTCGAGGATCCAGGCCACCTTGGTACCCGAGAAATAGGGGTCGAGCAGCAGACCGGTCTTCGCGGTAAGCGCCGCCTCGTGACCGGCGCGACGGAGTTCGGCGCAGCGATCGGCGGTGCGGCGATCCTGCCAGACGATCGCCCGGTGGATCGGGGCACCGGTCTCGCGGTCCCACACGATTGTGGTCTCGCGCTGATTGGTGATGCCGATGCCGGCGAGGTCGGACGCGCTCACCGAGGCGCGTTCGAGCGCCTGGCGGCAGGTCCGGACCGTCGTTTCCCACAGATCTTCGGGATCGTGCTCGACCCATCCCGACTTCGGGAAATGCTGCGCGAACTCTTCCTGCGCCGTCGCCCTGAGCTCGAACCCGTCGCCGAAAACGATGGCGCGCGACGAGGTTGTTCCCTGATCGATCGCCAACACTTTGCCCGACATCCTGCCCTCCCGCGCTCGGCCGGCATCAAGCCGCCGAGCTCAATACGGTTGAATAGTTCTCTTTCAGCCAGTCGGCGAGACGGCGCGCCTCGGCCCCGCTGACGCGCAGCCCCAGTTTCGAGCGCCGCCAGAGCACGTCGTCTGCGGTCATCGCCCACTCGCTGCGAACCAGGTACTCGACCTCCCGCTGGTAGAGGTCGGCGCCGAAATCGACGCCGAGGTCCTCGTGATCCTCGACGCCGGACAGGATGTCGTGGGCCCGGGTGCCATAGGCGCGTGCCAGCCTGCGCGCGAGCGTCCGGGTGACCGGCGGATACTGGCCGTGCAGCTCCGCCACGAGCGTCTCGAACCGGTCGACGGCGAAATCCCCGCCCGGCAGCGTCGCCCCACGCGTCCACGGCCCGCCCATCTGCGGAAACCGGTCCTCGATCGTTGCGAGCGCCTGTTCGGCAAGATGCCGGAACGTGGTGATCTTGCCGCCGAACACGTTGAGCAACGCCGGCTCGCCGGGCGAACCCTCCAGTTCGAGCACGTAATCCCGTGTCGCCTCGTGGGCGGCCTTGCGGCCATCGTCGTAGAGCGGGCGCACGCCGGAGTACGACCAGACCACGTCGTCCGGGCGCACCGCCTGTTTCAGATATTGACTCGCCGCCGCACAGAGATAGCGGATCTCGTCGGGCGAGATGGACGCGGTGCCGGGATCGCCGTCGAACTCGACGTCCGTCGTGCCGATCAGCGTGAAGTCCTGCTCGTAGGGAATGGCAAAGACGATCCGCTTGTCGGCGTTCTGAAAGATGTAGGCGCGCGGATCGTCGAACAGGCGGCGCACGACGATGTGGCTGCCCTTGACGAGGCGAACGCGCGACGCCGAGTTGAGGCCGATCCGCTGCGCGATGACCTCCGACACCCACGGGCCGGCGGCGTTGACGAGAACGCGGCAGGCAATGGTGTCCCGCTTGCCGGTCACGGCGTTCAGCAAGTCGACCTCCCAGCGGTCGTCGCGCTTGACCGCCGAAACCGCATCGCTGCGCGTGCGGACCTCCGCACCGCGACGCGCGGCGTCGACCGCGTTGAGCACGACCAGCCGCGCGTCGTCGACCCAGCAGTCGGAATATTCGAAGCCTCGCGTGAAGTCGCTCTTCAGCGGTCGGCCCGCCGGGTCCCGTGTCAGGTCCACGAGGCGCGACGGCGGCAGGATCTTGCGCCCGCCGAGGTGATCGTAAAGGAACAGGCCCAGGCGAACGAGCCAGACGGGCCGCAGCGCGCGGTGGTGCGGCAGGACGAATCGAAGCGGCCAAATGATGTGGGGCGCCATGCCAAGCAACACCTCGCGCTCGATCAGGGACTCCCGGACGAGGCCGAACTCGTAATGTTCGAGATAGCGCAATCCACCGTGGATCAGCTTGGTCGACGCCGACGACGTGCCGCTGGCGAGATCGTTCTTTTCCGTCAGCAGCACGGACAGGCCCCGCCCGGCGGCATCACGCGCGATGCCACAGCCATTCACGCCGCCGCCGATCACGGCGATATCGTAAACGCCGTTCCCCACGCCTTCCTCCGCCTATGCTGAGCGCATGGGCCGACGCGGCCCGCACGAAACGGTAAAAGAAACCGAACGAACCCTCAACGAAAAATTCCGAACCTTACACTGTACAGGGGTCGGCAACGGCGATCTCGATGCGCACGTCGTGCTCGGCGCAGATCCGCCCGATCCGCGCGGGCGGCGTCCGATCGGTCACGAAACTGCCGAGCTGCGAGATATGACCGATGCGGACCGGGGCGGTTCGCTCGTGCTTCATGCCGTCGGCCACGAGGATCGAATGCCGGGCGCTCTCGATGATCGCCTGTGCGACCCTGACTTCGCGGTAGTCGTAATCGAGCAGCGAGCCGTCCTCGTCGATGGCCGAGGCCCCGATGATCGCGTAATCCACCTTGAACTGGCGTATGAGGTCGACCGCCGCCTCGCCCACGACGCCGCCGTCGGTCGGCCGGACGACGCCACCGGCGACGATGACCTCGATTCCGGGATGCCCCCTCAAGATATTGACAACGTTTATATTATTCGTGATCACCAGGATATCCCTGCGGACCTGCAGCGCCATCGCTACCTGCTCGGTGGTCGTCCCGATATTGATCAACAGGGAGCAGTTGTCCGGGATCAGCGACGCCGCCTTCAGACCGATGCGGCGCTTCGCCTCCGCCGCCAGCTCCCGCCGCGCCTCGTACCCGTAGTTGGCGACGCCGGACGACAGTACGGCGCCACCGTGCACGCGCTGCAGCAGGCCGCGGTCGCTCAGCTCGCGCAAATCCTTGCGGATCGTCTGCGGGGTGACGTCGAACCGCCGGGCCAGCGTCTCGACCGAGATCTGGCCCTCCTCGCGGGCGAGCGCGAGTATCTCGGAAAGGCGGGGTGCGATCGGTTGCATCGTTCGGCTTGGTCGAACAATCGGTCCGTCTAGATAGCGCATTCATCTGAAACTCACCAGCGGAAGTTCGCCGGTCCGAGTTTTCGGTTGACCTTCGGTTTTCTCCCTATGATAAGGTTAAGGGCTTCACGTCACGGGAGGTAATCCAATGAATACGCGGTATACGGGCGCCTTAGCGGCGGCGGTCGTTGCGTTGTTCGCAAGTGCGAGCTTCGCCGGCGTCGACGAGGCGAAGAAGTGGATCGACGAGGAATTCCAGCCATCGACCCTGTCGAAGGCGGACCAGCTCAAGGAAATGGAGTGGTTCATCAAGGCCGCCGAGCCGTTCAGGGGCATGGAGATCAACGTGCTGTCGGAGACCATCCCGACGCATGAATACGAATCCAAGGTCCTCACCAAGGCCTTCGCGGAGATCACCGGCATCAAGGTCAACCATCAGCTGCTCGGCGAGGGCGAGGTCGTACAGGCCGTGCAGACGCAGATGCAGACCAAGCGTAATCTCTACGACGCCTACATCAACGACTCCGACCTGATCGGCACGCATTCGCGCCTGCAGCTCGCCGTCAATCTGACCGACTGGATGGCGGGCGAAGGCAAGGACGTCACCAACCCGATGCTCGACGTCGACGACTTCATGGGCAAGTCGTTCACCACGGGTCCCGACGGCAAGCTCTATCAGCTGCCCGACCAGCAGTTCGCCAACCTTTACTGGTTCCGTTACGACTGGTTCCAGCGGCCGGAGCTGAAGGCCAAGTTCAAGGAGCTCTACGGCTACGAGCTCGGCGTGCCCGTCAACTGGTCGGCCTACGAGGACATCGCCGAATTCTTCAGCGTGCACGTCAAGGAAATCGACGGCGTCCGCGTCTACGGCCACATGGACTACGGCAAGCGCGCGCCCGACCTCGGCTGGCGCATGACCGACGCCTGGCTGTCGATGGCCGGTGCCGGCGACAAGGGACTGCCCAACGGACGGCCGGTCGACGAATGGGGCATCCGCATGGAGGAAGGCTCCTGCAATCCGGCCGGCGCATCGGTCTCGCGCGGCGGCGCGGCGAACGGGCCGGCGGCGATATACGCGATCCGCAAGTGGGACGAGTGGCTGCGGAAATACGCCCCTCCGGGTGCCGCGAGCTACGATTTCTACCAGTCGCTGCCCGCGCTCTCGCAGGGCAACGTCGCCCAGCAGATCTTCTGGTACACCGCCTTCACCTCGGCGATGGTCGCGCCGAAGAGCGAAGGCAACAACACCGTCGACGACAACGGCAACCCGCTGTGGCGGATGGCGCCGTCGCCGCACGGCCCGTACTGGGAAGAAGGCCAGAAGCTCGGCTACCAGGATGCGGGCTCGTGGACCCTGTTCAAATCGACGCCCGTCGACCGGCGCAAGGCAGCCTGGCTCTACGCCCAATTCACGGTCTCGAAGACGGTCTCGCTGCGCAAGACGCATGTCGGCCTGACGCCGATCCGTGACAGCGACATCCGTCACGAATCCTTCACCAAGCGGGCGCCGAAGCTGGGCGGGCTGGTCGAATTCTACCGCTCGCCCGACCGCGTGCGCTGGACGCCGACCGGGATCAACGTGCCGGACTATCCGAAGCTCGCGCAGATCTGGTGGCAGCAGATCGGTGACGTCAATTCCGGCGTGTTCACCCCGCAGCAGGCGATGGATCGCCTGGCCTCGGAGATGGACCAGGTGATGGCCCGCATGCAGGCGGCCGACGAAAAGGCCGGCACCTACGGCGGCTGCGGCCCGCGCCTGAACCCGGAGCAGGATCCGGCGGTCTGGCTGAACAAGCCGGGATCGCCGAAAGCCAAGCTTGCCAACGAGAAGCCCCAGGGCGAGACGATCAACTATGACGAACTCGTCAAGCGCTGGAAGGACGCCGGCTGACGCCGGCGATCCGAGGGCTCGGCTGTGACACCTCGCGGGGAGCGCCCTCTGCGCTCCCCGCAGGCGGGGTGACTCCGCAATCGGTGCCGCTTTCGCGAGACCCGTCCTCACACCATTGTTGACGGGCGTTGGCGGGTCGGAACGAGACCGGCAGGGGCGGTCGCGGGAAGGTATACCCACCGGTGGCCGGGGACGAAGGAATGACGCTTGAGCTCAGGAACGTCGTCAAGCGGGTCGGGGCCGACATCCATATCCACGAAACCAGCCTCGAGCTCAAGGACGACGGCTTCAATATCCTGCTGGGCACGACGCTGGCCGGCAAGACGTCGCTCATGCAGCTGATGGCCGGGCTCGAGCGGCCGACCTCGGGCGAGGTCTGGTTCGACGGCAAGAACGTGACGGGCGTACCGGTGCAGAAGCGCAACGTCTCCATGGTCCACCAGCAGTTCATCAACTACCCCCACCTGTCGGTCTTCGAGAACATCGCCTCGCCGCTTCGTGTCGCCCGCATGCCGAAGGCGCAGCTGACGTCGCGCGTCGAACAGGTGGCGGAGCTGCTGCGGCTTGCACCGATGCTGAAGCGCCGGCCGGCCGAACTGTCGGGCGGCCAGCAGCAGCGCACGGCGCTGGCGCGGGCGCTGGCCAAGGATGCCGACCTCGTGCTGCTCGACGAGCCGCTCGCCAACCTCGACTACAAGCTGCGCGAGGAGCTGCGCGACGAGCTGCCGCGGCTGTTCAAGGATCGCGGCTGCACCGTGGTCTATGCCACGACCGAGCCGACCGAGGCCCTGATGCTCGCCGGCTACACGGCGACGCTGCACGAGGGGCGCGTGACGCAGTTCGGGGAGACCGCGAAGGTCTATCGCCAGCCGCGGGACCTGACCTCGGCCAGGGTGTTTTCCGATCCCCCGATCAACACGGCGGCCATCGTCAAGCAGGGTGGCCAGTTCATCCTCAACTCGCAGGTACGTTGGCCGGCGGCGGGCGCGCAGGCATCGATCCCGGACGGAGGCTACCTGATGGCGGTACGCCCGCACCACGTGACGCCCCGCGCGCCGGGCGCGAACGGCGTGCGCATCGCGGGTACCGTCCTGGTCAGCGAGCTGAGCGGCTCGGAGAGCGTCATCCACTTTGAACTCGACGGCCAGACCTGGATATCGCAGTCGCACGGGATCCACGCGTTCGAGGTCGGCGCCAGCGCCGATTTCTGCGTCGAGATCGACCACTGCATGTATTTCGGCAGCGAGGACGAACTGCTGGCCGCCTGACGGAACCACGACATGAACCGCAACCTCCCGATTCACCCCCCCCTTGCGCGCAGTGCAATGCGCCCGTCGCGCACCGGATTGGAGTCACGCTGATGTCGCGGATCAGCCTGCGCGATGTCCGGCACAGCTACGTGAAGGACCCTCAGGGTGACGAGGACTGGGCGCTCAAGACGATGAGCGTCGACTGGTCGGACGGCGGCGCCTACGCGCTGCTCGGACCGTCCGGCTGCGGCAAGACGACCCTGCTCAACATCATCTCGGGGCTGCTCACGCCGACCGCGGGTCGCGTCTGGTTCGACGACGAGGACGTCACCGATACGCCGCCGGACCAGCGCAACATCGCCCAGGTGTTCCAGTTCCCGGTCGTCTACGACACGATGACGGTGTACGACAACCTCGCCTTCCCGCTGCGAAACCGGGGCGTCGCCGCCCCGGATATCGACGCCAAGGTGCGCGAGATCGCGGCCATGCTCGACCTCGGCGACATGCTGCCGAGCCGGGCGGCGGGGCTGACCGCCGACGGCAAGCAGAAAATCTCGCTCGGCCGCGGACTCGTCCGCCCGGACGTCAACGTCATCATGTTCGACGAGCCGCTGACGGTCATCGATCCGCACCTGAAATGGCTGCTCCGCTCGAAGCTGAAGGAGCTGCACCAGCAGCTCGGCACGACGATGATCTACGTGACGCACGACCAGACGGAGGCGCTGACCTTCGCCGACCAGGTCGTCGTCATGCACGAGGGTACCGTCGTGCAGATCGGCACGCCGGTCGAGCTGTTCGAGCGGCCGCAGCACACCTTCGTCGGCCATTTCATCGGCTCGCCGGGGATGAACGTGCTGCCGTGCCGGATCGACGGCGGCAAGCCTCATTTCGGCGGGCAGGCGATCCCGATCGAGCATGCGCTGGCCCACCGTGACGGCGACGAGCGCCTCGAGATCGGCGTGCGGCCGGAATTCGTGAAGTTCGACAAGGAGGGCATTCCCGTCGACATCGTCAAGGTGAGCGACGTCGGCCGGTTCAGCATCGTCGAGACGCGTCACGGCGAGCACGTCATCAAGCTGCTGCTCCCCGAGGACGAGGCGCTGCCGTCGGAGGACGCCCGCATCCACTTCGATCCCGCCCACACGCAGGTCTATGCGGACGGCTGGATGGTGAACTGAGGACCGGCGATGAACGCGAAGACATCGAATCAGAAGGGCTGGCTGTTCGTCCTGCCGGTGGTGATCCTGGTCGCCTTCAACGCGCTGATCCCGCTGATGACCGTCGTCAATTACTCCGTGCAGGAGACGTTCGGCGACAACATCTTCTTCTGGGAGGGCGTCAAATGGTACGAGGACGTGCTCCAGTCTGAGCGCTTCCACGCCTCGCTGATCCGCCAGCTCTTCTTCACCTCGGTCATCCTGCTGATCGAGGTGCCGCTGGGCGTCGCGATCGCGCTGGCGATGCCGCGGCGCGGCATCTGGGTTTCGGTCTGCCTCGTGCTGATGGCGCTGCCGCTGCTGATTCCGTGGAACGTCGTCGGCGCCATGTGGAACATCTTCGCGCTGCCCGATATCGGCCTGCTGGGCCGCATCATCAACGGCATGGGTTTCGACTACAACTTCACGCAGCAGCCGTTCGCCGCGTGGTTCACGACGATCCTCATGGACGTCTGGCACTGGACGTCGCTCGTCGTGCTGCTCGCCTACGCCGGGCTGCGCTCGATCCCCGACGCCTACTACCAGGCGGCGAAGATCGACGGCGCGTCGCCGTGGGCGGTGTTCCGCTACATCCAGCTGCCGAAGATGAAGCGCGTGCTGACCATCGCCATCCTGCTGCGCTTCATGGACAGCTTCATGATCTACACCGAGCCTTTCGTGCTGACCGGCGGCGGCCCCGGCAACGCCACCACCTTCCTGTCGATCGATCTGGTCAAGATCGCGCTCGGCCAGTTCGATCTCGGGCCGGCGGCGGCGATGTCGTTGATCTACTTCCTGATCGTGCTGCTGGTGTGCTGGGTGTTCTACACGCTGATGATGAGGAGCGAGCAGTCGTGATGAGACGCATTACCTGGCTGGCGCCGACCCTCTACATCCTGTTCCTCATGCTGCCGATCTACTGGCTGCTGAACATGTCGTTCAAGACGACGAACGAGATCCTCGGCACGTTCACGCTGTGGCCGCAGGATTTCACGCTCGGAAACTACGTCAAGATCTTCACCGACCCGACCTGGTACACCGGCTATTTCAATTCGCTGAGCTACGTGATCATCAACACGGTGATCTCGGTGACGGTGGCGCTGCCGGCGGCCTATGCCTTTTCGCGCTTTCGTTTCCTCGGCGACAAGCACCTGTTCTTCTGGCTGCTGACCAACCGCATGGCGCCGCCGGCCGTCTTCGCGCTGCCCTTCTTCCAGCTCTACTCGGCGGTCAATCTGTTCGACACGCACATCGCCGTCGCCCTCGCCCATTGCCTGTTCAATATTCCGCTGGCGGTGTGGATTCTCGAGGGCTTCATGTCGGGCGTGCCGAAGGAGCTCGACGAGACCGCCTATGTCGACGGTTATCCGTTCTGGCGCTTCTTCGTGAAGATCTTCATGCCGACGATCGCCGCCGGCATCGGCGTCGCCGCCTTCTTCTGCTTCATGTTCTCGTGGGTCGAGCTGCTGCTCGCCAAGACGCTTACCTCGGTCGCCGCCAAGCCGATCGCGGCGACGATGACGCGGACCGCGAGCACCGCCGGCTACGAGCTCGGCCTGCTGGCCGCGGCGGGCACGCTGACGATCATTCCGGGCGCCTTCGTGATCTATTTCGTGCGCAACTACATCGCCAAGGGCTTCGCCCTCGGCCGGGTGTAGGGAGGGGGCGGCCAGTGCCCGGATTGCTGCGGGGAGGAGGATAGATGGGTCTCTCGTGGATGGCGTGGACGTGGCCGACGGCGGCATTCTTCCTGTTCATCCTGCTGGCGCTCGTCGGCATGGCGGTCTGGGAGTGGCACAGCCCGGGCGGGGCGCCGCGCCGTGGCATCCTCGGGCTCGATACGACCCGCGGCGACCGCCTGTTCATCACGCTGCTGGGCAGCGCCTTCATCTTTCTCGCCTGGCTCGCGATCATGGGCACGCCGCTCTGGGGCGCGCTCGTCATCGCGCTCGCTTACGGCTTCGCCGTGTTCCGCTGGGTTTAGGGGCGACGCCGCCCCCGGATTCCGCTTTCCCGGACATCCGGACCCGACGATACCGGTGCGTCGCGCCGGGCGCCGGTCGGGACGAGGTGCGCCCCGATCCGCCGGCGTCGCATGCCCGTCGGCGCCGAACATCGCGAATTGAACATTGAACACTTGCGGCGCCGATAACGCCTGTCGCGCCGCGGGTTTCGGGGCGACGAGGCGACGCGTTTGCGGACGCCAGGGATCGGCCCGACGTCCACCGCCGGCCGCCGGGCAACCCGCAGCCCTGTTCCGCGGGGCTGGCGCCGCGCTCGCCTACGGCCGCTCGCCGCGGGCGAGGCGGGCGTTGATGTCGTCGATCACCTCCGGCAAGTCGGCCACCGAGTCGATGACGTAATGAGCGCCGGCCTTGCGCAGGATGTCGCGGGTCTTCTCGTGCCGCCGCTCGATCTCCATCGCCGGCAGCCGATCGGCCTGGTCGAGCGAGTCGATGTCCATGTAGTTGCTGTAGCGCGACACGCCGACGCCCCAGCAGCCGGCCTCGAGCGCCTCGCCGACGCCGGAGACGGTGTCGTCGACCTTGACCACCGACTGGATCGGATGCACGTCCAGCATGTCGAGGTTCTTGTATACCATGAACGGCTTCGGCCGCGCCCCGTTGATGACCTCGTCGCCGGCGACGGACGCGTCGGGGACGTAGCCCTGCTTCTTCGCGTCCTCCTCGAGGATGTCGACCATGCTGCGCACGAAGCCCGTGGTGCTGCCGATCTTGATGCCCTGCTTCTGCAGCTTTTTCACCGCCTCGGCGACGCCGGGCAGAACCGCTGTGTACTGCCTCAGGCAATCCAGCTGCATCGGCACGAAGTCCTCGAACATGCGGTCGACGTCGCCCTGATCGGGATCGCGCCCGTGGATGCCCTTCCAGCGCTCGCGGATCTCCGGCATCTCGGTCATCGCCTTGATGTGCAGGTCCTTGCGCAGCCCCATCGGAACGCGCGCCTCGGTCATCGAGACCTCGACCCCCTGCTTCTTGAAGACCTCAACGAAGACGACCGCGGGCGCCAGCACGTAGGCGTCGGCGACCGTCCCGCTCCAGTCGAGGATCGCCGCCTTGACCTTGCCGCGGTAGCTTCGCGTGAAGAGGTAGTCGGACGTCATAGCCGTGTCTCCCTGTCGAATGCTCGAATTGCGGAACCGTTCATGCTTCGGCGGGCGCGCAGCGCGTCACCCCCATCTCGTCGAGAACCCTGCGAATCACCGCCAGCGCAGCCTCCATGTCCGCCTTCGCCAGCTGCCCGATGCAGCCGATGCGAAAACTGGGCGCCACGGTCAGCTTGCCCGGATAGATGACGTAGCCCTGCGCCGCCAGCCGGTCGTAGAAATCACCGAAATCGAACCCGGGATCGGCCGGCATGCGGAAGGTGACGATGATCGGCGCCTGCAGCTCGTCGGGCAGCAGCGTCTCGAAACCCAGGGCCCGCATGCCGTCGACTAGGACCCGGCAGTTCTCCGAATAGCGCCGGTTGCGCGCGGCGATGCCGCCCTCCTCCTCGAACTCGGCGATGGCGCGGTCGAAGGCGGCCAGCACGTGGGTCGGCGGCGTGAACCGCCACTGGCCGTTGCCCTCCATCGCCCGCCACTGGTCGTGGAGGTCGAGCGACAGCGAATGCGCGTTGCCCTCGCACGCTTCGAGAACGGTTCGGCGGACGATCGCGTACGCCATGCCCGGCACGCCCTCGAGGCACTTGTTCGACGAGGCGACGAGGGCGTCGCAGGGCACGGCGCCGAGGTCGAGCGGGATGGCGCCGAAGGCGCTCATCGCGTCGACGATCAGGCTGCGGCCGTGGCGTGCGACGATCTCGGCGATGCGCTCGATCGGGTTGAGAATGCCGCTCGTCGTCTCGCAATGGACGGCGGCGACGTGCGTGATGCCGGCCTCCTCCGCAAGCAGCGAGTCGAGCGAGGCGAGATCCGGCACCCGATCCTCGGCGCAGCTCAGGGCGATGGCCGGACGATCGAGGTAGCGGGCGATCTTCATCATGCGCTCGCCATAGGCGCCGTTGACGAGCACGAGCAGCCGGCCGTGGCGCGGCAGCAACGTGCCGAGCGCCGCCTCGACGGCGAAGGTGCCCGAGCCCTGAACCGGCACGCAGACGAAGCCATCGCGGCCGCCGGCGATCGCCACGAGCCTCTCGCGGATGCGGGCGTTGAGCGCGATGAACTGCCGGTCGCGGCTGCCCCAGTCGCGCAGCATCGCCTGCTTGACGGCCAGCGACGTCGTCAGCGGTCCGGGGGTGAGCA
>JBFHDX010000056.1:0-24088 GCA_041584475.1 Alphaproteobacteria bacterium
GGCGCCGCCGCGGTGCTTCAGCCAGCGCATCAGCGTCGTGTCACGGCCGGTCACCTGCATGCGGTAGATGCCGAGGTTGAAATCGTCCTCGCGCCGCGTACCCGGCCCCCTGGTGACGACCAGCGGCCAGGTGATCAGCGGCGCCGGCTCGCCCGGCCAGCAGGTCTGCACCGGCAGGCGCGCGAGGTCGACGTCGCCGCCCTCGAGCACGACCTCGTGGCACGGCGCCCGGCCGCCCGATGCCTTCGGCTTCATCGCCATCACCGTCTTGAGTAACGGCAGCATCTCCATCGCCTCGCGCCAGCCGCCCGGCGGCTCCGGCTGGCGCAGGAACGCCAGCATTTCGCCGACGGCGCGCAGCTCCTGCGGCTCGCGCTCCATGCCCCAGGCGACCCGCTCGACCGTGCCGAACAGGTTGGCCAGCACCGGCATGTCGTATTTGCCGCCGTCGCCGGCGACGACGTTCTCGAACAGCACCGCGGGCCCGCCCTCGGCAAGCAGCCGCGTCTGGATCTCGGTCATCTCGAGGACCGGCGACACCGGCGCCGTGACGCGGACGAGGCGGCCCGCGGTCTCGAGCCTGGCAATGAAATCGCGCAGCGATGAGTAGGGCATGGCGCCGATCCGCGTGAAGCTTGTCCGCGTCCTATACAGACCGGTTGCGGCGCCCCGTCAAGGCCGCGCCGGCGCTTCGGCGCATTCGACCTATATGATATGCAAGGAGACGTGGCAGGCGAGAGAGGCTGTGGCACAGCATTACCGGGTCATCGGCGGGGAACATGCCGGCACCGACGTCACGGCGATCGCCGGCGGCGGCGGGCCCGGGCGGCACGGCCCGTTCGCGGACCATGCCGCGGCGCGCGACGGTTGGGCGCGCCCGTCGTGGCGGCACATCGACGACGCGCAAATGCGCTACAGGAACGGGCAGGTATGAGCGGCGCCGACAGCCAGCGCGGGCCGGACGCGCGGGCGAAGCTCGAGCGCGCGCGCGGCTACCCCTACGCGATCCCGCCGCGCTCCTACAGCTGGCGGGGCGGCGCCGTCGCCGGCTTCGAGCCGGCGGCGCGCGCGGGCCGCACGCCGGTGCTGGCGATCGGCTCCAACCAGTCGCCGCAGCAGCTGACGCGAAAATTCGGCGACCGCGGTGAGATCCCGGTGCAGCGGGCGCGGCTGCGCGACTTCGACATCTACTATTCGGCCCACATCACGTCGTACGGGTCCGTCCCGGCGATGCTGCAGCGGGCACCGGGCGCGTGGGTCACGCTTTCGGTGACGTGGCTGGACGATCGCCAGCTCGAGGCCATGCACGCGACGGAACTCTCCGCCGCGAACTATCGTTACGCGGTGATCGAGGACATCGAGCTTGCGCTCGATTGCGGCGCGAGAATGGATGCCGTGCACGCCTATGTCGGGGTGCACGGCCATCTGTTGCACGACGACGACGCCGTCGCGCTCGCCGCGATACCGGCCGAGGGCCGCCGACCGCAGGCGCTGACCACGGCCGAGGTGCTGGAACTCGTGCGGGAACGCTTCGCCCCGGACGACAGCCCCGATGCGTTCGTCCTGAAACTGGTCGACGACCGCGGTTTCCGCGCCGCCTGCGGCAAGGCGATCGCGGCCGACGCGGTGGCGTTCCGCCATCCGGCGCGCCGGGTCGCCGGCTGACCGGGCCGCGCCGACCGCGGCCCGGGCCCGCCGGTGCGGGATCAG
The DNA here is from genome assembly GCA_041584475.1 of Alphaproteobacteria bacterium. Classification (GTDB taxonomy): domain Bacteria; phylum Pseudomonadota; class Alphaproteobacteria; order UBA8366; family JADFVY01; genus JBFHDX01. The sequence continues at coordinate 1,711 of JBFHDX010000056.1, forward strand.
TTCCCGTTGTAGCCGAGATTGTAGGTGCCGAGCGACGTACCGTCCTCGTTGACCACGCTCACGACCCACGCGCCCGACCACTCGGGCAGCAGCTCCTTGCTCGAATAGACGCGCCAGCGCGGACCGCGGACATCGAACGTGACGGCCGCCATGACCGTGCCGTTGAGTTCCCAGCGATGGACGATGGTCTTGCCTTCCATGTCCATCAGTTCGGTGAAGAAGAAGACGCGATCCATCGAGTTGTTGAGCGAGCTCACCTGGTCGACCGGCTCGCGGTCGAGGATGCCCGAGGTGAACTGCGCGCGCGCGACCGTCGGCTCGGCCGCCACGCTGTGGAACGGCGCGACAATCGCGATCACGGCGAAAAATGCGAACATGCGTTTCATCGAATTACCCCTTCAGGTGCGCGAAGAATCGGTGATTGCATTGGTACCTGCAACAGGCTTAAGCAAGTCTTAACGACGGGCGAATGCGTCTCGCCACGGCACCGGTTGCCCGAACCGGGCCGGCCCGTGCCCCGGGCACCCGTGACATCAGCCAGCGAATGCCTATATGGGCGCTCGGGTACCGCGCGCGTACCGCCGCGAAATCGCCGGCACGGAAATCCAACGCAAAAGAGGCATAATTATGACCTATCACTACAGCAAGACCGTCGACCGCTCCTTCGACAAGGCCATCGACGACGTGACCGAGGCGCTTGAGAGCGAGGGATTCGGCGTGCTGACGACGATCGACGTCAAGGCGACGCTCAAGAAGAAGCTCGATGTCGATTTCCGGCCCTACACGATTCTCGGCGCCTGCAACCCGAACTACGCCTATCAGGCGCTGCAGGCCGAGGACAAGATCGGCACCATGTTGCCGTGCAACGTCATCGTGCAGCAGGCCGACGGCGGCAAGGTCGAGATCTCGGCGGTCGATCCGATCGCGTCGATGGCGGCGATCGAGAACCCGAAGCTCGCCGGCATCGCCGGCACGGTCCAGGACCTTCTGAAAAAGGTCATCGACAAGGTCTGACGGTCGGCCGCGGTCGCGTTCGCTTCACAGCCGGCCGGCGGCGACGATGCCGGTCAGCATGACGAGGCCGAACCACTTGTTCGACTTGAACTTGGCGAGGCAGTCGCGCGGGTCGTCGGTATCGACGTCCGCTGCCTGCCAGGCGAGCTGCATCGCCGCGACGGCGAGCCCCGCGTAATACGGCCAGGCGAGGCCGGCGCTCCAACCCGCCAGGCCGAGCAGGACGACCGTCGCCGCGTAGAACAGCCACAGGAACGGCCGCGTGCGAGACCCCAGCCGCCGCGCCGACGATCTCACCCCGACGAGCGCGTCGTCCTCCTTGTCCTGGTGCGCGTAGATCGTGTCGTAACCGAGCGTCCAGAAGAAGCCGGCGGCATACATCAACCACGCCGCGACCGGCAGCGTCCCGTCGACGGCGGCCCAGCCGAGCAGGGCGCCCCAGTTGAAGGTGAGGCCGAGCCATGCCTGCGGCCACCAGGTGATGCGCTTCATGAAGGGGTAGGGGAACACGAGCAGCAGCGATGCCACGCCGACCAGCACGGCGAAGCGGTTGAAACTGACGAGTATCGCCAGCCCGGCGAGCAGCTGCAGCACCAGGAACACCCAAGCGCCGCCCACGCTTACCTCGCCGCTGGGGATCGGGCGCGCCGCGGTGCGGGCGACCCGGGCGTCGATGTCGCGGTCGGTGATGTCGTTCCAGGTGCAGCCGGCGCCGCGCATCACCATCGCGCCGAGCGCGAACAGCACGATCAGCGAGAAATCGGGCCAGGCGGGATCCGGCCCGGCGGCGGCGGCCATGGCGAGGCTCCACCAGCACGGCAGCAGCAGGAGCCACGTGCCGATCGGCCGGTCGAGGCGGGCCAGGCGCAGCCACGGGCGCGACCGGGCCGGGGCCAGCCGGTCGACCCATCCCTGCACCGGAATGTCGGAGGCGTTGGTCCGGTTCGGTCCCGAGGTCTGCGAGGTGCCGGTCATTTTTTGATCTTGCCGCCCCCGGCCCGGTGGTACAAGCGGAGCCGGAGCAACGATGGCGCCGAATGACGACACGGCACGGACGGAGCGGCCGCGAGCGCGGCTCTTCGTCGAGGGCGACTTGGCCGACGGCGTGACCGTCGAGCTGGCGCGCGACCGTGCGCACTATCTCGCCCACGTCCTGCGCCTCGGCAGCGGGGCGTCCGTCGCCCTGTTCAACGGCCGCGACGGCGAGTGGGTCGGGCGGATCGACGCGCTGGCACGCAACCGGGCGCGCATCGCGGCGGTGCGGCAACTGCGCCGGCAGGCGGCCGAGCCGGGACCTTGGCTCGTGTTCGCGCCGATCAAGCGGGCGCCGCTCGATTACCTGGTGCAGAAGGCGACCGAGCTCGGCGCCGCCGCGCTGGTTCCGGCGGTCACCCGCCGCACCGTCGTAGGGCGCGTCAATGGCGGGCGCCTGCGGGCGATCGCCGTCGAAGCGGCGGAGCAGTGCGAGCGGCTGACCGTGCCGCGGATCGAGGAGCCGGCGCCACTGACGCGAATCCTCGAAGGCTGGTCGGCGGCGCGCCGAGTCCTGCTCTGCGCCGAGACGGGCGAGGCCGAACCGATCGCTGAGGTCCTGCGCGATGGGGCGCCGGACGACGGCTGGGCGATCGTCACCGGCCCGGAAGGCGGTTTCGAACAAACGGAACTTGACGCCCTGCGCAAACTGCCTTTTGTTACCGCCGTCGGGCTCGGTCCGCTGATCCTCCGGGCCGATACCGCTGCGCTGGCGGCGCTCGCCTGCTGGCAGTCGATCCTGGGCGACTGGCGGAGGCGGCCGCCGGAGCGACCCTGAATTCGGGTATCTCTCGCGAAGGACGGAACCCAGTCGGCATGTCAGCACCCTCGACCGCGGGCGGCAGTCCGGTCACCGGCAAGCGCGACCTGGTGGCCTATCTGGAGCGCGGCAACAAGCCGCGCGACGCTTGGCGCATCGGCACCGAGCACGAGAAGTTCGTCTACGCCCTGCCGGACCACCGGCCGCTGGCCTATGACGGCCGGCCCGGCATCGGGGCGCTGCTCGAAGGATTGCAGCGCTTCGGCTGGGAGCCGGTCTCCGAGGGCGGCAACGTCATCGCGCTGCGCATGGCCGACGGCTGTTCGATCACGCTCGAGCCGGGCGGCCAGTTCGAACTGTCCGGGGCGCCCCTGCGCAACATCCACGAGACCTGCCACGAGGTGAACGAGCACCTGCGGCAGGTCAAGGAGATCTGCGGCGAGATGGGCGCCGGCATGGTCGGCCTCGGCTTCCAGCCGAAGGCAACGCGCGACGAGATCCCGTGGATGCCCAAGGGACGCTACGGCATCATGCGGCGCTACATGCCGACGCGCGGCTCACTCGGGCTCGACATGATGACCCGAACCTGCACGGTGCAGGTCAATCTCGATTTCTCGTCGGAAGCGGACATGGTGAAGAAGTTCCGCGTCGGCCTTGCGCTGCAGCCGGTGGCCACCGCGCTGTTCGCCAACTCGCCGTTCGTGGACGGCAGGCCGAGCGGCTATCTGAGCTATCGCAGCCAAGTCTGGACCGACACCGACCCCGACCGCGCCGGAATGCTGCCGTTCGTGTTCGAGGACGGATTCGGGTTCGAGCGCTGGGTCGATTACATCCTCGACGTACCGATGTACTTCGTCTACCGCGACGGACGCTACGTCGACGTCGCCGGCAAGTCGTTCCGCGATTTCATGCAAGGTCGGCTGGAAGGGCTGGAGGGCGAGCTCCCGTCGATCGGCGACTGGGCGGATCACCTGACGACGGCGTTCCCAGAGGTGCGCCTGAAGCACTATCTGGAGATGCGAGGCGCCGACGGCGGCCCGTGGCGGCGGCTGTGCGCGCTGCCGGCACTGTGGGTCGGGCTGTTGTACGACGCCGCGGCGCTGGAGGCGGCCTGGGCGCTGTGCCGCGACTGGTCGGCCGAAGAGCGCGAGGCGCTGCGCGCGGCGGTGCCGAAGACGGCGCTGAAGACGCAGTTCCGCAAGGGGACGGTCCAGGATCTCGCCACGGACGTGCTGGCGATCGCCCGCCAGGGCCTGCATGCACGCGCCGCGGAGGACCATTTCGGCGAGGACGAGGCGCATTTCCTGAGCGCGCTCGAGGAGATCGCCGAGACCGGCATCACGCCGGCGGAAGAGCTGCTCGACGCCTACGAGAACCGCTGGAACCGCAGCGTCGACCCGCTGTTCAAGGAATATGCGTATTGAGCGGCTGTTGATCCGCACTTTCGTATCGAGACCGGCAAGCCCGATCCCATGATCTGAAAACGCGAAAACCGTTGCCGGAAATCATCCGCTGTCCCGCCTGCGACCGAGAGTCTTAAGAAGGGATTGCCGCCTGCCCGCATTCCAGCGCTTCATTGCCCGGGCATCCGCCGCCTGCCGATGCAGCGGAGAATCCTGCAAGGCCGAATCTTATAAAGCGGCTGCCAGCGCTTCTCGCGCTTATCGGGCTCGGCATGCTCCTCAAGCTGTGCATGGTCGGCATGGGTCGTTAGCGGGCTCGACGCCCGCCGCCGGGGGCCGCGTACCGCCCCGCGAGCGGTCAACCCGCCGACGTGGATCGTCGGCCGTGCGACGCCCTTACGGCCGCAGGATCAGCGTGTCGCCGCGCACCTCGTAGCCGGCGAGGCGGTCGAGAAACGCCAAGCCGAGCAGCGACTCCGACATCTCGGCACCGTTGACGGAAACCGTCAGGCCGCGGAAGCGAACCGGGCCGACGGCCAACCGGTCGAGCTGCACCGACGCGCCGAAGACGGTGCCGTTGGCCGTGTGGTACATGCGGTTGAAGTTCAGTGCCGTCAGGTCGAATCCGAGCCGCTGCGCGTCCTGCGGGCTGAGCACGACGTCGCTCGCCCCGGTGTCGACCATGAACCGCAGCGGCTGCCCGTTCGCTTCCGCCATGACGTAGAAATGGCCGTCGGGCGACCGCCGCACGGTGAGCTCGCCGCCCTGCGTCTCGATCGCGCGGTGCGGCTCCAGCTCGCCCATGATGCGGTTGCCGATCATGCCGAGCTCGGACCGGAAGCCATAGACCGCGACCAGCCCGGCGATGATCGCCGTCCAGATGGCGATGTCGCGGGCCGCCCGGCCGAGCTTGAAGCGCGGGCTCGCGAGGATGCCGCTGGCCACCAGCAGAAGGATGGCGCCGAGCCGCACGAAATCGGCCATGGCCTCCCGCGAGTCGAGGGCGCTCGGATAGCGGCCGCTCAGCCAAAAGACCAGGCCCGTCACGGCGATGGCGGCAGCGAGAAAGGCGAACAGCCGCATCCGACCCGATGTCCACCGTCCGCCAGGGTTACCGGATCCTCGGCGGTCGTCGGGCGGATCGTGCCGCGGTGTCGGTGGGATCTGGCTCATTGCCCGGGCCGATGTCGGTCGGTGATGCGTCGCGACCGGTATCAGCCGGCCGTGCCGCCGACGGTCAGCCCGTCGACGCGGATCGTCGGCTGGCCGACGCCGACCGGCACGCCCTGGCCCTCCTTCCCGCAGGTGCCGATGCCCGGGTCGAGCTTCATGTCGGCGCCGATCATCGCGACCCGGGTCAGCACGTCGGGTCCGTTGCCGATCAGCGTCGCGCCCTTGACCGGCGCGCCGATCCTGCCCTTTTCGATGAGATAGGCCTCGGTGCACGAGAACACGAACTTGCCGCTCGTGATGTCGACCTGGCCGCCGCCGAAATTGACGGCATAGAGCCCCTTGTCGACCGATGCGAGAATCTCTGCGGGATCGTGCTCGCCGCCCAGCATGCAGGTGTTCGTCATGCGCGGCATCGGCGCGTGCGCGAACGACTGGCGGCGGCCGTTGCCGGTCGGCTTCATGCCCATCAGGCGCGCGTTCTGGCGGTCCTGCATGTAACCGACGAGGATGCCGTCCTCGATCAGCGTCGTGCAGCCGGTCGGCGTACCCTCGTCGTCGACGGTCAGCGACCCGCGGCGGTCGGCCAGCGTGCCGTCGTCGACGACGGTGACCCCGGGGGCGGCCACGCGCTCACCCAGCAGGCCGGCGAACGCCGACGTCTTCTTGCGGTTGAAATCGCCCTCGAGACCGTGGCCGATCGCCTCGTGCAGCAGTATGCCCGGCCAGCCCGGACCAAGCACGACCTGCATTTCGCCGGCCGGAGCCGGAACCGATTCGAGGTTCACGAGCGCCTGGCGCAGCGCCTCGTCGACCTGGGCCTGCCACGCCTCGGTGGCGAAGAACGCGGCATAGCCGACGCGGCCGCCAGCGCCGTGGCTGCCGCTCTCCATGCGGTCGCCTTCGCCGACCACGACCGAGACGTTGACCCGCACCAGCGGTCGGATATCCGCGACGCGGTGACCGTCGCCGCGGATGATCTGCACCGCCTGCCATTCGCCGGAGATCGAGGCGCTGACCTGCTTGACCCGCGGATCCTTGGCGCGTGCATAGGCGTCGATCTCGCCGAGCAGCCGCACCTTGTCCTCGAAGCCGAAACCGCCGAGCGGGTTTTCGTCGTCGTAGAGGCTGCGGTTGGTGCCGACCGGCGCCGCCGCGAGCCGACCGCCGCGACCGCCGTGTACGGCCCGCACGGTATCGGCGGCGCGTTGCACGGCCTCCTCGCTCAGCTCGCTCGCATGGGCGTAACCGACGGCCTCGCCGGCCACCGCGCGCAAGCCGAAGCCCTGCGCCGTATCGAAGCTGGCGCTGCGGATCCGCCCGTCATCGAGCGCAATGCCCTCCGCCTGACAGTATTCGAGGAACAGCTCGCCGTCGTCGGCGCCCTTGAGCGCGCGGGCGACGATCGTCTCCGTCGCCTGCCGGTCCATGCCGCTGCGCTCGAAAAACAGCTCGTCGGTCTTGGCAAGGTCGCTCATCGTCCCTCTCACAGTTCGCCGCGCATTGCCGCCGGCCCTGTGCAGTATATAGTGCGTGGCACGCCGGCGTCGCGACCCGATTAGGACGAATGCGCCGGAACGTCAATCGGAGCGGCCACTTCGCATGGTTTCCTTCGCCGAGCACCCGCTGCGTCACGCCCTCGTCAACGAGGTGCACGCCCGCCCTTTCGAGCAGCTGACGGCGCCGGTGCGTGCCTCGCACATCGCGCTGCTGTCGGACGAGAGCGAGCTGGCGCGCGACCGCCGACACGTGGCCGCGCTGTGCGAGCGCTTCGGCCTGCCGACACCCGGCGAGGACGCCAAGCACTATGCGGGGAATTTCGACCGGTTCCGCTGCAAGTGGGAGCGGCACACCGAATTCACCACCTACACCTTCTTCGAGGACGCGCCGTTCGAGGCGCCGTTCGCCGACCCGCCGATCGAACGCGTGCCGCAGGACTGGCTCGAGGCCATGCCGGGCGAGCTCCTCGTCGCCTGCCACCTGGCACTCGCGCCGGGCCGGGCGAGGAAGGCGGGGAAATCGGGGAGTGGAAATAAGGAAGAGCCGGACCTCGACGACCTGCAGCGCCATTTCGGGACCGACAGCCTGACGGGCAGCCGGATGTCGGGCGGCAACGCCGAGGCCTGGACCGATTTCCGCCTGCACGAGGACGGCTTCGCGCGCATCCTCGTGCGCGACGTCGGGCTGCACGCGCGCCAGGCGGGGCGCCTCGTGCAGCGGCTGCTGGAGATCGAGACCTACCGTCTGCTGGCGCTGCTGGCGCTGCCGCTGGCGCGCGAGGCGGCACCGGAGATCTCGGCCGCGGCGCGCCGGCTCGCCGAGATCACCGGGCGCATGGCGTCGATCGACGGGCTGGAGGACGAGCGCGCGATGCTCGGCGACCTGACTCAGCTCGCCGGCCGGCTCGAGCAGCTGGTCTCGCGCAGCGCCTACCGGTTCAGCGCGGCGAGCGCCTACTATGCGCTGGTCGAGACGCGCATGGCCGAATTGCGCGAGCAGCGCATCGAGGGCACGCAGACGATCCGCGAGTTCATGGACCGCCGCATGGCCCCGGCGATCAGGACCTGCGAGGCGACGGCCGCGCGCCAGGACCGGCTCGCCGAGCGCCTGGCCCGCGCCACCGTGATGCTGCGGGCGCGCGTCGATATCGCCCTGGAGGCGCAGAACCGCGACCTGCTGCGGTCGATGAACCGGCGCGCGCGGCTGCAGCTGCGCCTGCAGGAGACGGTCGAGGGCCTGTCGGTGGCGGCGATCAGCTACTACCTCGTCGGCCTCGTCGCCTATGCGGCGAAGGGCGTGGAGTCGGCCGGCGTTCCGGTGCCGGTCGATCTGGTGACGGGCCTTGCGATTCCGGTCGTGCTGCTCGGCGTCTGGAGCGCCGTCCGGCGCATCCGCCGGCGACTCGTGCGCGACAACGGGAACTGAGCGGACGGCAGCGACTGCGACATAGTGTCGCGCCCCCCGCCGCAGCAGTTCGCATGGCTCGCCGGGCGAGAGACCCCTTGCATTGTATGCAAAGCCGGTACATAGAGAAACGCTGCCGCCCGGGGGTGCGCTTGATCGGCGGTTGCGAATGATTAAAATGCCGCGCAGTTTTGGGCGGGGTCCGCGCCGGACGGCGATTCCGGCAGGGCGATAAGCCGACTGCGACAGTTGGTGTCAGAGACGGGAGAGAGCACCGTGAAATTGCGACTGGCCGCGTTTGCGGCGTTGGGTCTGGTGGCGTCGGCCGGCGTCGCCTGGGCCGGGGAACCGCTGCCCTGGCAGATGGGCTTCCAGGAGCCGGCATCCTCCTCGATGGAGCGGCTCGTCGAATTCCACAACCTGCTGCTGTGGGTCATCACGATCATCTCGCTGTTCGTGCTCGCGCTGCTCGCGTGGGTCGTCTTCCGCTACAGCGAGCGGCGCAATCCGACACCGTCGCGGACGACGCACAACACGACGCTCGAGGTGCTGTGGACGGTCATCCCGGTGATCATTCTGGTGCTCATCTTCATCCCGTCCTACCGGGTCATGGTCGAGAACGACAAGGTGCTCGACGCCGACATGACGCTGAAGGTGATCGGCCACCAGTGGTACTGGAGCTACGAGTATCCCGACCACGGCAACTTCACCTTCGACGCCAACATGGTGTTCGCCGAGGATCTCGAGGATCCGTCGAAGCGGCTGATGGAGACCGACAACCGCGTCGTGCTGCCGGTCGGCAAGAAGATCCGGCTGCTGCTGACGGCGACCGACGTGCTGCACAGCTGGGGCGTGCCGGCGCTCGGCGTCAAGCTCGATACCGTGCCCGGGCGGCTCAACGAGACCTGGGTCGAGATCACCAAGCCGGGCGTCTATTACGGCTTCTGCTCGGAGCTGTGCGGCGTCAACCATTCCTACATGCCGATCGCCATCGAGGCGGTGAGCGAGGCGGCGTTCGAGGAATGGGTGGCGAAGGCGCGCGAGGAGTTCGCGCGCGTCGACGAACCGGCCGCGGCGCGACTGGCGCACAACGACGGCCTCCGGTAGGCAGCGCGAGAGGAGAGGACAGAGACGATGGCCAACGCGACGAGCTCGGCGCACGCGCACGAAGAACACCACACGCCGACCGGCTGGCGCCGGTGGCTCTATTCGACGAACCACAAGGACATCGGCACGATGTACCTGACCTTCGCGCTGGTCGCGGGGATCATCGGCCTGCTCGCCTCGGTGTACATGCGGCTCGAGCTGATGGAGCCGGGCGTCCAGTACATGACGATGGACGGCACGCCGGACGGCCACCAGTGGAACGTGGTGGTCACCGCGCACGGGCTGATCATGGTGTTCTTCGTCATCATGCCGGCGCTGATCGGCGGCTTCGGCAACTGGTTCGTGCCGCTGATGATCGGCGCGCCGGACATGGCCTTCCCGCGCATGAACAACATCAGCTTCTGGCTGCTGATCCCGGCCTTCGCGCTGCTCCTGATGTCGGCGCTGATCGGCGGCGGCGCGGGCACCGGCTGGACCGTCTATCCGCCGCTTTCGGGGGTGCTCGGGCATCCGGACGCCGCCGTCGACATGGCGATCTTCTCGCTGCATCTCGCCGGCGCCTCGTCGATCCTCGGCGCGATCAACTTCATCACGACGATCTTCAACATGCGCGCGCCGGGCATGACGCTGCACAAGATGCCGCTGTTCGTGTGGTCGATCCTGGTGACGGCGTTCCTCCTGGTGCTGGCGCTGCCGGTGCTCGGCGGCGCGATCACCATGCTGCTCACCGACCGCAATTTCGGCACCACCTTCTTCCGGCCCGAGGGCGGCGGCGACCCGGTGCTGTTCCAGCACCTGTTCTGGTTCTTCGGGCATCCCGAGGTCTACATCATGATCCTGCCCGGCTTCGGCATCATCAGCCAGGTCGTGGCGACGTTCTCGCGCAAGCCGGTCTTCGGTTATCTCGGCATGGCCTACGCCATGGTCGCGATCGGCTTCGTCGGCTTCATCGTGTGGGCGCACCACATGTACACCGTCGGCATGGACATCGACCTGCGCGTCTACTTCACGGCGGCGACGATGGTCATCGCGGTGCCGACCGGCGTGAAGATCTTCAGCTGGGTCGCCACCATGTGGGGCGGCTCGCTGCGCTTCGACACGCCGATGCTGTGGGCGATCGGCTTCATCTTCCTGTTCACCGTCGGCGGCGTCACCGGCGTCGTGCTCGCCAACGCCGGCATGGACATCGCGCTGCACGACACCTACTACGTCGTCGCGCACTTCCACTACGTGCTCTCGATCGGCGCGGTCTCGGCGATCTTCGCCGGCATGTACTACTGGATCGGCAAGATGTGCGGCCGGCAGTACAACGAGACGCTGGGCAAGATCCACTTCTGGACCAGCTTCGTCGGCATCAACATGACGTTCTTCCCGATGCACTTCTCGGGCCTCGCCGGTATGCCGCGACGCTATATCGACTATCCGGACGCGTTCGCCGGCTGGAACTACGTCTCGTCGATCGGCTCGTACATCACCGCAGCGTCGACGCTGCTGTTCCTGTACATCCTGTTCAGCGCCATGCGCAGCGGCCGCAAGGTCGAGGCCAACTACTGGGGCGACGGGGCGACGACGCTCGAGTGGACGGTGCCCTCGCCGCCGCCGTTCCACACCTACAACGAGCTGCCGGTGGTGCGGTAGCCGGCGGGCCGGGGTGCGATGACGCAGACCACCTACCGCATGGCGCGCGCGGCCGGCACCGCCAGCGCCAAGGACGCCGCCGGCCCGGGCGATTTCGTCGCGCTGCTGAAGCCGCGCGTGATGTCGCTCGTCGTGTTCACCGGGCTCGTCGGCATCCTGCTGGCACCGGGCCCGATCCATCCGGTGCTGGCGGCGGTCGCGGTGCTCTGCATCGCCGTCGGCTCGGGTGCCGCCGGCGCCATCAACATGTGGTACGACCGCGATATCGACGCGCTGATGACGCGGACCCGCGAGCGGCCGATCCCGGCCGGCCGCATCGTGCCCGGCGACGCGCTCGGCTTCGGCATCGTGCTCGCGGTGGCGGCGGTGACGCTGATGGCACTGATGGTCGACCCGGTGGCCGGGGCGCTGCTGGCGCTGGCCATCCTGTTCTACGTCCTGATCTACACGGTCTGGCTCAAGCGGCGGACGCCGCAGAACATCGTCATCGGCGGCGCCGCCGGCGCCTTTCCGCCGGTGATCGGCTGGGCGGCGGTGACCGGTACGGTCTCGATCGAATCGCTGGCGCTGTTCGCCATCATCTTCTTCTGGACGCCGCCGCATTTCTGGGCGTTGTCCCTGTACCGCTGCAGCGAATACGGCCGGGCCGGCGTGCCGATGCTGCCGGTCGTCGAGGGCAAGGCGGCAACGCGGCGCCAGATGCTCGTCTACACGCTGCTGCTGCTGCCGCTGGCGCTGACGCCGACGCTCCTCGGCACGACCGGCTGGCTCTACGGCACCGCGTCGGTTCTGCTGAGCCTCGGTTTCGTCGGCGCCGCCGTCGCCGTCCTGCGCAGCGAGGCCGACGCGCCGGCGCGGCGGATGTTCGGCTATTCGATCTTCTATCTCGCGGCGCTCTACGCGCTCATGGTCGTCGACCGCGCGCCGGGCGCGGCCGGATAAGCGGGCGATGCGGGCGGTCTCGATGAGCAACGACGACAAGCGCGCGGATGGATCGGGCAAGCGCTTTCGCAGCGAGGTGCACCGCCGCCAGCGCGGCAAGAACCTTGCGCTGGCCGCCGTGCTCGTCGCGCTGATGGTGCTGTTCTACGTGGTCGCCATCGTGCGCATGGGCGGAGGCTGAACGATGGACGATCGGACCGCCCGCCGGAACCGGAGGACGCTCGCGGTCGTGGCGCTGATCCCGCTCGCGATGGCTGGTCTCGCCTATGCCTCGGTTCCCCTGTACGAGCTGTTCTGCCGCGTCACCGGCTTCGGCGGAACGCCGGGCGTCGCCGCCGGGCCGAGCGCCACGGTGACCGGGCGCGAGCTGACCGTGCGCTTCGATGCCGGGGTCAACCCGGCGCTGCCGTGGCGGTTCGGGCCGTCGCAGCCGCCGATGACCGTGCGCGTCGGCGAGACGGCGCTGGCATTCTATCGTGCCGAGAACACCGCCGATCGGCCGACGGTCGGCACGGCGACGTTCAATGTCACGCCGCTCAAGGCGGCCCGCTATTTCGAGAAGATCGACTGCTTCTGCTTCACCGAGCAGCGGCTCGAAGCCGGTGCCTCGGCCGACATGGCGGTGTCGTTCTTCGTCGATCCGGCGATCGACGACGACCGCCACCTCGACGAGGTGAGGACGATCACGCTGTCCTACACCTTCTTCCCGAAGGACGGCAGCGCCGACGAACTCGCGTCGGCACCGGCGCACCGGGCAGGGACCGCCGAATGACCGGCGGACGACCCATGGCAACCTCTCTGGAACGGGAGCAAGGAACGATATCATGAGCGCAGAGGCCCAGAAGCACGAATACCACCTCGTCGACCCCAGCCCGTGGCCGGCGCTCGGCGCACTGGCCGCCTTCCTGCTGACCTTCGGCCTGGTGCTCTACATGCACCCGGACATGGTGGGCGGCATCGGCGGCATGTTCGGTGCCGCGACGTTCTTCCCAGGTATCATCCTGATGCTGGTCACCATGTTCGTCTGGTGGCGCGACGTCGTCAGGGAGGCGGTCCAAGAGGGGCATCACACCCCTGTCGTGCAGCTCGGCCTGCGCTACGGGATGATGCTGTTCATTGCCTCGGAGGTGATGTTCTTCGCCGCGTTCTTCTGGGCCTTCTTCAATGCCAGCCTGTTCCCGCGCGAGGTGCCGCTGGATCTGCCCGGTGGCATCTGGCCGCCCGAAGGCATCGAGACCTTCCCGTGGTACGAGATTCCGCTGGTGAATACGCTGATCCTGCTGACGTCGGGTGCCACGGTGACCGTTGCGCATCACCGGGTCATCCTCGGCGACCGCGAGGGCACCGTGCGTTGGCTCGCCATCACGGTTCTTCTCGGCGTCACCTTCACCGCCCTGCAAGGCTACGAGTACTTCCATGCGCCGTTCGAGTTCAAGGGCGGCATCTATCCGTCGACCTTCTTCATGGCGACCGGGTTCCACGGCGCGCACGTCATCATCGGCTCGATCTTTCTGACCGTCTGCCTGTTCCGGGCCGCGAAGGGACACTTCAAGCCCGACCATCATTTCGGCTTCGAAGCGGCCGCCTGGTACTGGCATTTCGTCGACGTCGTCTGGCTGTTCCTGTTCAGCTGCATCTACATCTGGGGCGGCTGAGCTTGCCTAGCGCCGCGAGCGCCGGGCTTCGCGGACCGCGCTGATGGAGCCCCGTCCCGCGGTTTCCCCGCTTCGCGCGGGCCTGCGGTGCCGGTGCCCGCGCTGCGGCCAGGGTCGGCTGTTCGCGGGATACCTGAAGGTCGCGCGCCGATGCGCGGTGTGCGGCCTCGACCTGCGAGCCGAGGACAGCGGCGACGGTCCCGCGGTGTTCGTGATGTTCGTTACCGGGCCGCTGGTCGTCGGCCTCGCGATCTGGACCGAGCTGACGTTCCGGCCCCCCTACTGGCTTCATATGGTGCTGTGGATCCCCACCATCCTGGCCGCGTCGCTCGCGCTGCTGCGACCGCTCAAGGCGACTCTGATTGCCCTGCAGTACCGCCACAAGGCGGGCGAGGGCGGCAGGAACACCTTTGAATGAACGGCGGCCCTGTATTATTTCAGGGTTGACCGCCGGCATCGGCGGGCCTGCAACAGCATGCGGAGAGATTTGCCGTTCAAACCGACATTCTGGCCGACCGTCATCACCCTGCCCGCGCTGGCGGTGCTGGTCGGCCTCGGCGTGTGGCAACTCGAGCGGCTGCAGTGGAAGACGGCCCTGATCGAGGAGCGTCAGCTGCGCGCCTCCGGCCCGGCGATCGCCCTGCCGCAGGACAGCCGCGTGTTGCTGCCCGACCTCCTGTACCGGCCGGTCACGGTGACCGGCCGCTACGACCACTTGGCCGAGATGCGTCTCCTCAACCGGGTGCGGGACGGCAAACCCGGAGTCGACCTGATCACACCGCTTGTGCGCTCGGACCGGGGTGGCATCATCCTGGTCAACCGCGGCTGGGTACCGCTCGACAGGACCTTGTCCGTGGCGGCGCCGGAAGGCGAGATGACCGTGACCGGCATCGTCCGGGCGCCCGGCACGCCCGGCTGGTTCGTACCGGACAACCGGCCCGCGGAAAACCAGTGGTATTACATGGATCTGGCTGCCATGGCCGAGGCCGCGGGCATGCCGCCCTTCGCCGACTATTACGTCTACGCCACCGACGAGTCCCCCGCCGAGCCCGATCCCGAGGATCCGACGACGGAAGCGGATGCCGCTTTCGACCGGCGCTATCCGGCCGCGCACGAATGGCGCGTCGACACGCGCAACGACCATCTGGGCTACGCGATCACCTGGTTCTCGCTGGCGACCGCCCTGCTGGTGGTCTATGTGGCGTATCACGTGACCCTGCGGAGACGGGACGATGACGGCTGAGGCTTCAGCGGCGGGCGACCGCTTGGCGCCGCCCGGACCGTACGCCGAGCTCGAATCGGTCTTCCGCCGCCACGCCCTGATCGGCGAGTGCATCGGCGTCCTGCACTGGGACATGTCGGTGGTCATGCCCCCTGGGGGTGCAACGTCGCGCGCCGAGCAGCTGGCGATGCTCGAGCAGCTGGCGCACGCGACGCTGGGCGAGCCACGGGTCGGCGCGCTGCTCGACGCCGCCGAATCCGAGCGCGGTGGGCTCGACGCCTGGCAGGCGGCCAATCTGCGGGAAATGCGGCGGCTGTGGTTGCACGCGACGGCGCTGCCGGCGCCGCTCGTCGCCGCGCGGTCGCGCGCCAACTCGAACTGCGAGTTCGTCTGGCGGCAGGCCCGCGCCGATTCTGGCTTCGCCGCACTGCGGCCGCACCTGGAGGAGGTCGTGGCGTTGACGCGCGAAGCCGGACAAGCCAAGGCGGAAGCGCTCGGGCGGCCGGTCTACGACGCGCTGATGGACGCGTACGAGCCGTATGCCGACACCGGCAAGATCGTCGCGCTGCTCGATGACTACGCCGACTTCCTGCCCGATCTGCTCGACCGCGTCCTGGATCGACAAACGCAGGCGCCGGTTCCGAAGCGACCGAGCGGTCGCTTCCCGATCGAAGCCCAGAAGGCGCTGTGCCGGCGCATGGCGGAAGCGGTCGGACTCGAATTTTCCAGCGCGCGGCTGGACGAGAGCCTGCATCCGTTTTCGGCCGGCACGCCGGACGACAGCCGGATCACCACGCGCTACAACGCGGACGACCCCGGCGATGCGCTGATGGCGGTGCTGCACGAGAGTGGCCACGCGGTGTATGAGCGCGGCCGCCCGCGGGCATGGCGCTACCAGCCGGTGGGGCGCGCGCGCGGCATGATCCTGCACGAAAGCCAGTCGCTGCTGCTGGAGATGCAGATCTGCCGCTCGCCGGAGTTCTTCCGCTGGGCGGCGCCGCTGATCGCGGAAGCATTCGCCGGCGCGGGCCCGGCCGCGTCGGCGGACAACCTGTATCGCCTGGCGACGCGCGTCGAACCGGGGTTCATCCGCGTCGAGGCCGACGAGGTCACCTATCCGGCGCATATCATCGTTCGCACCCGCCTCGAGCGGGCGATGATGGCGGGCGAGCTTGCGGTCGCCGATCTGCCCGGCGCATGGAACGAGGGCATGAAGGAACTGCTGGGCATCACGCCGCCCGACGACCGACGCGGCTGTCTCCAGGACATCCACTGGCCGGGCGGGGATTTCGGTTACTTCCCGACCTACACGATGGGCGCGATGGCGGCGGCCCAGCTCGCCGAGGCGGCGCACCGGCAGGACGCGACGATCATGCGCTCGATCGCGTGCGGCGACTTCGGGCCGCTGATCGGCTGGCTGCGCCGCAACGTGCATGCGAAGGCATCCCTGCTGACAACGGACGAGCTCGTCGAGGCGGCAACCGGACGGCCGCTCGACGCGGAGTCATTCAAGTCGCATCTCGGCCGCCGGTACCTCGCCGCGGGTTGAGCCGACCTTGCCTGGCCCACCGGCCGTCGCTAGGTTGGGCCGGATTGCCGGAGGTTGTTGGAATTGCGTTATATCAGTACCCGCGGGAAGGCCCCGGTCCTGGCGTTCGACGAGGTCCTGCTGGCCGGCCTCGCCGCCGATGGCGGGCTCTACGTGCCGGAGGACTGGCCTCGGCTTGACGACGCTGCGCTGCGGGCGCTGCGCGGCCTGAGCTACGCCGAACAGGCGCTGCAGATCGTTCGCCCGTTCGTCGGCGGCCGGATCGCCAAGGAGGCCCTGGCGGCGCTGGTGCACGACGCCTACGCCCCGTTCGATCACGCCGCGGTGGTGCCGCTCAAGCAGCTCGACGCGAACCTCTGGCTCATGGAGCTGTTCCACGGGCCGACGCTGGCGTTCAAGGATGTCGCCCTGCAATTGCTGGGTCGGCTGTTCGATCACGTGCTCTCGCTGCGCGGCGAGCGAGTGACCGTTGTCGGCGCGACATCGGGCGACACCGGCTCGGCTGCGATCGAGGCCTGCCGGGACCGCGACGCCGTCGAGATCTTCATCCTCCATCCGCACGGCCGCGTCTCGGAGGTGCAGCGCCGGCAGATGACGACGGTGCTGTCGCCGAACGTCCACAACATCGCGATCGAGGGTACGTTCGACGATTGCCAGGACCTCGTGAAGGCGATGTTCGGTGACCGGGCGTTCCGCGAAGCCATGCGATTGAGCGCGGTGAACTCGATCAACTGGGCGCGGATCATGGCGCAGACGGTCTACTACGTGCACGCCGCTGTCGCGCTCGGGGCGCCGGATCGGGCCGTCGCCTTCGCCGTGCCGACCGGGAATTTCGGCAATGTCTATGCGGGCTATGCCGCGCGGGCGATGGGATTGCCGGTCGCGCAGCTGATCGTCGGCTCGAACCGGAACGACATCCTGACCCGTTTTCTCGAGAGCGGCCGCATGGAAATGCGCGAGGTCCAGCCGACCTTGTCCCCGAGCATGGACATCCAGGTCTCGAGCAATTTCGAGCGCCTGTTGTTCGACGTGCTCGATCGCGACGGCGACGTGGTGGCGAGAGCCATGAGCGATTTCCGCAAGAGCGGCCGGCTGCGCTTGCCGGACGATGCGATGCCGGAGGTGCGCGACGTTTTCGACGGCTGTCGGCTCGACGACGCCGAGACGCTGCGCGCGATCGACAGGGAGTTCGCCGCGCACGGCGAACTGCTCGATCCCCATTCGGTGATCGGGGTCTCGGCGGCACGGGCGAAGGCGCGCGATCCGGCGCTGCCGGTGGTGGCGCTGGCGACGGCCCACCCGGCCAAGTTTCCCGACGCCGTCGAGCGGGCCACTGGGATTCGCCCGGCACTGCCCCGGCGGCTCGCCGACCTGTTCGAGCGCGAAGAACGGTCGACGACGCTACCGAACGACCTCGAGGCCGTCCAGGCGCACATCCGCGACCGCGCGGCACTGCGGGGCGCGGCATGACCGTCCGCCTGACCCGGCTGGAGAACGGGCTGCGTGTGGTCACGCACACCATGGACGCGGTCGAGACCGTGTCGGCCGGCGTGTTCGTTGCCGCCGGCACGCGCAACGAGCCGGCGGAGATCAACGGCGTCGCCCATCTGCTCGAACACATGGCGTTCAAGGGGACGAGCCGGCGCTCGGCGCTCGACATCGCCTCCGAGATCGAGGCCGTGGGCGGTCACCTCAATGCCTTCACGACCCGCGAGCACACGGCCTACTACGCAAAGGTGCTGAAGGAGGATATCGCGCTGGCCGTAGACATCCTCGCGGACATCCTGCAGCACTCGGTGTTCGACCCCGACGAGCTGGCGCGCGAGCGCAGCGTGATCCTGCAGGAAATCGGCCAGGCCCACGACACGCCGGACGACGTGATCTTCGATCACTTCCAGCAGGTGGCGTTTCCCGAGCAGCCGCTCGGGCGGCCGGTGCTCGGCGACGCGGAACGTGTCCGCACGATGCCGCGCGACGCGGTCATCGGCTATCTCAACGACGCTTACGGCAGCGGCGCGATGGTGCTGTCGGCGGCCGGCATGATCGAGCACGAGCATCTCGTCACCCTGGCCCGGACGCTGTTTCGCGATCTGCCGCGGAAGCAGCCGCTCGCCAGGCAACCGGCCCGTTACGTCGGCGGCGACTACACCGAGACCCGGGATCTCGAGCAGGTGCACATCACGCTCGGCTTTCCCGGAGTCGGCCTGCACGACGCGGATCTGTTCGCGGCGTCCGTGCTCTCGGCGCTGTTCGGCGGCGGCATGTCGTCGCGCCTGTTCCAGGAAATTCGCGAGCGACGCGGCCTCGTCTATTCGATCCACAGTTACTGCACGCATTATTCGGACTGCGGCCTGTTCGGAATCTACGCCGGCACCGGCGAGCAGGAGGCCGGCGAACTGATGCCGGTGATCTGCGAACAGATCCTCGGCCTCGCCGACAGCGTCGAGGAGGACGAGATCCGCCGTGCGCGAAATCAGCTCAAGGCGTCGACCCTGATGTCGCTCGAGTCGACGGGCGCACGCGCGGAGCAGATCGGCGACCAGGTCCTCGTCTACGGTGCGCCGATCCCGGTCGACGAGATCGTGCGCCGCATCGACGCCGTCGACGCCGCCGCGGTGCGCCGCACGGCGCGGCGGATCTTCTCGGGTCACCCCTCGGTCGCCGCGATCGGGCCAGCAGGCCGGATGATGTCCTATCGGGACCTGCTGGAACGGCTTTCCGCCTGACCGTCGCGGTTCGCGGTCGAGGCATCGGATCCAGACGTCGATGTGGCTTCCGTTCAACAGAACAGCCCCGCGGACGACGCTGGTCGGCCCGCGGATACTCATACGGCCGCCGCGGCGATCCGACGCTGCCGGGTGGAGCGAGTTGCGCGCGACGAGCCGGCAGTTCCTAGAGCCCTGGGAGCCCAGCTGGACGGGCGATGCGGCTTCCGTCGCGGCGTTTCGGCGCCGCCGCCGGCAGATGCTGGCCGAATGGCAGGCACGGACCGGATACGGGTTCCTGATCTTCGACCGACAGGACGGGGCGCTGCTCGGCGGCATCTCGCTCACCAACGTCAGGCGGGGGGTCGCCTCGGCCGGCAGTCTGGGCTACTGGATCGGCGAACCATACGCCCGCAACGGCTACATGACTGAGGCGGTCTCTTGCCTGCTCGACTTCGCCTTCGGCGAACTGGGCCTGAACCGGGTCGAGGCCGCCTGCCTGCCGGAAAACATCGCCAGCAGGGCGTTGCTGCGCAAGACCGGCTTCGTCGAGGAGGGCCTTGCGCGCGCCTTCCTGAAGATCAACGGGCGCTGGCAGGACCACGTCACCTTTGCCATCCTGCGCGGCGATCCGCGACCCTAGACGGCAGCGCGCCCCGCCGGGCGGAGCCGCTAGAGCATTATCCGATAAGTTCGCTCCAGCCCGCTCCCCCGCCCGGCCACGCACGGCGTACGATACCGTTGGCTGGCCGGGCGGGGGAGCGGGCCGGTGCCGATTCCACGCAAGTGGATGAGGTACTGGCGATCAGGCGTGGCCGGCGTCGCCGGAGAGCAGCGAGATGTCGACGCCGAGTTTGGCGATCGACCGCTCCCACTTCTTCTCGAGGCTGGAGTCGAAGATCAGCGTCTCGTCCGCCGGCACGTTGAGCCAGGCGTTCTGTTGGATCTCGCCGTCGAGCTGCCCGGCACCCCAACCGGCGTAGCCGAGCGCGAGCAGCGCCTGGCGCGGGCCGTGCCCCTCGGCGATGTCCTTGAGGATGTCGATCGTCGCCGTGAGATTGACCATGTCGTCGACACGGATCGTGCTGCCCTGGGCGTAATCGTTCGTATGCAGGACGAAGCCGCGCCCCGATTCGACCGGGCCGCCGATATGGATCGGCAATTCTGCCGGCGGGTTGCCGGTTTCGATGCCGAGCTGCTGCAGGAGCTCGTGGAAGGTGAGCTCCTCCGCCCGCCGGTTGACGAGCAGCCCCATCGCCCCTTCGGCGTTGTGGACGCAGATGTAGATCACCGATCGCTCGAAGCGCGGATCCTGCATCTGCGGCATCGCGATCAGCAACTGCCCCGTCAGATAGCCCGATTTGTCCTCGTCCGACGTCACCTGCGTCATCACCCTGTTGTGCCGACGATGCGCGACAAACCGCATCGGACGGCGTCCACCATGTCACTAAAGAATAGTACGAAGACCGGGTTAAACAAAGGTCAAGCGGACCCGGTGCGACGAATCGGCGCCGCGCGTGGCTGGCAGGTTTGCTATGGTGTACACTTCGTGCACCGACCGCGGGCGGTGGTGGCCGGCGAAGGGGGATTGCGGGGCATGTATGACGGTGGGTCCGGCGCGCGGGTTGTTCCCGTAGTCCTGGCGCTGACGATCCTCGCCGGTTGCGCGGCCGGCGGCGCGACGCGTGTGGCCGAACCGGAGCCGCCGGCGGACCCCACCGTGCGGGCGGAGATCGCCAACGAGGCGTTCCGCAAGGCGGTATCGCTGAGCCGGGACGGCCGCACGGCGGAAGCCGTTCCGTGGTACCGTCGGGCGGCCGAGAACGGCCAGACGCAGGCGCAGTTCGTGCTCGGCTCGCTCTACCGGACGGGACGCGGCGTCACCAAGGACCCCGAAGCGGCGGCGGCGTGGTACCGGCGCGCCGCCGCGGCCGGCGACACCCTCTCGCAGTTCAGCCTCGGCAGCATGTACCTGAAGGGCGAAGGCGTTCCCCCCGACGTTCGGGAAGCGGTACGCCTGTTCCGGCTCGCCGCCGACAAGGGCCATCGCGGGGCGCAATACAATCTCGGGGCGCTCTACTACAACGGCGAACTCATCGGCCGCGACTACGTGGCGGCGGAGCGATGGTTCACGCTTGCCGGCGCACAGGGCGACGCATGGGCGCAGTACGCGCTCGGACGGCTTTACTCCCTGCCGCATCAGGGCGTCGGCCTGAACCGCGTGCGCGCCCACGCGTGGTTCACGCTGGCGGCGCAGAACGGGCACGAGCAGGCGGCCGCGGCGGCGGCGGCCCTCGAGCCGGAGATGAGCCCCGCCGAGCGCGCGTCGTCGCGGGCGACCGTGCGTCGCCTTGCGGCGCAGGAAAGCCGCGACGACGACGGGGCCAACACGGGAATGTGAGGACACGCGGCGATCGAATGCCTATATACCAGCGATGCCGCCGCATTCGGGGGGTCGCGGTTTAACCTGTTGTTAACCATACGAGATTACGGACGTGCGCTGCGTGAGAACATTACTCGCCCCGATCCGCCTCGCGATCGCCTTCCTCGCGGTCGCGGCGCTGGCGCCGCCTTCATTCGCGCAGACCTACGCCAGCGACTGGAACACGAGCGACCAGGTCGACATGCGGCTGGTCTCGGCGGTCGCGGGTAGCGGGGAGCTCGAGGCGTTGCGCCTCGGCCTGCATTTCCGCATGCAGCCGGGCTGGAAGATCTACTGGCGGTCACCCGGCCAGGCCGGCTTTCCGCCGGAAGCCGACTGGTCGCAGTCGGTCAATCTGGATTCGGTGGAGACCGCTTGGCCGGCGCCACACCGCTTCACCATCTTCGACATGGAGACGATGGGTTATGCCGAGGAGGTCGTACTGCCGCTGACGGTGCGCCCCAAGGCCATCGGCGAGGCGCTGCGCCTGCAGGCCGAGGTCACCTATCTGACCTGCAAGGAGCTGTGCATCCCGTGGAGCGGCACGCTGCGCCTCGACATCCCGGCCGGCCCGGCGAGTCCGACCCCGGCGGCGCCGTTGATCGACCGCTACCGCGCCCAGGTGCCGCAGCCGGCGGAGGCGTTCGGCGTGCGCGTCGAACAGGCGGTCCTGGCCCCGGCCGAGAACGGCGCCGTGCGACTGCGGGTGGCGATTGCCAGCGAGATGCCGCTGGTCGTGCCGGACCTGTTCGTCGAGGGCCCGCCGATCGCGTTTTTCGGCAGACCCGATATCGTCTTGTCGGCCGACGGCCGGCGTGCCGTGATGGTGCTCGAGGGCGCCGGAGCGAAGCCCGA
>JBFHDX010000057.1:0-23866 GCA_041584475.1 Alphaproteobacteria bacterium
GGTCCGGCGGCGAGGCCGGGCCAGTGCAAAAGCGTCGCGAACACCGCCACGCCGGCGATGACGCCGAGCGGCAGGTTGCGGCGCATCCCGAAGAAGACTGCGATGGCGACGCCGACTCCGGCGACACGGATGGCGAGCGGCGTCTCGCCGAGCACGCCATCGGGCAGGATCACCATGCGGGCGATCAGACCGGCGAGCATCGCATAGGCGATGCACGAGAACAGCCGGAACGCCTCGCTGGCGGGGCTGACCCGGCCGGCGATGGCGACGGCGAGCGCCCGCCAGAGATAGGTCGCGAGGCCCGACAGCACGACGATGGCCCACAGACGCCAGTCAGCCATGGCGTCCCCGCAGCCGGCGATCCCACAGATAGGCGAGAGTCCCGGCAACGGCGCCGGTCAGGATCAGGCCCCAGTCCGAGGACACGAGGTGGAACGCCGGACCGGCCACGGCGCCGAGCATGACCGCCACGACCAGCCCCCACTCGCGCACGTCGACGAAGACCAGCGTGAAGAAGACGGGGTTGAGGAAGACGAGGCTGAGGGTGACGTCGCGCGGCAGCGTCCCGGCGAGCAGGAAGCCGGCGGCGGTGCCGACCAGCGCCGCGCCGAAGCAGATCGCCGCGAAGCCGGCGAAGTAGGGCCCGCGCAGCGCCGGGTTCATGCGCGGCCCCTCGCGCATCAGCGCGGCCCACGGGTTGAGCGACATGAAATGCGCGATCGCATAGCGCCAGCGCCGTTTGGCGACACCTTCATTGATCAGCGGCATTACCGAGAGCACCATCGGTAGGAAGCGGGCGTTCGCGGCGGAGGCCGCGAGGACGACGGCGACGACGGGCGCGCCGACCGCGTAGAGCTCGACCATGGCGATCTGTCCCGGCAGGCCCCAGACGAGTGCCGTAGACAGCACCGAGCTCCACAGCGTCAGCCCGTACTCGCGCGACATCGAGCCGTAGCCGATCATGCTGGCGAGCAGGGTGAGCGCCGGCATGCCGGTCGCGTCGGTCAGGCCGCGGAGCAGCGCCCCGCGCGGCGTTGCGGTGAGGTCGGTCATGGGGTCCGTCGTGTTCTGCGCCGCCGCGATCTTGCGGCCGTCGTCGTCGTTCTGCAAGCGGGGCGCCGGCATGGCGCGGTTTTCGCGCTGTGCGTCGCGATTTCGCGAGTGTCGCCGCGCCCGCTATGCATAGATCGGCAGGATCGGGCCCGGCCTGGCGGCGGGCACTAGCGGGGTAGGGAGCATGGATACCGGCGATTCGCAGACGGACCGCGCTACGGAAGGCGGCGGTCGCCGCACCGGCCGTGGCGGCGGACGCGAGGCGCGGCGGGCGGCACGCGCCGGCGGCGGGGGCGGCGCGCGGCTGCCCTTCGTGACGCGCAGGTTCCGGCCGTTCGAAGTGCTCGACGAGGAGGGGCTGGCGACGATCGAGGCGAACGCGGAAACGGTCCTCAAGGAGATCGGCATCGAGTTCCGCGACGACCCCGAGGCGCTGAAGATCTGGCGCGACGCCGGCGCCGACGTGCAGGGCGAACGCGTCCGCTTCGAGCCCGGCATGCTGCGCGCGATCATCCAGGCAAGCGCCCCGGCGACGTTCACGCAGCACGCGCGCAATCCGGCCAACAGCGTGACGATCGGCGGCGACGCGACGGTCTTCGTGCCGGCCTACGGCCCGCCCTTCATCCGCAGCCTCGAGGAGGGACGGCGCTACGCGACGATCGAGGATTTCCGAAATTTCGTGAAGCTGGCCTACCTCTCGCCGGCGCTGCATCACTCGGGCGGGACCGTGTGCGAGCCGGTTGACCTGCCGGTGAACAAGCGCCATCTCGACATGGTCTACAGCCACATCCGCTATTCCGACAAGGCGTTCATGGGCTCGGTGACGGCACCGGAGCGCGCCGAGGACACGATGGCCATGGCCCGGCTCGTGTTCGGCGACGAATTCGTCGACACGAACTGCGTCGTCATCAGCCTGATCAACGCCAATTCGCCGCTGACCTTCGACGCCACGATGCTGGGCGCGCTGAAGGTGTACGCCCGGGCCAACCAGGCGACGGTGGTGACGCCGTTCATCCTCGCCGGCGCCATGAGCCCGGTGACGGTGGCCGGAACGCTGACGCAGGTCCTCGCCGAGGTGCTGGCCGGCGTCGCGTTGACGCAGCTGGTGCGGCCGGGTGCGCCGGTCGTCTTCGGCACCTTCGCCAGCTCGATCTCGATGCAGTCGGGTGCGCCGACCTTCGGTACGCCCGAACCGGCGCTCGTTACCTACGGCGCGGCCCAGCTGGCGCGGCGCCTCGGCATTCCGTTCCGCTCCGGCGGCGCGCTGTGCGCGTCGAAGATCGCCGACGCCCAGGCCGCCTACGAGTCGGCCAACACGCTGCAGCCGGCGCTGCTTGCCGGCGTCAACTTCATGCTGCACGCCGCGGGCTGGCTCGAGGGCGGGCTCGCCATGGGCTACGAGAAATTCGTCATGGACGCCGACCAGTGCTCGATGCTGCAGACCTTCTGCAACGGCGTCGATCTGAGCGAGAACGGGCAGGCGATGGGCGCGATCCGCGAGGTCGGACCGGGCAGCCACTATCTCGGCTGCGCGCACACGCAGGCGAACTTCGAGACCGCATTCTGGCGCTCGCGGATCGCCGACAACAACTCGTTCGAGCAATGGGAATCCGAGGGCTCGCGCGACGCCGCGCAGCGCGCCAACCAGCTGTGGAAGAAGATGCTCGCCGAGTACGAGGCGCCGGCGATCGATCCCGGCCTCGACGAAGCACTCGGCGAGTTCGTCGCCAAGAAAAAGGCCGCGGTTCCGGATTCGAACGTCTGAGCCGGTCCGCCGGCGGCGCGCCGGCGGCGTTTTTTGCCGCCCGCCACGATCGATCCGCAGCAAGGGGTTTTCAAGCGGTTCAAAAAATTTTATATTTATTTACAGAAAATTAACAAATAACGTGCGCCCGACGTTGCGACCGTCTCCGGACCAGCCGGGGACCGTTATCGACGAAGCGGCGGCGGCATGGGAACAGGGGCACGGATTTCCGGATTCGGGGAGACGCGGGCGGCATGATTCCACTCTCGGCGCAGATCACGGCGATGATCGTGACGGTGAGCATGGGGCTCTGTTTCTCCGCCGTCGCGATCCTCTGCGTCGTGCCGATCTACGAGGCGATCGTCGAGCGCCGCCGCCCGGTTCTGCCGGACATCCCGGCCACGCTGGAGAATCTCGGCATCGCGCTGGCTCTCGGCGGCCTCACCTACCGCGAGACCGGCGTCGCCGCGCTCGGACTCGCGTTCGCGGTGCTGGGCACGCTGCTCGCGGCCGGCACGACTTCGCGCGCACTGCCCCGTGCCTTCCAGGCGCCGCTGCTGATCTGCGCCATCGTCAGCCTCGGCGTCCTCGGCGAATATTTCTACCTGACGTCCTGACGAGCCGCCGCGCGCCCGGCGCGTACCGACATTCGGGCGCCGCGGCACGGCGTGCCGGAGGCGGTGCGATTCGGGGCAATTGGGCGAGCGGCTTATATTCTGATATGCTGATGTACCGAACCGCCCGGCACGCGTTCGAACCGACCGGGCCCGCATGACGGGAGGAGAAACTCAATGGGAATTAAAGGGAATTGGCTATCGGCGGTGACCGGCGCGGTGTTCGCCACGGGGCTCGC
Organism: Alphaproteobacteria bacterium; assembly: GCA_041584475.1. Lineage (GTDB taxonomy): Bacteria > Pseudomonadota > Alphaproteobacteria > UBA8366 > JADFVY01 > JBFHDX01. The sequence goes on from JBFHDX010000057.1 coordinate 3,651, forward strand.
CACGGCGGGCGCGTCGGCGCAGGATGCGGGGCACGGCAAGGACTACCGGACGTTCCTGCAGAACGGCGAGACACGATACGGCGAGATCGGCGATTCCTACACGGCCGACCTCGTGCTCTATCTGGCGGGCAACCAGTTCATGGTGATGGAGGAGCTGATCCGGGATTTCCTCGGCAGGCACCCCGACATCGGATCGGTCTATGTCGAGACGATCCCGCCGGGCCAGATCCTCAAGGGGCAGATCCTGCAGCAGGGCCAGATCGACGGCAAGAACACGGCGCAGAACCCGGACATCTACGCCAGCGTCAATCTCGGGCATCTCAAGCAGCTCAAGAAGAAGGGGATCATGGACACGTACATGATCTACATCCACAACAAGCTCGAGCTCATGGTCGCCGCCGGCAACCCCAAGGGCATCAAGGGCCCCGAGGACCTCGGGCGCGACGATCTGGTGCAGTCCCATCCCAATCCCCTGACCGAGGGCATCTTCCGCTTCTACGGCTCGGAGATGCTGAAGGATCTCGGCCTCTACGAGAAGGTCACGGGCAACGCCGAGTGCCGCAGCTGCTGGGCCATCGAGGGCAAGACGTGGTTCACCTCGCGCCATCACCGCGAGACCCCGGACCGGATCGAGAAGGGCGAGGCCGACGTCGGCATCGTCTGGACGACCGAGGTGGTCGAGGCGAAGAAGCACGGGCGCAGGATCGACGGGGTGCCGATTCCGGCGCCGCTCAACAAGGCGCACAAGGTCGGCTATGCGATCGGCGCCCTGAGCACCGGTCGCAACGCCAAGAACGCGCAGGCCTATCTCGCCTTCCTCGCGACGGATACCGCGCAGAGCATCTACGAGAAGTACGGCTTCGTGCGCGCGAACGCTGACCAGCTGCGGCTGAGACCGATCCCGTAGACCGCCTGCGCCGCGCGAGGCGGGCGTTGCGGCCCGGCGACGATCGCGCCGGGCCGTCGCGCATGCCGGCACGGACCGCTTGCCGGGCTGCGGCGATTGCGCGAGAGTTGCGTGCGATCGACCGGCGAGGCCCCCATGATCACCGTATACAGCGACGACCACCGGTTCCAGGACGGCAAGGGCGAACTCATCGACGGCCAGCTCTTGCCGCCGTTCGAGCGCCCGGCGCGGGCGGAGCGGATCATCGCGCGGGTGCGCGAATCCGGGCTCGGCGCCGTCGTCGCCCCGCGCGCGTTCGGACGCGATCCGCTCGAGCGCGTCCATTCCGGTGCCTTCGTCGATTTCGTGCGCGACGCGTACGATGACTGGCGGGCGCAGCATGGCGATATCGACGCGCTGCCCCTGAACTGGCCGTGCCGCGGTTTCCGCCAGGCGGTGCCGGAGGCGATCGACGGGCGGCTCAGCTACTATTCGTTCGACGCCGGCACGCCGATCACCGCGGGAACGTGGAAGGCGGCGACCGCGTCGGTGAACGTCGCCCTGACCGGCGCGCAGCGCCTGCGCGCGGACGGCGAGCGCGCGGTCTTCGCACTGTGCCGGCCGCCCGGCCACCATGCCGCGCGCGACCTCTACGGCGGCTATTGCTTCTTCAACAACGCCGCGGTGGCAGCGCAGTGGCTGCGCGACAACGGGGCGCAGCGGGTGGCTATCCTCGACGTCGACTACCACCACGGCAACGGGACGCAGACGATCTTCTACGAACGCCCCGACGTGCTGTTCGTCTCGCTGCATGCCCACCCGGCGCAGGAATTCCCCTACTTCCTGGGGTACGAGGACGAGCGGGGCGCCGGCGACGGAGAGGGATACAACGTCAACCTGCCGCTCCGCTGGGGCACGGGCTGGGAGGCGTACGCGGCGTCGCTGGATATCGGGCTCAGCCGCATCGCCGAGCACGACCCCGAAACGCTGGTCGTCTCGCTCGGCGTCGACACGTTCGAGGCGGACCCGATTTCGCACTTCACCCTCCGCACCGCCGATTACACGCGGCTCGGGCAACGCATCGCCAGCCTCGGCCTGCCGACCCTGTTCGTCATGGAGGGCGGATACGCGTTGGACGCGATCGCCGCGAACGTGCTCGGCGTGCTGACGGGTTTCGAGGCCGCCTGAACGGCCCGCCTGCGGACACGGGAACGGTGGCCCTGCGCGGGTTGGGGAGGACGCCGTGCCTCATTGCGACGTAATCATCGTCGGCGCCGGCATCGCAGGCGCATCGGCCGGATACTTCCTCGCCGCCACGCACCGGGTGATCGTGCTCGAGCGCGAGGAGCAGCCGGGCTATCATGCGACGGGCCGCTCCGCGGCCCTGTACACCGCCACCTACGGCAGCGAAACGGTGCGCGCGCTGACGCTGGCGGCCGGCCCGTTCTTCCGGACACCGCCGGCCGGTTTCGCCGAGCACGAGCTGCTGACGCGGCGCGGCCTGCTGTTCGTCGCGCGCGAGGACCAGAGGCAAACCCTGGAACGTCACCACGCCACCGTCAGCGGCCTGGTGCGCGATGCGCGGCTGCTGTCGGCGGCCGAGGCGATCGCCCTGTGTCCGGTGCTGCGGCCCGGCCACATCGTCGCGGCGATGCTCGAGCCGGATGCCCGCGACATCGATGTGGCGGCCCTGTTGCACGGCTATCTTCGCGGCCTGCGGCAGTATGGCGGCCGCATCGTGACCGGCGCCGACGTCACGGGCGTCGCGCGCGACGCCGGGGCGTGGCGCGTCGACACCGCGGCGGGCACTTTCGTCGCGCCGCTGCTCGTCAACGCCGCCGGCGCGTGGGCCGACGAGCTGGCGCTGCTGGCGGGCGCGAGGCCGCTCGGGCTCGTGCCGAAACGGCGCACGGCGATGCTCGTCGATGCGCCCGACGGCCACGACGTCGCGGCCTGGCCGATGGTCGTCGACGCCGACGAGCAGCTCTATTTCAAGCCCGATGCCGGCCGCCTGCTGGTGTCGCCCGCCGACGAGACGCCGAGCCCGCCCTGCGATGCCCGGCCCGACGAGATCGACGTCGCGACCGGCATCGAGCGGCTGCAGCGGGCGACCACGGTGCCCGTGCGGCGCGTTCGGCACAGCTGGGCGGGGCTGCGGACCTTCGCCGCGGACAAGGATCTGGTGGCCGGGTTCGACCCGGCGGTCGACGGCTTTTTCTGGCTGGCCGGACAGGGCGGTTACGGCATCCAGACCTCGCCGTCGATGGGCCGTCTGGCCAGCGCGCTGATCGCCGGGCGGGCGATCCCGGGCGAGCTGACCGATCTCGGCCTGTCGGCCGCCGCGCTGGCGCCCGATCGGCCGGCGCTCGCGGCCGCGCCGCGTTGAGACGATTTACGGCCTAGTGCGGACCCGCCAGGCCGCCACCCGCCATCGCCGGCCCGTCGCCGAGAACGCGCTCGCACGGGAAATGGGCGACGGCCACGGTGCCTTCGCCCGGTGTGCTGGTGAGCTCGAACTTGCCGCCATGGAGCTCGACCAGCGCCTTGACCAGCGGCAGGCCGAGGCCGGTCCCGTCCTGCTGGCGGACGAGCGGATTGCTGAGCCGGACGAACGGCGAGATCACGCGCTGCACGTCCTCCTCGGACATGCCCTGGCCGTCATCCTCGACGCACAGCACGATGCCCCCCTCGCCGTCGCGAAAGGCGCTGATGACGACGCGGCCGCCGCCCTGCATGTAGCGGATCGCGTTGCCGGCGAGGTTGATGACGATCTGCTGGATCTTGTGCGGATCGCCCAGCAGCAGCGGCAGGTCCTTGTCGACCGCGCGGACCAGGCTGACATCCACCGCCGACGCCTCGTCCTCGAGCAGCCGGAGCGCCTTCTCGACCTCCTCGCCGATGGCCACCGCGTGCTCGTCGAGCTCCATGCGGCCGGCCTCGATGCGCGAGATGTCGAGCAAATTGTTGATCACCGCGAGCAGGTGCCGCGCGCTCTGGTAGATGTCGTTCGCGTACTCGACGTACTGGCTGCTGCCGAGCGGGCCCCTCATCTCCTGCTTCATGACCTCCGAGAAGCCCATGATGGCATTGAGCGGCGTGCGCAGCTCGTGGCTCATGGTCAGCAGGAAGTCGGTCTTCGCCCGGTTGGCGCTGTCGGCCCGGCGCTGCTGCTCGGCGAGGTCCTGCTGGCGCTGTTTCATCGCCGTGATGTCGGTCCAAATGCAGACGCATCCGCCGTCCTTCGTACGGCGTTCGCTGATGCGGAACCAGCACCCGTCGCGCTGCAGGATCTCGAAATCGTCGGACGGATTGCGATGACGGCGCATGCGCATCTGGATCCACTCCTCCTCGCGGCCGACCGCTTCGGGGACGTGGCCCTTCTCGATGCGCGCCCGGATCAGCGTCTCGAACTTCACGCCCGGTTTCAGGAGCTCGTCGACCGACGCGTACATCTCGCGGAATCGCTGATTGCACATGACCAGCCGGTCGTCCTTGTCGAACAGGCTGAACGCGTCCGAGAAGCTCTCGATGGCCTCCGACAGCTGGAGCAGCGCCCGCTTTTCGGCCGACTGCGCCCGGTGCGCCAGGCGGATCTCGTGCAACAGCATGAGCGCCAGGCAGGCGCTGCTCACCAGGATGCCGATCGAGGCGATGATGAGCTCCGCATAGATCCTGTCCAGGCGCTCGGTGCGGATGTTGTCGGCCGCGTCCTGCCACTGTCGGGCGTCGATGAGGGTCCGCTTGAGCGGCGCCAGCAAGCCGTGCAGTTCGGCCCGCGCCGCCTGGTATTCGCCGACGTCGGAGCGGTCGAGTCCGGTCAGGACCGGCTCCAGCCGTGCCAGCGTCTCGAGCGCGCGCCGGGCGGTCTCCTGGGCATCGCCGATGCGGGCGAGGCGACGACCCTCGCGACCCTCGAGAAACAGCGGCAGGCGGCTCCAGAAGATCTCCATGTGCTCGATGACGTCCTCCTTCGAGACGACCGGAGGTTCGGCGTACATGTACAGGTCGAGCACGTACAGGAAGCGAATCAGCTCGACTTCCGCCTGGGCGAGAATCCAGGTCGTGTCGGTGAGCTCGTTGCGGGCCAGCTGTTCGTATTTGCGCAGGTTGTTGAAGCTGAAGATCATGCTGGCGGAGAACGCGAGAATGATCACGCCGAGCACGGAATAGACGGTGATCAGACGGCCGATTCTCATTCGATCACCAGCGCGCGCACCTGCCAGACCATGCGGGGCTCGACCGCCTTCTCCCGCAACTCCGGGAATTCATCGCGGGGGTAGATGATCCACAGGGGCCCCTTCTCGCGGATGCGCAGCAGTTCCCCGTTCATGCGGCTCGCCAGGATCACGGGATAGGCATCGAAGTCCGAGACCGGGATACGGTAACTGTAGTCGTTGATCGCGATCGCATGAACGGTGTCGCCCCAGGCGCCGACGGCGGCCAGCAGGTCGCGCACAAGGACGCCGCGGAACGTTTGCTTGCCGTCGGTCCAGGGCGTCGTGGTCCGCAGGTCTTGCTCACCGATACGCTCCAGCATGGCGCGGTCGAAGCGGGCGTCGGCGCCGCCGTTCCTGTTGCGAATCTTGCCCGACACCGTGAGGATGACCCGGCCCTCCGGCTCGGCGAGGGCCGCGGCCGGCGCAGCGGCGGGCGGACCCAGCAGCAGGACGGCAAGCAGGGCGGCCGCCAGCGAGCATGCGGATCGTGAGCTCATATCGCCATGCCTCGTCCTCAATGCCGGTACCGCGGCGTCGGATTCCGCATCCGTCGCCGCCGTTCGCGTCCAACGAGAGAGCGCATGAACGGGCTGAAGAACCGGCCCCGCCGCATGTGCCGCCGACAACGTTCGGCAGGCGGACGTGGCGTGTGCGTTAACCCCCCCTGGCCTTCGGTTGGACCTGTCGGAATTGTCCGACAGCGGCATGAACGAAATATTAACGGGGTCCGATTTCGGCCGGCCGACGCCGCCGTTCGCCGCCGCCGCAAGCGCGCCCGGCCCGGCTCCGGGGGCGCGTGCGCAAACGGTCCTTGACGGCGCCGGCGGCTGTCCGTATGGTCCGCGCGGATTTTTTCGGGAACCGCCCGCAAGCGGCGGCTGAATGCTATGAAGGTCGTGAACTCGCTGAAGTCGATGAAGGCCCGTCACAAGGAGTGCCGGATCATCCGGCGCAAGGGACGGCTGTACGTCATCAACAAGCGCAATCCGCGCTACAAGGCACGTCAGGGCTGACCCGCGGCCCCTTCGCGGGCCCCTCCGGCCGTGTCGGACCGCGCCCCCCGGGCGCGGTTTTGTGTTGCGCCCTACAAGGCGGTTTCCGTGGCCGCGGATTACTGCTATCACCGGTTCGCGAGCGGAGAGAAGCCTGGATCGAACCGATGAAGATGCCCGACCCGGATCAGGGCGTGATCGCACGGCGCGCCGAGATCGCGGCCGACCTGGCGGCAATCGTGCCGGGCGACGGCGGGGTCATCAGCGACCCGGACGAGCTTCGACCCTATGAGACCGACGGTCTGACGGCCTATCGGCAGCCGCCGCTGCTCACGGTTCTGCCGCAGGATACGGGGCAGGTCCGCCGGGTCCTCGAATATTGCCACGACAACGGCATCAAGGTCGTGCCCCGCGGGGCGGGCACGTCGCTCTCCGGCGGCGCGCTGCCGCTCGCCGACGGGATCCTGATGGGTATGGCGCGTTTCAACCGCATTCTCGATATCGACTTCGACAATCGCTGCGTCATCGCCCAGCCAGGGGTTACCAATCTGGCGATCACCAGCGCCGTCGCCCACCGCGGGTTCTATTACGCGCCCGATCCCTCGAGCCAGATCGCGTGCACGATCGGCGGCAACATCGCGGAGAATGCGGGTGGCGTTCACTGCCTCAAATACGGGCTGACGACGAACAACGTGCTCGGCATCGAGGTCGTCCTGATGAATGGCGAGGTCGTCCGCATCGGCGGCAGGCACCTCGATGACGGTGGCTACGATCTGCTGGGATTGCTGACCGGCTCCGAAGGCCTGCTCGGCGTCGTCACCGAGGTGACCGTGCGCATCCTGCGCAGCCCCGAGAAGGTGCGGGCCATGCTCGCCGGCTTCCCGACCAACGAGGCGGCGGGCGACTGCGTCGCCAGCATCATCGGCGCCGGCATCATTCCCGGCGGCATGGAGATGATGGACCGGCCGGCGATCCACGCCGCCGAGGACTTCGTGCATGCCGGCTATCCGCTCGACGTCGAGGCGCTGCTCATCATCGAGCTGGACGGCCCCGACCAGGAGGTTGAGTACCTGCTCGAGCGGGTGACCGAAATCGCCCGGCGCACCGGTGCCTCGACGATCCGGGTCTCGGAGAGCGACGCCGAGCGGCAGGCGTTCTGGGCCGGCCGCAAGGCTGCTTTTCCGGCCGTCGGGCGGATCTCGCCGGACTATTACTGCATGGACGGCACGATCCCGCGCCGGCGCCTGCCCGAGGTGCTCGCGCGCATGGCGGAGCTGTCGACGAAGCACGGCCTGCGCGTCGCCAACGTCTTCCATGCCGGCGACGGCAACCTGCATCCGCTCATCCTCTACGATGCCAACAACCCCGGCGAGCTCGAGAGCGCCGAGGCGTTGGGCAGCGAGATCCTGAAGCTGTGCGTCGAGGTGGGCGGCGTGCTGACCGGCGAGCACGGCGTCGGTGTCGAGAAGCGCGACCTCATGCCGACGATGTTCTCCGAGGACGACCTGAAGCAGCAGCAGCGCGTGAAATGCGCGTTCGACCCGGAGTCGTTGCTCAATCCGGGCAAGATGTTCCCCGAGCTGCACCGCTGCGCCGAGCTCGGCCGCATGCACGTCCACCGCGGCCAGCTGCCGTTTCCCGACATCCCCCGTTTCTGAGGGGCGCGACTTTGAGCGGGATCGCACGGCCGGAAACAGCGGAGCAACTGCGCGACCTGGTGGCGTGGGCGGCGGCGGAGGACAAGTCGCTGGAAATCGTCGGCTCCGGCAGCAAGCGCCCGCTCGGTCGGCCGGTGCGCGCGGATCACGTCGTCGAGCTCGGTGCGCTGGCGGGGATCACGCTCTACGAGCCCGACGAACTGGTGCTGAGCGCCGGTGCCGCGACGCCGATGCGCGAGATCGAGGCGGCGCTGGCCGAGCGCGACCAGCAGCTCGAATTCGAGCCGCCGGATTACACCCGGCTGCTCGTCGCCCCCACGGTCGCGCCCGGCGCCGGGAACGGCCAGCGAAACGAGCCGGCCGGCAGCATCGGTGGTGTCGTCGCCTGCAATCTCGGCGGTCCGCGGCGCATCAAGAGCGGCGCCGCGCGCGACCACTTCCTGGGATTCCACGCGGTCTCGGGTCGCGGCGAGATCTTCAAGTCGGGCGGTCGCGTGGTCAAGAACGTGACCGGCTACGATCTGAGCAAGCTGATCGCCGGATCGTGGGGAACGCTGGCGATCATGACCGCGGTCACGCTGAAGGTGCTGCCGCGACCGGAGAAGACGCGCACCGTCCTCGTCTTCGGCGTCGACGCCGGGCGCGGCGGCGAGGCGCTGACGGCTGCGTTGCTCAGCCCGCACGAGATTTCCGGTGCGGCGTGGCTGCCGGCCCCGCTCGCGGCGGCATCGCGGGTCGAGCTCGTAGCGGGGCGGAAATCGGGGGTGGCGGCGCTGCGGGTCGAAGGGCCGGGGCCGTCGGTCGAGTACCGCTGCCGGGCGCTGCGCGAGGAACTCTCCGGCTTCGGGCCGACGGAGGAGCTGCACAGTAACGGCTCGCTGCGGTTCTGGGGCGAGATCCGCGACGTGCTGCCGTTCGCCGCGCCCGGCGACGACCGGATCGTCTGGAAGATCTCGGTGCCGCCCGCCGCGGGGCCGGCACTGGTCGGCGAGCTGGCCGCCGAAGACGGCGCCGATGCGTTTCTCGACTGGGGCGGCGGGTTGGTCTGGCTCGCGCTGCCTCCGGCGCCGGGCGCCGGCGCCGGGCCCGTGCGCGCCGCCGTCGCCCGGACCGGCGGGCACGCGACGCTGTTGCGGGCCGACGAGACGGTGCGCGGATCGGTGGCGGTGTTCCAGCCGGAGGCGGCGGCGCGCGAGGGGCTCACGCGGCGCGTCAAGGCAGCCTTCGACCCCAAGGGCATTCTCAATCCCGGTCGCATGTACGCCGAGGTCTGAGCGACGGAGCGAGGGACGCATGCAGACACGATTCACACCCGAGCAACTCGCCGATCCGGAGATCGCGACGGCCAACGAGATCCTGCGGACCTGCGTGCATTGCGGGTTCTGCACGGCGACCTGCCCGACCTACGTCACGCTCGGCGACGAGCTCGACAGCCCGCGCGGCCGCATCTACCTGATCAAGGACATGCTGGAAGACGGCGGCCCGGCCCCGGCAGCCGTCGTCAAGCACGTCGACCGCTGCCTGTCGTGCCTGAGCTGCATGACGACCTGCCCGTCCGGCGTCCACTACATGCATCTCGTCGATCTGGCGCGCGCCCGCATCGAGCGGACGCATCGGCGGCCGCTGGCGGAGCGCCTGCTGCGGTCGCTCCTGGCGGTGGTGCTGCCGCGGCCGTTCCTGTTCCGGCTGTCGTTGCTCGGGGCGCTGGCGGTGCGGCCGTTCCGCCGGCTGTTGCCGCGGCGCCTCGGGTCGATGATGGCGCTGGCGCCGCGCCGCCTGCCGAGCCCGTCGACGGTCGACCGCGCGCAGGTGATCCCGGCGGCCGGCCCGCGGCGCGGGCGCGTCGCGCTGATGACCGGATGCGCCCAGCAGGTGCTGAGCCCGTCGATCAACGAGGCGACCGTGCGGCTGCTCAGCCGGCACGGCGTCGAGGTGGTGATCGCGCGCGGCGCCGGCTGCTGCGGCGCGCTGGTTCACCATCTCGGCAAGGCCGCCGCGTCGCACGCGCAGGCCGCCGCGAACATCCGCGCCTGGACGCGCGAGATGACGCGCGGCGGGCTCGACGCGATCATCATCAACGCCAGCGGTTGCGGAACCCAGGTCAAGGACTACGGCTTCATGTTCCGCGGCGACCGCAAGCTCGCCGACGATGCGCGGCGTGTCTCGTCGATCACGCGCGACATCACGGAGTACCTGGCCGAGATCGGCCTGAAGGAGTCCGTGCGACCCGGCGGTTTCGCGGTCGCCTATCACTCGGCATGTTCGATGCAGCACGGGCAGAAGATAACCGGGCTGCCGAGGGAGCTGCTGCGCCAGGCCGGGTTCGAGGTGCGCGATATCGCCGAGGGGCATCTGTGCTGCGGCTCCGCCGGCACCTACAACATCCTGCAGCCGGATCTCGCCACGCGGCTGCGCGACCGCAAGATCCGCAACATCGAGGCGACCGGTGCGCCGGTCATCGCCACCGGCAACATCGGCTGCATCACCCAGCTCGCCGGCGGCACCGAGCGGCCGGTCGTGCACACGGTGGAGCTGCTCGACTGGTCGACGGGCGGCCCGCTGCCGGCCGCCCTGCACGGCCGCGATCTCGGCCCGGCGGCGGCGCTCGGCGCCTCGGTGGTGGCGGCGGAATAGGGCGCCGGCACCGGTTCCCGCCGACGATCGCCCGGCACGACAGGTGGAACAGGAGTCCCGACGATGCGCTCAGAAAAGATCGAGTTTCCCGGCTCACGCGGTGCAAGCCTCGCGGCCCGGCTGGACATCCCCGACGGCGAGCTGCGCGCCTGCGCCCTGTTCGCGCACTGTTTCACCTGCTCGAAGGAGACCCTGGCGGCGACGCGCATCTCCGCGGCGCTCGCCGGCAACGGGTTCGCGGTGCTGCGCTTCGACTTCACCGGGCTCGGCGGCAGCGGCGGCGACTTCGCCAACACCGACTTTTCCTCGAACGTCGCCGACCTCGTCGCGGCGGCGGACTATCTGCGCCGCGAACACGGGGCGCCGTCGCTGCTCATCGGGCACAGCCTGGGCGGCGCCGCGGTGCTGGCGGCCGCCGCACAGGTGCCGGAAGTGCGGGCCGTGGCGACGATCGGCGCGCCCGCCGATCCCGCACACGTCGCCCACCTGTTCGCCGCGGCGCGGACGGAAATCGAGGCGCAGGGCGAGGCCGAGGTCGAGATAGCGGGGCGCACATTCAGGATCCGCAAGGAGTTCCTGGACGACATCGAGTCGACGCGCCTCGACCGGGCGATCGGCGGCCTGCGGCGGGCGCTGCTCATCTTCCACTCGCCGGTCGACCGCATCGTCGGCATCGAGAACGCCGAGCGCATCTACCGGGCGGCGAAACACCCGAAGAGCTTCGTCTCGCTCGACCGCGCCGATCACATGCTCGGCGACAAGGCCGACGCGGCCTGGGTTGCCGATGTCCTCGCCGCCTGGTCGCAACGCTATCTCGAAGCCGCGGCCGAGACGGCGCCCGCCGAGGATGACGGCGAGGGCCGGGTGCTGGTCGAGGAGACGGGCGAGGGGCGGTTCGTGCAGCGCATCCGCTCCGGCCGCCACGTGCTGGTCGCCGACGAGCCGCGCTCGGTCGGCGGCGACGATCGCGGTCCCGGCCCCTACGACCTGCTGCTGGCGGCGCTCGGGGCCTGCACGTCGATGACGCTGCGCATGTATGCGGAGCACAAAAAGCTGCCGCTGCAGGGGGTCTCCGTGAACCTGCGCCACGACAAGATCCATGCCAGCGACTGCGCCGACTGCGAGACCCGGGAGGGCAAGATCGACGTCATCGAACGCGAGATCGCGCTCGAAGGTCCGCTCGACGACGCCCAGCGCGGCCGGCTGCTGGAGATCGCCGACCGTTGCCCGGTGCACCGGACGCTGCATTCCGAGGTGAAGGTGCGCAGCCGGCTCGCCGGCTGACGGCTATTTCTGGACGTCCTGCAGCGCCGAAAGCGCGCGCTGCAGGACCATGGCGGCGTCCTGCCAGACCGCGGCGTGCCAGTCGCCGGATGCCGGGTAGAGCAGCTGCTTGGTGTCGGGAATCGAGGTGTCGCCGTCGCGCCCGGCGAGCGTATCGAGCACCGATATCATCGAATAGGTGCCGAACGACACGCCGGCGGCGTAGGTCCGCTCGGACGGCAGACGGCGCATCAGCCCCGCCGCCAGATGGTCGGGCCGGTGTCCCGGCGGCGCGGACTGGGCCGGGGGCTCGTCGAGCTGGAACCACGATCGGACGCGCTGCGCAGCGCTGCTGCTGCCGGCGTGGCAAGGCGTGATCTCGGCCCGGCCGAACGGTCCGAGACCGACGCCGATCTCGAGCAGGAGGATGCGACCCTCGCCGCCGCCGGCCAGCTGCGCGTACGCGCCGTCGAGGATCTCCGTCGCGTAGCCGGGCACGGCGGCGTCGCCGGGCAGCTGGTCGGGCAGCGGTGCACCGGTGTGGTCGATGCCCTTCTCGCGCGCATACTCGGCGTAGCGCTCCTCGACCTTGGCCAGCACGTCGCTGTCCCACTGCGGGATTTCCTGGTTGCGGGGCGGCAGCTCGCCGCCGGACGCCGGGGCCGCGCCGTGGTGCATGATGACCAGCGCGCTGCCGTCCGGCAGGCCCCTGGCGGCGTATTCGCTGAGCCAGCCGACCTGCACGCCCGAGCAGCACAGCGCGTCCGCAAGCCGGTCGCCGGCGCAGAGCACGAGAACGTTCGCGGCCGCGGCGTCGCCGAGCCGCACGATCTCGACCAGCCCGCCGCCCGGCCCGCCGAACATGCCGGGGGTCACCCCCAGCGCCACCGGCTCGATGTCGAGCGAGCGGCACGCCTCGTGAAACTGTCTGCGCGCTTCCGCGAAGCTCGCGGCGAAATAATCTCCGGCGGCCATGGTTCCGTTGACGCTTGCGTCGATACCCATTGTTAGCCGCCACGCGGCGGCAACGCCAGCCCCCTTGCGCGACGCCGCGCATTGCCGAATCACCGGCGAGGCAACATAATCATGGCATGGCACGAGTCCTGCGCATGACCGCCCTGCTGGTTCTGCTCGTCGCCCTTGCCGTGCCGGCGGGGGCCGACCAGACCGACGAGCGGCTCGACCGCCTGTTCGACCGCCTCGAAGCGTCGCAGAACGAGACCGAGGCGGAACTGCTCGAAAAGGCGATCTGGCGCATCTGGCAGCGGCCGAAGACCGCCAGCGTCAGGGTGCTGATGCGCGTCGGCATCCAGGACATGAACGAGGGACGCTACAAATCGGCGGAGCAGAATTTCAGCGCGGCGATCGAGTTCGAGCCCGAATTCGCCGAGGCCTGGAACAAGCGGGCCACGGTCCGCTACCTGATGAACGACCTCGTCGGATCGGTCGAGGACATCAAGCGCACGCTGGTGCTCGAGGAACGGCATTTCGGCGCGTTGTCCGGGCTCGGCCTCATCTACGATGCGCTCGACCAGAAGGAGGCGGCGGTCCAGGCCTTCGGGGCGGCGTTGAAGATCCATCCCCACCTCAAGATCCGCAACCGCATGGAAGAGCTGGTCGAAGAGATCGAGGGGACGCCGCTCTAGTACATCATCGACTTACGCGGAATCGGCACCGGCCCGCTCCCCCCAACCACAGCGTACGATACCGTTGGCTGGCCGGGTCGGGGAGCGGGCTGGAGCGATCTGGTCGGGTTGTGCTCTAGCCGCGCGAGGCGTCCTTGCGGACCCGGGCGATGCGCAGGATGTTGGTCGCGCCCGGCGTACCGAACGGCACGCCCGCGGTGATGATTATGCGGTCGCCGTCCTGCGCGAACTCGTCGGCGAGCGCCGCCGCCGCGGCCTTGTGCTCCATGTCCGGGAAGCTGCGGGCGTCGGCCGTATGCACCGAATGCACGCCCCAGGTGACGGCCAGACGGCGCGCCGTCTGCAGCTTCGGCGTGAGGCCGAGGATCGGCACGTCCGGTCGCTCGCGGGCGATGCGCAGCGTCGTCGAGCCCGACGTCGTGTAGGTGACGATCGCGTTCGCCGAGACGGTGTGCGCGGTTTGCCGCGCGGCCGCGCTGATCGCGTCGGCGGAGGTCGCCTCCGGCTCGACGCGCTCGGCCTCGACAAGCTTCCAGTACATCGGGTCCTTCTCGACCCGCTCGATGATGCGGTTCATCATCGCGACGGCCTCGACCGGGTACTTGCCGGCCGCCGTTTCCGCCGACAGCATCACCGCATCGGCGCCGTCATAGACCGCGGTCGCCACGTCGGACGCCTCGGCCCGGGTCGGCGTCGGCGCCTGCACCATCGACTCCAGCATCTGCGTCGCGACGACGACCGGGCGGCCCGCCTTGCGGCAGGTCCGGATCATGCGCTTCTGCAGCACCGGCACGTCCTCCGGCGGCAGTTCGACGCCGAGATCGCCGCGCGCGACCATGACCGAATCCGACAGCGCGACGATCTCCTCCAGCCGCTCGACCGCTGCCGGCTTCTCGAGTTTCGCCATGACGGCGGCACGGCCGTCGATCAGCTTGCGGCCCTCGGCGATGTCGTCGGGCCGCTGGACGAAGCTCAGCGCGACCCAGTCGACACCGAGATCGAGACCGAAGGCGAGATCGTCGCGATCCTTCTCGGTGAGCGGCGACAGCCGCAGCACGACGCCCGGTACGTTGACGCCCTTGTGGTCGGACAGCACGCCGCCGGTCTCGATCCTGGTCTCCGCGAAATCCTCGCCGCAGCGCTCGACCGAGAGGCGGATGCGGCCATCGTCGAGCAGCAGGTTGGTGCCCGGCTGCAGCGCCTCGAAGATCTCGCGGTGCGGAAGATTGACCCGTCGGCTGTCGCCGTCGGCCGCGTCGAGATCGAGCCGGAACGGTTGCCCCGCCTGCAGTTCCGCCTTGCCGCCACCGAAGTTGCCGACGCGAAGCTTGGGTCCCTGCAGGTCCATCAGGATCGCGATCGGGCGGCCAAGCCGCCCTTCCAGCGTCCGGATGATCTCGTACCGCGCCCGGTGGTCGGCGTGGGTGCCGTGGCTGAAATTCAGCCGGAACATGTCGGCGCCGGCGCGGAACATGGCCTCGATCGTCTCCGCATCGGAGCTGGCCGGGCCCAGCGTGGCAACGATCTTGGCGCGATGCTGTCGTTTCATGTCGCTCGGTTCGCTCGCAGATAGATCTCGACGCATCGGCGCTGCCGCCGCGCCGTCGTGCAGACGCTCGTACTTACGATATCCGCATGAGCGTCCGCTGTCAGGTCCTGCCCGCAGACTGCGATTTCGAGGCCGCTCCCGTCAACGGCTGCCGCGCCGCGCCATGACGATTCCCCACAGCACGACCGCCCCGCCGACCGCCTGCCAGGGCGTGATCGCCTCGGCCAGGATGAGCCAGGCTAGAAGCGCGGCGGCCACCGGCTCCAGCAGCAGCCCGACGGACGAGAACCCGGGCGGCAGATGCGCCAGCGCATGGGCGATCAGGCCTTGGCCCGCCGCATGCGAGAGCAGCGCGAGCCCGGCCAGCATCGCCCAGCCGAACAGCGTTACGGCGAGCAGCGACTCGCCGGCGAACCATGCCACCGGCAGCAGGACGGCGGCGGTTCCCAGCGAACTCCAGGTCATGATCGTCGCCGCCGAGAAGCCGGCACGCAGGTGCGAGACGGTGAGCAGGTAGCTCGCGAGAAACATGGCGGTGACGATGCCGAACAGGTCGCCGAGCAGATTTTGCGGCGCGATCGCGAGGCTGCCGCCGGCGAGCAGCGCCGCCCCCGCCAGCGAGAGCGTCATGCCGGTGAGGTAGAGACGGGTGACGCGGTGCCCGAACAGCAGCCAAGCGCCCAGGGTCACGAAGATCGGCGCGAAATTGGCGAACAGCGTCGCGTTCGCGACGCTGGTGTGGAGGATCGAGAGATGCCAGAACGCAAGGTCGCCGGCAAAGAACGCGCCGGCGAGCAGCAGCCGAAGCTGGTCGCGGCGGCCGGCCGGCCGGCGCTTCGGCAAGCCCTGACGGCGATCCGCCGCCATCCACAGGGCGAGGACGGGAAGCGCGAGGAACGGCCGGTAGAACGCCGTCGCCATGGGACCGAGTTCGCTCAGCCGCACGAAGATCGGCGACGCGCCGACGAGAACCGCCCCGGTCAAGAGCGCGACGAGCGCGAGGCGATCGCCTCGTGCCGCCAGTTTGGCCGTTATCGGGTCCCGCATCGCCGATCCTAGAGGGAGGGTAGATCTGCCGTTCCCTGTCGTTTAGCCCGCCGATCGTGCCGGCGCAACGGCTTGCCACGCTTGCGGCTTTGCCCCCGCGCGAATTCGGCTATGATGGCGCGATGAACGAGACCCCGGCCTGGCACCAGGATGCCGGCGGCCTGCTGGGCCCCGGCGAACCGCCTCCCTACACGATCATCGACGCGCGCGGCGAGCCGGCCGCGGTCCTCGTCTGCGACCATGCGAGCAATGCCGTACCGGCGGCGCTGGGCGACCTCGGCCTCGACGAGGAAAAGCGGCAGCGCCACATCGCCTGGGACATCGGCGCTGCCGAGGTGACGCGGCATCTGGCGGCGATGCTGAGCGTCCCGGCGGCCCTGTCCGGTTACTCGCGCCTCGTCGTCGACTGCAACCGGGCGCTCGACGATCCGACGGCGATGCGCCAGATCAGCGACGGCGTCATCGTGGCCGGCAACCGCGACCTCGACGCGACGGCGCGCGCGCGACGCGCCGAATCCTGCTACTGGCCCTACCACCGCGCCGTGATGCGCACGATCGAAAAGGTCGCCGCGCGCGGCGTCGTGCCGGCCGTCGTCTCGGTGCACAGTTGCACGCCGTCGCTGCGGGGCATCCAGCGACCGTGGCATGTCGGCGTGCTCTCGAACCACGACCGCCGCATGGCCGACCTGACGATCGCCGAGCTCGCGCGCCATCGCGATCTGTGCATCGGCGACAACCAGCCCTATTCCGGGCTCGACCCGCACGGCTACACGATCGAGACGCACGCGCTGCCGGCCGGCCGCCCGAACGTGCTGCTGGAGATTCGCCAGGATCTGGTGGCGACGTCCGACGACGCCCGGCGCTGGGCCGAGCGGATCGGCGCCGCGCTGTCCGCGGTTCTCGCCCACCCCGTGATGCAGGAGGCGTGTCGCGGCGACGTCCGGGAGGCGTCATGAACCAGGAAGACACGGCGAACGTCACGATCGGCATCGAGGAGGAATACCTGCTCGTCGAGCCGCGGACCGGCGACCTGGCCGACGACCCGCCGCAGGAAATCCTGGCGTCCTGCGAGCGCGAGATCGACCCGGCGGTCGGCGTCGTGACGCCTGAATTCCTGAGGGCGCAGGTCGAGGTCGGCACCGCCGTTTGCCATTCGGTCGCCGAGGCGCGGACGCGGCTGGCGCAGCTGCGCCTGACGGTGGCCGATGCGGCCGGCCGCCACGGGCTGGCGCCGGTCGCGGTCTCGACTCATCCGTTCGCCGTCTGGACGGCGCAACAGCACACCGACAAGGAGCGCTACAACGTGCTCGCCGAGAACATGCAGGCGGTGGCGCGGCGCCTCGTGATCTGCGGCATGCACGTCCATGTCGGCATCGACGACGACGATCTGCGGATCGATCTGCTCAATCAGATCGCCTATTTCCTGCCGCATCTGCTTGCGCTGAGCACGTCGTCCCCGTTCTGGCGCGGCCAGAAGACGGGGTTGATGTGCTACCGGCTCAGCGTCTTCGACGAGCTGCCGCGCACCGGCCTGCCCGAGCAGTTCGAGAGCTACGGCGAATATCTGCGCCACGTGAACGTGCTGGTCGATGCCGGCCTGCTCGCGGATGCGTCGATGATCTGGTGGGACGTGCGACCGCACACGAAGTTTCCCACGCTCGAGATGCGGATCGCCGATATCTGCACCTATATGGACGACGGCATCACCATCGCCGCGCTGTACGCCTGCATCCTGTCGATGCTGATCCGCCTGCGCCGCAACAACCAGCGATGGCGGACGTACGCCAACCTGCTGATCAACGAGAACCGCTGGCGCGCGCAGCGTCACGGCTTTGACCAGGGGCTGGTCGATTTCGGCCTCGGGCGCATCGTGCCGTATCCCGACCTGCTCGAGGAGATCCTCGACCTCGTCCGACCGGACGCGGAGCAGCTGAACTGCGTCACCGAGGTCGAGCGGGCGCGCGACATCCTGCGCCGCGGCACCAGCGCGCACCGCCAGATCACTCTATACGAGCAGGCGCTGAAGGACGGCGCGGACGAGCAGGAGGCGCTCAAGTCGGTCGTCGACTGGCTAATCGAGGAGACGGTGCGCGACCTGCCGGCCCGTCACGTGCGCAAGAAGGCGAGCCGCCGGGCCGGCCGTCATTAGTCGTTCGGTAACCATGCCTCCGTAAAATTCGGCGCAGCCTGCGCAAAACCCCAGGCAATCCAACGGGGAGGTGGCCCGTCGTGGCGGGAAGGATCGGACTCGACGTCGAGTATGCCCAACAGCTTTGCGACATCCTCGCGCGCGAGCTGGGCTCCGTCGTGTCCTTCATGGGCGAGGGCGGTCGCATCATCGCGTCGAGCGCGCGCGAGCGGCTCGGCGACTATCACGAGATCGCCGGACGCGTCATGGCGGGCGAAATCGACGAGCGCGAGGTCACCAAGCTGCAGGCGATGCGCTCGAGGGGCATGCGCGAGGGCTACAACGTTGCCATCGAATTCGACGGGCAGCGCGTCGCCAACCTCGGCGTCGCAGCCCCGGTCGAGGTGGCGAAGCGCCATGCCCGACTGGCGAAGTTCTTTGCCCTGTCGCTCATGGAGGCCCGCAAGGCGGAGCAGGAGCGACAGGCGGAGCGGGCGGCCGAGCGCGAGCGCTGGGGGGCCGACATTCGCGAGATCGGCGAGGAGGTCGATCGCGGGATCCGCGCCATCGCCGAGGAGATCGCCGTGGCGGGCGACCGCCTCGGAACGGTCTCCGAGGAGCTCGGCGGCGCGATCGCGACCCTGGGCGATCAGACCAAGCGCGCCCAGGAGGCCTCGGAGTCGGCGCGCACCAACATCGAGCGCGCCGAAGCCTCGTCCAACGCGCTGCAGCTGGCGGCGCAGGAAATCGCCCGGCAGGTGGAACAGGCGAGCGGCGTCGGCGAGCGCGCCGAGGCTGATATCGACCAGGCGTCGACGACGATCTGGGATCTCGGCGAGGCGTCGACGCAGATCGGCGGCGTCGTCAAGCTGATCAACGACATCGCCGGCCAGACCAACCTGTTGGCGCTGAACGCGACGATCGAGGCGGCGCGCGCCGGCGAGGCCGGCAAGGGCTTCGCGGTCGTCGCCCAGGAGGTCAAGAACCTCGCCAGCCAGACCGCCAAGGCGACGGAGGAGGTCTCGCGCCAGATCGAACACCTGCAGCAGCGGATCAGCGAGGCGACCGACGCCGTCCAGCGGTTGCGATCGCCGATCGAGGCGCTCTCGAGCGTGACGGCGACGGTCATGGAAGGCGTCGCCCGGCAGCGCGTTGCGACCGAGGAGATCGCCGGGGCGGTGCGCGTGGCCTCGGAAGGTTCGAGCGGCGCGAGCAAGGCGGTGGGAGCGGCGCGCGACGAATCCGCCCGCTTCGCCCAGACGGCGGGGAACATCTCGACCATCTCGGGCGACCTCGCGTCGCGAGTCCGCGAACTGACCGCGCACGTCGATTCCCTGCGCAAACGGCTGCGGGCGTAGTCCGAGCGACCGGCGCCCCGGATCGCGGCCGGCCGGTCGAGTGCGACCGGGCCCAGGGGACTCCGGGCGAGCGGGGCTGTCAATCGGCGGTCCGGATGCTAAATAGGGCTGCAGACGACGCAATTCCACGGACGGGAAGAGAGACATGGACGACCGTACGCGCACGGAGCTGGAGGCCGCAGCCTTTCGTACCCTCGTCGCGCATCTGCGCGAGCGCACCGACGTGCAGAATATCGATTTGATGAACCTGGCCGGCTTCTGCCGCAACTGCCTGTCGAAATGGTACCGCGCCGCCGCCGAGGAGAAGGGCATGACGATGTCCTACGAGGATGCGCGGGAGATCGTCTACGGCATGCCCTATGCCGAGTGGAAGGCGAAGTACCAGAAAGAGGCGACCGACGAGCAGAAGGCGGCGTTCAAGGACTCCCATCCGGGGCATTGAGCGGGCGCCCGAGCGGTCTTGCGGCTCGCCCGGCGGCGCGATAGTGTCGCCGCCCACACCGGGTCCACGATCACCAGCAGTCCGGAGGAGAGCATGGCCGACGTCGGCGGCGTCGCGGGTGCGCAGCTCAGATCCTATATCGAGCGGGTCGAGCGGCTCGAGGAGGAGAAGGCGGCGTTGAGCGCCGATATCCGCGAAGTCTACGCGGAAGCGAAGGGTAACGGTTTCGACCCGAAGACCATGCGCCAGCTGATCCGTCTGCGCAGGATGGATCAGACCGACCGGGCCGAACAGGAGGCGCTGCTGGAAATCTACAAGAGCGCCCTCGGCATGGGCGGCTAGTACAGCATCCGCCTGCGGGGGCCGGGGCGAACCAATCGGATAATGCCCTAGACC
>JBFHDX010000058.1:0-23220 GCA_041584475.1 Alphaproteobacteria bacterium
CATCCGCGACCGAGGTGAGCGGCCGCGTCACGCTGCCCGGCCCGGCCGGGCCGTTCACGCTGACCGCCAAGGCGGACCGCATCGACCGGCTCGCGGACGGCGGCTTCGCCATCATCGACTACAAGACCGGGCTGCCGCCGAGCGACGCCCAGGTCGCGCTCGGCTATGCGCCGCAGCTGCCGCTCGAGGCGCTGATCCTGGGCGAGGGCGGCTTCGAGGGCGTCGAGCGCGGCGGCGCCGCGTCGGAACTGGCCTACTGGCGCCTGTCGGGGGGCGAGCCGGCCGCCGAGATCCGCCCGCTGAAGGGCGACGTGGCGGCGCTGGCGGCGGCGGCGCGCGCGGGACTCGCCGAGCTGATCGCCGCTTTCGACCGGCCCGAGACGCCGTACCTGTCGGTTCCGCGACCGGAGTGGGCGCCGGCCTGGAACGACTACGCGCACCTGGCGCGGACGATGGAGTGGTCGGCGGGCGCCGGAGGCGAGTCGTGAGCACGGCACCGGCAATTCCCGATCCGTCGCTGAGCCAGCGCCTGGCGGCCGATCCCGGGGCCAGCGTCTGGGTCACCGCTTCGGCCGGAAGCGGCAAGACGAAGGTGCTGACCGACCGGGTGCTCTCGCTGCTGCTCGGCGGCACGGCGCCGGAGCGCATTCTCTGCCTGACCTTCACCAAGGCGGCGGCGGCGGAGATGTCGATCCGCGTCAACGACCGGCTGAGCCGCTGGGCCACCGCCGCGGACGACGCGCTGTCGCGGGACCTCGCAGAGCTGACCGGCGAAGCGCCCGACGACGCGGCGTGCGGCGCCGCACGCCGGCTGTTCGCCCAGGTCCTGGATGCGCCGGGCGGCCTGAAGATCCAGACGATCCACGCGTTCTGCCAGTCGCTGCTCGGCCGTTTCCCGATCGAAGCCGGGCTGGCGCCGCATTTCGAGGTCATCGACGAGCGCAGCGCCGCCGAACTGGTCGAAGCGGCGCGCGACGACGTGCTCCTGCGCAGCCGCACCGAGCCGGAGCTGGCCGAGGCGCTCGAGCGCGTCACCGAGCATGTCGACGAGCAGCGCTTCCACGAGCTGATGACGACGCTCGGCAGCGCCCGCCACCGTCTCGACCGCTTCATCGAGGCCCGCGGCGGCATCGGTCCCGCCGCGGCGGCGATCCGCGGCCGGCTGGGCCTGGCGGCGGACGACGACGACGCGACGATCGTGGCGCGCGCCGCCGCCGAGGACGCCTTCGACCGCGCCGCCCTGGGCGACGCGTCGCTGGCATTGCTCGAGAGTGCGGCGAAGGGCGACCGCGATCGCGGCCGCGTCATCGCCGACTGGCTCGCCGGCGACGAGGCCGCCCGCCGCGGCGGCTTCGATGTCTACGCCGAGATCTTCCTGACGCGCGCCGGCACGGTGCGCGGCACGTTGGCGACCAAGCCCGTGCGCGCGGCGCATCCCGGGATCGAGGCGACGCTCGAGCGCGAGGCCCGGCGCCTGCTCGCGGTCCAGGATCTGCGCCGGGCGCTGGTGACCGCGCGGGCGACCGAGGGACTGCTTCGCCTCGGCGCGGCGCTGCTCGCATCCTACGACGAGGCGAAGCGGTCGCTGGCCCGGCTCGACTACGAGGATCTGATCCTGCTGACCGGGCGGCTACTCGCCCGGACCGGCGTCGCACCCTGGGTCCTGTTCAAGCTCGACGGCGGCATCGACCATATCCTGATCGACGAGGCGCAGGACACGAGTCCCCAGCAATGGGCGGTGATCGCCGGACTGGCCGAGGAATTCTTTGCCGGCGAGGGGGCGCGTGCGCTGCCCCGCACCGTGTTCGCCGTCGGCGACGTGAAGCAGTCGATCTTCAGCTTCCAGCACGCCGATCCGGAGGAGTTCCGTCGCATGCGCGAGCATTTCGCCGCTCGCGTCCGCGACAGCGGCGGCAGCTGGCGGCCGATCGCGCTCGACGTATCGTTCCGCTCGACCGACGCGGTGCTCGGCGCCGTCGACGCCATCTTCTCGCAGCCCGCGGCGGCGGCCGGCGTCGTCGATCCGGGCGACAGCCTGCGCCATTACGCGTGGCGCAACGGCCACGCCGGGCTGGTCGAGCTGTGGCCCGCGGTGGCGCCGCGCGAGCGCGACGAGGAGCGGCCGTGGACGGCGCCGCTCTCGCGCCGCCCGGCGGACCATCCCGCCGGGCGCCTGGCGCGCGTTCTGGCGGCGCAGATCGCGCGCTGGATCGGGCGCGAGCGGCTCGAATCGCGGGGCCGCGCCGTGCGCCCGGGCGACATCATGGTGCTCGTGCGCACGCGCACCGCCTTCGTCGAGGCGCTGGTGCGCGCGCTCAAGGATCTCGACGTCCCGGTCTCGGGCATCGACCGCATGGTGCTGACGGACCAGATCGCCGTCATGGACCTCGTCGCGCTCGGCCGCTTCCTGCTGCTGCCGGAGGACGATCTGACGCTGGCGACCGTGCTCAAGGGACCGCTGGTCGGGCTCGACGACGACGACCTGTTCCGCCTCGCCCACGACCGCGGCGGGCGCAGCCTGTGGCGGCGGCTTGCCGAGCAGGCGCCGTCGGAACCGCGCTTTGAGGCGACGTGCCGCTGGCTCGCCGGGCTCATGTCGCGGGTGGATTACGTTCGGCCCTACGAGCTTTTTGCCGAGATCCTCGCCCAACCGGCGACGGCGGGCGCGACCGGGCGCCAGCGGATGCTGGCGCGGCTCGGCCCCGATGCGGACGACCCGATCGACGAGTTCCTCGGCCTCGCCTTCGCCCACGAACGCGGCCACGCCAGCTCGCTCGAGGGCTTCCTGCACTGGGTCGAGGCCGGCGAAGCCACGGTGAAGCGCGATCTCGAGCAGGGCGGGCGCGACGAGGTGCGGATCATGACGGTGCACGGGTCGAAGGGCCTGCAGGCGCCGGTCGTCGTGCTGCCCGACACCATGTCCAAGCCGCGCGTCGCGCCCACGATCCTGTGGGACGGCGACATGCCGGTCTGGCCGCCGCGCAGCGCCCTGCGCGACGAAGTGTGCAATGCGCTGCTGGAGGCCGAGCGGACGCGCGTCGACGCGGAAACCCGCCGGCTGCTGTACGTGGCGATGACGCGGGCGGAGGACCGCCTCTACGTGTGCGGCGCCGAGGGGCGGCGGACGCCGGCCGACGATTGCTGGTACGCGCTGGTCCGGGACGGCCTCGCGCCGGTCGCCGAGCGCGAGGCGCGGGCGTTTTCCGGTACCGGAGACGACGGCTGGAGCGGCGACGTGCTGCGGCTGGCGACACCGCAATCGGTCGCTGCCAGGCCCGACCGCGACGTGGCGGCCGGCGCCGCCGGGTACGCCGAGCCCGAACCCTGGATGCTGGTGCCGGCGGCCCCGGAACCAAGCCCGCCGCGACCGCTCGCGCCGTCGCGCCCGGCCGCGCCCGAGCCGCCGGTGCGCTCGCCGGTCGGTGACGATGCGGGAGAGCGGTACCGGCGCGGCAACCTGATCCACCGCCTGCTCGAGATGCTGCCGGCGCTCGCCGTCGATGCGCGGCGCACGGCCGGCGAACGCTATCTCGGGCGGCCCGTCCACCGGCTCGACGGGGCGGCGCGGCGCGAGATCCTCGACGAGGTGCTGGCGGTTCTCGACGATCCGCGGTTCGCCGCCCTGTTCGGCCCCGGCAGCCGCGCCGAGGTGCCGATCGCCGGACTCGTCGAGGGCCCGGACGGTCCCGAGACGGTCAGCGGCCAGATCGACCGGCTGGTCGTCGGCGAGTCGGCGGTGCTGATCGTCGACTTCAAGTCGAACCGGCCGCCACCGGCGACGATGGAGGAGGTTCCGGAACTGTACTGGCGGCAGATGGCGGCTTATCGCGCCGTCGTCGCCCGACTGTATCCGGACCGGTCCGTCGACTGCGCGCTGTTGTGGACCGACGGGCCCCGGCTGATGCCGCTTTCCGGGCCACGTCTTGACCCGGCCCACCCCCATCCATAGATTCCCCGATGGCCCCGTGCCCAAGAAAAGCGATGACCCATTAATCGCGCGTGGCGATGGTTTCAATGGAAACAAATGCGAGGACGGTTCATGAGCACCGTGCAAGTCACCGATGACGAGTTCGAGACCAGCGTATTGAACGCGGACCGCCCGGTTCTCGTCGATTTCTGGGCGGAGTGGTGCGGCCCGTGCAAGATGATCGCGCCGGCCCTGGCGGAAATCGCGGACGAGATGGGCGACCGGCTGACGGTCGCCAAGATGAACGTCGATGACAACCCGCATACGCCCGCGAAATACGGCGTCCGCGGAATTCCGACATTGATGATTTTCAAGGGTGGACAGGTTGCGGGCACGAAGATCGGCGCGCTGCCGAAGCAGCAGCTTGCGCAGTGGGTCGAATCCGTCCTCTGACGCAGTCGATACCGACCCGTGTTTCCGGGCCCGCCGATCGTGGCGGGCCCGCTGGCTTTTGGCGCCTCAGCCGTGCTCGGCGAGGACGCGTCCGGCGAGATAGAGCGAACCGCAGATGAGGATGCGCGCCGGCCCGTCGGCGGCCGCGACGGTGGCGGCGACGGCCGTGGCGAGGTCGCTGGCGGGCGTCGCGTCGAGGCCGGCCGCGGCGCCGATTTCGGCGAGCTGCGTAGCGGCTAGGCTCGCCGGCTCGCCGGCGATCTCGACGCTGCGGAGCGCGCGTGCGACACCGTTGAACGGGGCCAGGAAGCGATCGGCCTGCTTGCTGCTCAGCATGCCGCAGACGAGCCACAGCGGCCGGTCGCGCCACGCCGTGCGGGCATGGCCGGCGAGCGCCTCGCCGGCCGCGGAATTGTGCCCGCCGTCGAGCCAGAGCTCCCAGCCGGCCGGCAGCGACGCGACCAGCGGCCCGCGCGTCAGCCGCTGCAGGCGGGCCGGCCACTCGACCTTGAGCAACCCGTCGGCGACGGCGAGATCGCCGACGCGGATCCCTTCGAGCCGTTCGAGCGCCGCCACCGCGACGGCGGCGTTCTCGATCTGGTGTGCGCCGGGCAGCGCCGGCCGCGGCAACACGAGGCGGCGTCCACCGGCGCTGTACACGAGCGCGTCCGAGGCCGTCTCAACCGCGTAGCTGCGGCCGTACCGGAACGTCGGCGCGCCGACGCGCGCCGCGACCGCGTCGATCGCCGCCGCGGCCTCCGCCGGCTGCGGGCCGATCACCGACGGCACGCCGCGCTTCTGGATCGCCGCCTTCTCGCCGGCGATATCGCTCAGCGTGTTGCCGAGATAGTGCTGGTGGTCGAGCGAGACCGGCGTGATCACGGTCGCCAGCGGGCGCTCGACGACGTTGGTCGCATCGAGGCGGCCGCCGAGGCCGCATTCGAGCAGCAGGACGTCGGCGGGCGTCTCGGCGAAGGCGAGGAACGCGGCCGCCGTGGTCACCTCGAAATAGGTGATCGGCTCGCTGCCGTTGGCGGCCTCGCAACGTTCCAGATAGGCCGCGAGCGCCCCCTCCTCGATCAGCTCGCCGGCCAGCCGGACGCGCTCGTGGAAGCGGACGAGGTGCGGCGAGATGTAGGTGTGGACACGGTATCCCGCGGACTCGAGGGCGGCGCGCATGAAGGCGAGCACCGACCCCTTGCCGTTGGTGCCGGCGATGTGGACCACCGGCGGCAGCCGCTCGTGCGGCCGGTCGAGACGGTCGAGCAGGCGGTTGATCCGGTCGAGCGACAGGTCGATGATCTTCGGATGCAGCGTCATCAGACGCGCAAGGATGATGTCGCTCGGCTGCCCGAACATCGGGTTCCCCTGTGCCGCCGCGCGGCCCGTCTGAACGTTCAGGCGCGGTCGTCGCCGTGCTCGTCGACCTCCGGCGGCAGCAGCTCGCCCTCGACCGGCAACGGCACGACCTCGGCTTCGGGCTCGCGATTGCGCAGGAGTCCGATCAGGCGGGTCAGCGTCTCGCGCAGCTCGTGCCGCGGCACCACCATGTCGACGATGCCATGGTCGCGCAGGTATTCGGCACGCTGGAAACCCTCGGGAAGGCTCTCGCGCACGGTCTGCTCGATCACCCGCTGGCCGGCGAAGCCGATCAGCGCCCCCGGCTCGGCGATGTGGATGTCACCCAACATCGCGAAGCTGGCGGTGACGCCGCCCGTCGTAGGGTCGGTCAGAAGCACGATATAGGGCAGTCCGGCGTCGCGCACCTCCTCGACGGCGATGACCGTGCGCGGCATCTGCATCAGCGAGAGGATGCCCTCCTGCATGCGCGCGCCGCCCGACGCCGGGATGACGATCAGCGGCGCGTCCTGCAGCACCGCGAGGCGGGCCGCGGCGACGATGCCCTCGCCGACCGCCACGCCCATCGAGCCACCCATGAAATCGAAGTTGAAGGCGGCGATGACGACGTCGTGGCCGCCCATGCGCCCGTGCGCGACGATGATCGCGTCCTGCTCGCCGGATTTCGCCTGCGCCTCCTTGAGCCGCTCGGTATAGCGCTTGCGGTCGCGGAACTTCAGCGGATCGACCACGGCCTTCGGCAGCTCGATGCGGCTGTAGCGGCCGTCGTCGAACATGATCTCCAGCCGCTTCTTGACGTCGACGCGGAGGTGATGGTCGCAGTGCTGGCAGACGAACAGGTTTTCCTCAAGGTCGCGGTGGAAGATCATCTGCCCGCAGTTGGGACACTTGAACCACAGATTGTCGGGCTGTTCCGACTGTTTGACGAGGGCCCGGATCTTCGGTCGTACGAAATTGGTCAGCCAGTTCACGCGTTCCTCCTCGCGGCACGCACGCCTGCGGCCAGTTGCGCCACGTACTCGAGCACCGTGCCGGCGAGTCCCGGTGCCGGGCGACCGGCACCGTCGAGCCCCGCGGCGATGCGGTCGACGATCGCCGAACCGACGACCGCCGCATCGGCGATCGACGCCACGGCCGCGGCGCTTTCCGGGGTCTTGATGCCGAACCCGACACCGATCGGCAGATCGCTGTGGCGGCGCAGTCGCGTCACCGCGGCACGCACGGCCTCATCGGTCGCCGACTTGGTGCCGGTGATACCCATCACCGACACATAGTAGACAAATCCGCTGGTGTTGGACAGCACCGCCGGCAGCCGCCTGTCGTCGGTCGTCGGCGTCGCCAACCGGATGAAATTGAGCCCCGCCGCGAGCGCCGGAAGGCACAGCTCCTCGTCCTCCTCGGGCGGCAGGTCGACGACGATCAGGCCGTCGACGCCGGCCGCGCGCGCATCGGACAGGAAGCGGTCGACCCCGTAGTTGTAGATCGGGTTGTAGTAGCCCATCAGCACGACCGGCGTCTCGTCGTCGCTGCGCCGCAGCTCGCGCACCATCTCGAGACACTTCGCCAGCTTCATGCCCGACCGGAGCGCGCGCTGCGACCCGGCCTGGATCGACGGACCGTCGGCCATCGGATCGGAGAACGGCATGCCGAGCTCGATCAGGTCGGCGCCGGCCCCCGCGAGCCCGAGGACGATCTCGCGCGAGGTCTCGTAATCGGGGTCGCCGGCGGTGACGAACGTCACCAGCCCGCCGCGGCCGGCCTGCCGCAGCGCCTCGAAGCGCCGCCGTATGCGGCCGGAATCCGGGGCCGGACTCACAGCTCGACCCGCAGCGCCTTGGCGACCGTGAAGATGTCCTTGTCGCCGCGGCCACACATGTTCATCAGCAGAAGATGGTCGTTCGGCAGGTCGCCGGCGATGCGCGCGACGTGCGCCAGCGCGTGCGCCGGCTCGAGCGCCGGGATGATGCCCTCCTTGCGGCTGCACAGCTGGAACGCCTCGAGCGCCTCGTCGTCGGTCGCCGAGACGTACTCGACGCGGCCGCTCTCGAAAAGCCACGCGTGTTCGGGCCCGATGCCGGGATAGTCGAGCCCGGCGGAGATCGAATGCGCCTCGAGGATCTGGCCGTCGTCGTCCTGCAGGAGGTAGGTCCGATTGCCGTGCAGCACGCCCGGGCGGCCGCCGGTGAGCGATGCGGCATGCGCGCCGGTGGCGATGCCGTGGCCGGCCGCCTCGACGCCGATGATGCGCACGTCGGGCTCGTCGAGGAACGGATGGAACAGCCCCATCGCGTTCGAGCCGCCGCCGATGCAGGCGACCAGCGTGTCCGGCAGGCGGCCCTCCGCCTCCTGCATCTGCTCGCGCGCCTCGCGTCCGATCACCGACTGGAAGTCGCGGACCATCGCCGGGTAGGGATGCGGGCCGGCGACCGTGCCGATGATGTAGAAGGTGTTCTCGACGTTGGCGACCCAGTCGCGCAGCGCCTCGTTCATCGCGTCCTTGAGCGAGTTGGAGCCGCTGACGACGGGCTTCACCTCGGCGCCCAGCAGCTTCATGCGGAACACGTTCGGCGCCTGCCGCTCGATATCCTTCGAGCCCATGTAGATCGTGCACGGCATGTCGAACAGGGCGCACACTGTGGCGGTGGCGACGCCGTGCTGGCCGGCGCCGGTCTCGGCGATGATGCGCGTCTTGCCCATGCGCCGCGCCAGCAGGATCTGCCCCATGCAGTTGTTGATCTTGTGGGCGCCCGTATGGTTGAGTTCGTCGCGCTTGAAGTAAATCCTGGCGCCGCCGAAATGCTCGGTCAGGCGCTTCGCGAAGTAGAGCGGGCTCGGCCGGCCGACGTAATGCTTGAAATAGTGCGCCAGCTCGTCGGCGAACGAAGCGTCGGCGCTCGCCTCGCGGTACGCGGCCTCGACCTCGAGAACGAGCGGCATCAGCGTCTCGGCGACGAAGCGACCGCCGAAGATGCCGAAATGGCCCCGCTCGTCGGGTCCGCCCCGGTAGGTATTGATCTGCTGTGCCATGCCACCCCGTCGAAATCTGCTGCCGGCGCCGGCAACGCGAAGGCCTCCGCTTTTCACGCCGCCGGGCAGCTTAATAGCCTATCCGGACGCCCCGGCACAGCATGAATTTCTTAACCCTGCAATGATATAGCGACAAACCGCATCCGCTCCGCCGCCGTTCGTCCACAGCACCGAACCGCCCCATGGCCAGCATCTACGATCTCAAGCCGCGGTTTCAGAACCTGATGCGGCCCCTGTGCAGGGGGCTCGCGCGGGCGGGCGTCAGCGCCAACCAGGTCACCGGCGCTGCGCTCCTCGTCTCCGCCGCCGCCGGCGGGCTGATCCTGTGGCAGCCGGGGCAGCGCTGGCCGCTGCTGGTGCTGCCGGCCGTCCTGTTCGTGCGCATGGCGCTGAACGCGATCGACGGCATGCTGGCGCGCGAACACGGCATGCGCAGCGCCCTGGGTGCCGTGCTGAACGAGCTCGGCGACGTCGCCTCGGATGCCGCGCTCTACCTGCCGCTCGCCGTGGTACCCGGCGTTCCGGGCTGGCTCGTCGTCGCTGCCGTCGTCGCCGGCGTCATCGTCGAGATGGCCGGAGTCGTGGCGCTGCAGATCGGCGCGACGCGCCGCTATGACGGCCCGATGGGCAAGAGCGACCGGGCCTTTGCCTTTGGGCTGCTGGCTTTTCTGCTAGGCGTCGGGCTTGCGGCCGGCTGGTGGGTCGACCTGCTGCTTGCGCTGGTCCTCGGCCTGTCGGTCGTGACCGTCGTCAACCGGGCGCGCCGGGCGCTCGGCGCAGCGGGAGGCGCGCCATGACGCTGAGCGGTCCGCCCCAGCCCGTGCTCGTCGGCGTCGCCGGAATCTTCGGCCTGCTGGTCGTCGCCAGCGTCATCGCCGTCGTCCTCGGACGGCTGCATCCCGACCGCGATTACGCTGAACTGAGGGCTCGCATCGCGTCCTGGTGGATCATGGTCGCCATCTTCTCGGTCGCGATCATGCTGAGCCGGACCGTCTCGATCGCCTTTCTCGCCTTCGTCAGCTTCCTCGCCCTCAAGGAGTATCTCTCGCTGATCCCGACGCGACGCGCCGACCGTCGCGTTCTGTTCTGGGCCTATCTGGCGATCCCCGTGCAGTTCTACTGGATCGGCCTCGGCTGGTACGGGATGTTCATCATCTTCGTGCCGGTCTACATGTTCCTGTTCCTGCCCGTCGTCATGATCCGGGTCGGCGAGACCGCGGGGTTCCTGCGCGCCGCCGGCACCCTGCATTGGGGCCTGATGACGATGGTCTTCAGCCTGAGCCACGCGGCGTTCCTGCTGGCGTTGCCGGAGTCCGGCAATCCGGGGGCAGGGGGCGCCGGACTATTGCTGTTCCTGGTCTTCCTGACCCAGTTCAACGACGTCGCCCAGTATGTCTGGGGCAAGTTGGCCGGACGCCACAAGGCGGTGCCCGCGGTCAGTCCCAACAAGACCGTCGAGGGCCTCGCCGGGGGGGTCGCGACCACCGTGCTGCTGGCGTGGCTCCTGGCGCCGTACTACACGCCGCTCGACGGCTGGCAGGCGCCGGTTGCGGGGCTGCTGATCGGCCTCGCCGGATTTGCCGGCGACGTCACGATCTCGGCGCTGAAGCGCGATCTCGGCATCAAGGATTCCGGCTCGCTGCTGCCGGGCCACGGCGGCATTCTCGACCGCGTCGACAGCCTGACCTTCGCCGCCCCGCTGTTCTTCCACTTCGTCTACTACCTGCATTTCTGATGCTCAGGCGGGACCCATGGTGCGGCTGCTGCGGCTGATGTTCTTCCTGATCGTCGTGCGGCCCCTCGTCCTCGTCGTGCTGGGGCTCAACGTGCGCCACCGGGAGCGGCTGCCGACGACCGGCCCGGCGATCGTCGTCGCCAACCACAACAGCCACCTCGACACGCTGGTGCTGATGAGCCTGTTCCCGCTCGGCATGCTGGTGCGCCTGCGACCGGTCGCGGCCGCCGACTATTTCCTCAAGACGCGGGCGATGGCGTGGTTCGCGACCCGCATCATCGGAATCATCCCGCTGGCGCGAGCGGTCCGCGCCGGTCGCGGCGACCCGCTTGCGGAGCCGGCGGCGGCGCTTGCCGCCGGCGATATCCTGATCCTGTTTCCCGAGGGCTCGCGCGGTGAGCCGGAGCGCCTCGAGGCGTTCAAGACCGGCATCGCGCACCTCGCCAGGCGGCGGCCGGAGGCCGCCGTCGTCCCGGTCTTCCTGCACGGGCTCGGCAAGGCGCTGCCGCGCGGCTCTTTCCTGCTGGTGCCGTTCTTCTGCGACGTACTCGTCGGCGCGGCGATGGCCTGGAGCGGCAGCCGCGACGCGTTCATGGCGGAGCTGGAGCAGCGCTTCGCGGAGCTGGCGGAGGAAGGACACTTCGCGGCTTGGCAATGACGCTGCACATGGCGATGGCCGCGCTCTGGGGCTTCGCCGAGGCGACGCTGTTCTTCATCGTGCCCGACGTCTGGCTGAGCGCGGTCGCCGTCCGGCACGGTCTCGCACCGGCGTTGCGGGCCTGCGGCTTCGCCCTGGCCGGCGCGATCCTCGGCGGGGCGCTCATGTATGCGTGGGGCGCGGCCGATGCCGCGACGGCCCGCGCCGTGCTCGACACCCTGCCGGCAATCGGCCCGGCGATGATCGGCGGCGTTCGCGCGTCGCTCGCCGAGTACGGCGCCGCCGCCCTGTTCGTCGGGCCGCTAACCGGCGTGCCGTACAAGATCTATGCCGTCGAGGCGGCACAGGCCGGCGTCGGCCCGTGGTCCTTCATCCTTGTGAGCATACCGGCGCGACTGCTCCGCTTCGTGCTGATCGTCGCGGTCGCGGCGCTGTTGTCGGGCCGGCTGTCGAGGTTTCTCGATCGGCGCGCGAGGACGGCGCTGCTGCTCGCCGTGTGGTCGGGATTCTACGCCGTCTATCTGGTGCGCGTTCCGGGCTAGCCGATCGCCGCCACCGCCTCGAGGAAAGCCCTGATCTTCTCGGGATTCTTGCGGCCGGGCCGGTCCTCGACCCCCGACGAGGTATCGACATAGCGCGCCCGCGAAAGCCGCACGGCCGTGGCCACGTTGGTGGCGGTCAGGCCGCCGGCCAGCATCCAGGGCAGCGGGAAGTCCCAATCCTTGAGGAGCAGCCAGTCGAAGGCCAGCGCGTTGCCGCCGGGAAGGGTGTCCGGCATGTCCTTCGGCGGCTTGGCGTCGAACATGAGCCAGTCGGCAACGCCGAAATAGGCGGGCGCGCGCTCGAGGTCCTGCGGTCCGGCAACGGAAATGACCTTCATCATCTTGATGCCGGTGCGCCGCCGCAGCGCCGCGACACGGTCCGGCGATTCGCCGCCGTGCAGCTGCAGCATGTCCAGCGGGACCCGCTCGAGGACCGTGTCGATGGCCGCGTCGTCGGCGTCGACGAACAGGCCCACCCGGCCGGTTCCGGGCGGCACCAGCGCCGCCAGGCGCGCCGCCTCGCCCGGGCTGACGGCACGCGGGCTGCGCGCGTAGAACACCAGGCCGACGAACGCCGCGCCGCTCGCGACCGCGGCGTTGACCGCGACCTCGTCGCTCAGACCGCAGATCTTGGCGCGCACGGTCATTCGCCTCGCAGGTCCCGCAGAATTGCACCCGCCGCATCGGCCGGCCGCCGCGCAGCGGTGATCGGCCGCCCGATCACCAGCCAGTCGGCGCCGGCAGCGATCGCCTCGCGCGGCGTCATGACCCGTTTCTGGTCGCCCGCCGCCGCCCCCTGCGGACGGATGCCGGGTACCACGAGCGTGAAATCGGCACCGCAGGCCTGGCGGATCGCCGCTATCTCGTGCGGCGAGCAGACGACGCCGTCGAGCCGGCACGACCGGGCCAGTCGCGCCAGCCGAACCGCCTGCTCCGATGCGGGGCGGGCCTGGCCGACCGCCTCGAGGTCGGAATCGTCGAGGCTGGTCAGCACCGTGACGGCGATCACCAG
This sequence comes from Alphaproteobacteria bacterium, assembly GCA_041584475.1. Taxonomy (GTDB): domain Bacteria; phylum Pseudomonadota; class Alphaproteobacteria; order UBA8366; family JADFVY01; genus JBFHDX01. The sequence goes on from JBFHDX010000058.1 coordinate 12,694, forward strand.
CGGCCGGCCGACGCCCAGCTTGGCGGCCTCGGCGGCGGCGGCGGCGCGCGCCGCCCGCATCATCGCCGGCCCGCCCGCCGCGTGCACGTTCAGCATCATCGGCCGCAGCGCGACGACGGCGCGCACCGCGCCGGCGACGGTATTGGGAATGTCGTGGAATTTGAGGTCGAGGAAAAGGTCGTCGCCGCCGCGGGCCACCTCGCGGATGCCCTGCGGACCGTGCGCGTTGAAGAATTCGAGCCCGAGCTTGACGCCGCCGACGGCACCCGCGAGTCCGGCGACGAGCGACTTCGCTTCGTCGACCTGCGGCGTATCGACGGCGACGAGAATAGGATTGTGCGGCGCGCGGTGGGTCACGTCCCGGTTCCAGTGCGACGGTCCTCGCCGCCCGGTTTACACCAGTGCTGCGCTCCGGCAAACCGGCAATCGCCGGCGCCCGGTCCGCGGCTCAGGCTGCGGTGCTGTCGGTACCGACCGGCGCCGGCAGGCTTGCCGCTTGCGGCTGCGTCGCGCGGGCGGCCGCGGTCTCGCGCTCGGCCTCGCTTGCCCGGCGGCGCAGATCCTCGATCTCGATGTCGCGGCGGCGCACCGCGCGCTCCGCCGCGCGAGCCCGCGCCCGGGCCCGTCCGCCGCTGAACCAGGCGACGAAGCCGCCGGCAAGAAAGCCGATCCCGAGTCCGCCGAGGGCGATGAGATAGACCGGGACGTCGAGCTTGAAGGGCAGCGGCCAGAGACCAACCGCGACCGTGTCGAGGTTGGACACCGCGAACAGCGCCACGACCACCATCAGCGGCCCGGCGAGCAGCCAGTAGATCAGTCTCATCGTGCGGCGAGTCGCCCGACGCTCATTCCGAGCCCGAGTTCACCAGTTCGCGGAGTTGCTTGCCCGTCTTGAAGAACGGAACCGTCTTCGGTTCGACATGTACCGTGGCGCCGGTTCGCGGATTGCGGCCGATGCGCGCGTCGCGATGCTTCACCGAGAAGGTCCCGAAGCCGCGCAACTCGACCCGGTCACCGCGCTCAAGCGCCGCTGAAATCTCTTCGAAAACCGTGCTTACGATGCGTTCCACATCCCTGTGGTACAGGTGCGGATGGCTCTCCGCCAATCTTTGAATCAATTCCGATTTTGTCATTCAGGACGCCCCTCTTTTCGCAAGGCAACGCCGGTCCGCAAAGACCTGCCCCTTCCCGGGCGGCTGCGATCCTTGCGCCCAATCGGCAAAGCGTGCCAAAGCGCGCCGGGCCCGTCAAGCGTTAAGCCCGCGCGAACAAACACCAATTTCAGGATTGGCAGCGCGCCGAAGGCGAAACCGGCCCGCCGCAAGAGGCGGGCCGGCCGTCCGGCGAGGCCCGGCGACTGCTACTTCTCGCTGTCGCTGTCGGCCTGCTGTTCCTTCTGTTTCGACTTGATCGCGGCGCCGAGGATATCGCCCAGCGACGCGCCGGAGTCCGAGCTGCCGTACTCCTCCATCGCCTTCTTTTCCTCCTCGACCTCGCGCGCCTTGATCGACAGCGTGAGCTTGCGCGTCGACTTGTCGATCGAGGTGACCTTGGCGTCGACCTTCTCGCCGACCGCGAAACGGTCCGGCCGCTGCTCGGAGCGATCGCGCGAGAGATCCGCCTTGCGGATGAATCCGGGCATCGCCTCGTTGACCAGGACCTCGATGCCGTTGTCGAGCACCTTCGAGACCGTGCAGGTCACGATCGAACCCTTCTTCACGGACTTCATGCCGCTCTCGAACGGATCGCTCGTCAGCTGCTTGATGCCGAGACTGATGCGCTCCTTGGCGATGTCGACGTCGAGCACCTTGACCTTGACGACGTCGCCCTTGGAATAGCCGGCCATCGCCTCTTCACCCGACTTGTCCCAGCCGATGTCGGACATGTGCACCATGCCGTCGATATCGCCGGGCAGCCCGACGAAAAGGCCGAATTCCGTGATGTTCTTGATGTCGCCCTCGAGTTCGGTGCCGGCCGGGTGTTCGGCCATGAAGGTCTCCCACGGATTGTCCAGACACTGCTTGAGGCCGAGGCTGATGCGTCGCTTCTGCGGATCGACGTCAAGCACCATGACCTCGACTTCCTGGCTGGTCGAGACGATCTTGCCGGGGTGGACGTTCTTCTTGGTCCAGCTCATCTCGGAGACGTGGACGAGGCCCTCGATACCGGGTTCGAGCTCGACGAAGGCACCGTAGTCGGCGATGTTCGTGACCCGGCCCTTGAGCTTAGTGCTGACCGGATATTTTGTCTCGACACCCTCCCACGGGTCCGCCTCGAGCTGCTTCATGCCGAGACTGATGCGCTGGGTCTCCGGATTGAAGCGAATGACCTGCACCTCGACGGTCTGCCCGATCTGCAACGCCTCGGACGGATGATTGATGCGCTGCCACGCGATGTCGGTGACGTGCAGCAGGCCGTCGACGCCGCCGAGGTCGACGAAGGCGCCGTAGTCGGTGATGTTCTTCACCACGCCCTTGAGTACCTGGCCCTCCTTGAGGTTCTCGATCAGCTCGCTGCGGGCCTCGGCGCGGCTCTCCTCGAGGACAGCGCGACGCGAAACCACGATGTTGCCGCGACTGCGATCCATCTTCAGGATCTGGAACGGCTGCGGCGTACCCATGAGCGGGCTGACGTCGCGCACCGGCCGAATATCGACCTGACTGCCCGGGAGGAACGCGCTGACGCCGGAGAGGTCGACCGTGAAGCCGCCCTTGACGCGGCTGAAGATCACGCCGGTCACGCGCTCGTTGTTGCGGAACGCGACCTCGAGCTGGCCCCAGGCTTCCTCGCGCCGCGCCTTCTCGCGCGACAGCATGACCTCGCCGTTGCGGTCCTCCATGCGCTCGAGGAAGACCTCGACGATGTCGCCGCGCTTGAGCTCGGGCTTCTGTCCCGGCGCCGCGAACTCCTTGAGCGGTACGCGTCCTTCGGCCTTGAGGCCGACGTCGATGACGACGTAGTCGTTGTCGACACCGATGACGGTACCCGGAATGACCGATCCCTCGAGGCCCTCGTTGGCGACGAGGGTCTCCTCGAGCAGTGCGGCGAAACTCTCTTTCTCGGCGGCCTGTTTAGCCATATTCGTCTGTCGTCCTTTCAACTCTGCGATTTCCGGCCGACCGGTTGTTTCCGGCGGTCTGTCACCCGTTGTCCGCGCGCCGACGACCCCTCGCGGCCGTGCGGCACGATGCTCCATTCCTTGGCGTCCCGGAGCGCCGTCGCTCAGGCCCGGTCGCCCGCCGCGAGGCTTTCGATCCGGCTCAAGACCGCGGCAAACGCGGCATCCGCATCCATCACGGAGGTATCGAGAAGGATGGCGTCGTCCGCCGGCTTCATCGGTGCGATGGCGCGCGCGCCGTCGCGGGCATCCCGTTCCTTCAGATCCTCCAGGACGCGCGCATATATACTGGCCTCACCACGATTCAGCAACTCCTTATGGCGCCGCTCGGCACGAACCTCGACCGAGGCGGTGACGAAAAGCTTCACCTCGGCGTCGGGACAGACGACGGTGCCGATGTCGCGGCCGTCGAGGACGGCGCCGCGCGCACCGCCGGGCGGGTTGTGCGCGAAGTCGCGCTGCAGCTGCAGCAGGACCGCGCGCACCTCCGGAATCGCCGCGACCTTCGAGGCCGCCTGCGCCACATCGTCACCGGCGAGGGCGGGATCGTCGATGCCGCGCAGGTCGAGCGTGCGCGCGAGCGGCGCCGCGACTTCGGCGTCCGCCGGATCGCCGCCGGCCCGCAGTACCGCCAGGCCGACCGCCCGGTAGAGCTTGCCCGTATCGAGATGCACGTAGTCGAAATGACGGGCGAGACGGCGCGCCAGCGTTCCCTTTCCCGAAGCCGCGGGTCCGTCGACGGCGATGATCACGGGCCGTTCCCGGCGTCGCCGATCTCGGCCCCGAGTTCCGCCATCAGGCTGCCGAATCCCGGGAAGCTCGTCTCGATCGGCGACGCGTCGTCGATGGTGACCGGCCGCGTCGCCGCGCAGCCGAGCACCAGGAAGCTCATGGCGATGCGGTGGTCGAGGTCGGTCGCAATCGTCGCGCCGCCGGGTATCGCGCCGCCACGGCCGTGCACGACGAGGCTGTCCGCGCCTTCCTCGACCTCGACACCGCAGGCCTCGAGGCCGCGTGCCACGGCGGCGAGCCGGTCGCTCTCCTTGACGCGCAATTCGGCGATCCCGTGCATCACCGTCGTGCCGCTCGCACAGGCCGCGGCGACGGCCAGCACCGGATACTCGTCGATCATCGACGGCGCCCGCGAGGCCGGCACCTCCACGCCCGACAGGGTGCCCGCGGTGACGTGCAGGTCCGCCACCGGTTCGCCCGCGACCTCGCGCTCGCCGCCGGTCTCGATCGCCGCCCCCATTTCGCGCAGCGTCTCGAGCAGGCCGGTGCGGCGGGGATTGATGCCGACGCCGGACAGCGTCACTTCGGAGCCGGGAACGACGAGCGCGGCGACGAGCGGGAAGGCAGCCGAACTGATATCCGCGGGCACCGGCACGTTGCGACCGGTCAGTTCCGGCTGGCCGGTCACCGATACGGCGATCGCGCCGTCCTTTCCCGTGGCGCTATCGAGCTCGGCGCCGAAATGTCGCAGCATGCGCTCGGTATGGTCGCGCGTCGCGTTTTCCTCGATGACGGTGGTGCGTCCGGGCGTATTGAGTCCGGCCAGCAGCACCGCCGATTTCACTTGTGCCGACGCCACCGGCAGCCGATAGCTTATCGGCAGCGGATCGGCGGTCCCGACGACCGCGAGCGGCATGCGACCGCCGTCGCGTGCGACGATGCGCGCGCCCATCTGCTCCAGCGGGGACTGCACCCGCGCCATCGGCCGCCGGCGGAGCGACGCATCGCCGGTGAGGAATGCCGTGAGCGGATGGCTCGCAAGCACACCCATCAGCAATCTTGCCGCGGTACCCGAATTGCCCATGTCGAGGACGGAATCCGGCTCGCGCAGGCCGCCAAGGCCGACGCCGCGGACCCGCCAATGGCCGTCGTCGCCGCGTTCGGCGCGCGCGCCGAGCGCTCGGACCGCCTCGGCCGTACGCAGCACGTCCTCGCCCTCCAGCAGGCCCTCGATGACGGTTTCGCCGATCGCGAGCGCGCCGATCAGGAGCGCGCGGTGCGAGATCGACTTGTCGCCGGGAACCCGCGTCGTTCCCTTGAGCGGTCCGGCCTGCTGCGCGGTCAGGGATTGCATCGGCGCTTTCGATCGATTGTCCGCCGGGTCGCTCGCCGGCGCGGCGATGCCTGTAGCACAAACCCGCAGCGGCGAACAGGGGCGCAAACGCTGGCCCGGCAGCGCCGGCGACACCGGCAATTTGCTTTTGACAGCCGGCGCCCGTCGTGGCAATTGCCTTTCGCAGGTGACGGGCGAGACTTGGCGGGTGCCGGCGATCGCCGCAATCAGCATGTGCAAGGAGATGAGGCCGTGGCTAAACCCGAATGGGGCACGAAACGGGTCTGCCAGAGTTGCGGCGCCCCCTTTTACGACCTCGGGCGTGACCCGATCACCTGCCCGAAATGCGAAGCGGTGTTCGATCCCGAAGCGGTGCTCAAGTCCCGCCGATCCCGCCCCCCTGAAGAGGAAGCCCCGGCGAAGCCAAAGCCGGCCGAGCCAGAGGGCGAGGACGTGATCGACGGCGAAGATGAGGATGCGATCGAGAGCGAAGACGAGGACGACGATGTGCTCGAGGACGCGAGCGATCTCGGCGATGACGACATGTCCGACGTGATCGACGCCGGGGGCGAAAAGGAGGACACGTAGGTGCGCCGCCCGCAAGGGGCGGGATGATCTTTTTGCTTGCGCGGCGTGCGGCTGCCCCTATAACGAAGCCGGCTTTGCCGACGCCGCGAGCGGCGAAGCCCCTGCGGGGCCGTAGCTCAGTTGGGAGAGCGCTTGAATGGCATTCAAGAGGTCAGGGGTTCGACTCCCCTCGGCTCCACCAGTTTCGATGAATGGCCCGGCTTCGCAGCGCCGGGCCTTCTGCTTTGCCGCGCGACCTGCGGTTCGCCGCGGCGTCGGCGCGGCGCGGCTGGCGCTGATCGCCGCGGCCCTGCTCGGCCCCGGCTGCACCGTCGAACCCCCGGCACCGCCCGGCCCGAGCGCCACGCCGGTGGCACTGTCGGAACACGCCCTGGCCGGGCGGATCTGGAGTCCGGCGGCGACCCGCTTCGTGTCCGTCGACGACGTCGGCCGGGCCCTGGCGGCCGCGGACTACGTTCTGCTCGGTGAGAAGCACGACAATGCGGAGCATCACCGGATCCAGGCGACGCTGCTCGGGCAGGTCGCGGCGGCCGGGCGGCGGCCCGCGGTCGTGTTCGAGATGCTGACCGACGGACAGCAGGGCGCGATCGATGCGCATCTCGCCGCCCACCCCGGCGATTCGGCAGGGCTCGGCCCGGCGGTCGGCTGGGAGAAAACGGGCTGGCCCGACTGGTCGCTGTACGAGCCGATCGCCGCGGTGGCGTTGCGCTCCGACGGCAGGCTGCTGGCCGGCGGACTGGATCGCGAGTCGATCCGCGGGGTCGGCCGCGACGGCGTCGAGCACCTCGGCGGCGAGCGCGTGCGGCTGCTCCGCCTCGACGAGCCGGTCGACGCGGCGATGCGTGCGGGAATGCGCGACATCATTGACCGCAGCCACTGCGCGCAGCTGCCGGACTCGATGCTCGATCCCATGGTCTCGGTGACCCTCGCCAAGGACGCCGCGATGGCGGATGCGCTGATCCGGGGCGCCGGCAGCGGCGGTCGCGGCGGCGCCGTCCTCATCGCGGGCAACGGCCACGTTCGCACCGACAATGGCGTGCCGTGGCACGTGCGCAAGCGGGTTCCGGCCGCATCGATGGTCGCGGTCGGCGTTCTCGAGGTCGTCGACGGGCGCAGCGACCCCGCGGCCTATGCGGCACCGCTCGGCGGCGAACGGTTGCCGTTCGATTTCGTCTGGTTCACCGCACGCGTCGACGACAGCGATCCGTGCGAGGTGTTCGCGGAACAGTTGCGCCGGGCGCGCGAGCGCCATACCGATCCAGCAGGGACCGCCGGCGACTGAGCGCGCGCCCGCCGGACGTTGCCGGACAGCGACGGAGTGTCGCATGCAACGCCCTTGACATCTGAACGCGTCATCCCTTGTATGCTGTGCCCTGTTTGGCCGGGCTGACGATTTCTCTGAAGGGGGGCGGCCAATGGCACGTGGTCCGGGTCTGACCGTCAGGCGCGGGACACTGAATCGTATCTGTTCGAAACGAGTATGGGACGAGGACAAGATGAAATCGAAGCTGATCAAGGTCATCGGGTTTTCCGCCGTGCTTGCGGCTTTCACCGCACCGGCCATGGCCGCCGGTGACGCCGATGCCGGCGCCAAGGTGTACAACAAGTGCAAGGCCTGCCATGCCCTCGAGGAGGGCAAGAACAAGGTCGGCCCGACGCTGCACGGGATCATCGGCGCCAAGGCCGGCGGCGTGTCGGGGTTCAAATATTCCAAGGCGATGGCCGATTCCGGCCTGACCTGGGACGAGGCCACGCTGGCGAAGTTCCTGGCCAAGCCGAAGGAAGTCGTGCCCGGAACGCGGATGGCGTTTGCCGGCCTCAAGAAGGACGACGAGATCGCCAACGTCATCGCCTACATCAAGGCGAACGGCGGCTGATTGCCGGAATTCGCGGGCTCCGCTGGCGCAATGTCCGGCGGAGCCCGATTTGCGTCCGCAGCAGGCGCGCGTCGGTGCCGGCTCAGGAGGTGTTTCGCGTGTCGGCGCCGTCCTGCATCAACCGGGCAAGACGCTCGCGTTCGTCGTCGCTGAGCCCGGCATGCGGCGTCGCGGCACGGCGGCGGCGGGACGCCGCCAGCAGTGCAACCACCGCGATCAGGAGTATCGCCGGCGGTCCGTACCACAAGAGGTAGGTCGTCGCCTTCACCGGCGGGTCGAGCAGCACGTAATCGCCGTAGCGGTCGACGACGTATTGCATGACCTGCTCATCGCTGTCACCGGCTTCGAGCCGCTGGCGCACGATGACGCGCAGGTCGCGCGCGAGGTCGGCATTCGAGTCGTCGATCGACTGGTTCTGACAGACAAGGCAGCGCAGCTCGGCGCTGAGCGCGCGGGCGCGCTTTTCCAGCGCCGGATCGTCAAGTATTTCGTCCGGCTCGACGCCGCCGGCGGCGCCGATGGCGGCGGCGATGGAGAGAGACAGCGCGAAGACGAGACGCAACAGTTGCTTCATGACGCATTTTCCCGGGTGAACGGATGCATTGCCGGCAACATAGGGGCTGCGGCGCTCCGTAGCAACGCAGCATGCGGCCCATGTTCCGGTGCATCGCCGGTTTGATCTGCATCAACGCGGTGTGCGTCCCCGTTTGCATATTTTGCACGAAATCCATGGAGAAAAGAACATGAACCGTACCTTGCTGGAACGGTACGATCGGCGGGTTCCGAGATATACGAGCTACCCCACGGCACCGCATTTCCACGCCGGCGTCAGCGCCGACACGTACCGCCGCTGGCTCTCGAAGATCGACGGCGAGACGGCGCTTTCGCTCTATTTCCACGTGCCGTTCTGCCACGAGATGTGCTGGTACTGCGGCTGCCACACCAAGATCGTGCGGCGCTATCGGCCGGTCGGCGACTACGCGTCGGTCATGGCCGCCGAGATCGCGCTGACCGCGGCCGAGATCCCGGTCGCGGCGCCGGTGACGCACATCCATTGGGGCGGCGGCACGCCGACGATCCTCTCGCCGGAGGATTTCACACGGCTGATGGCCCGCGTCCGCGAGCTGTTCAGCCTGGCGCCCGACGCCGAGATCGCCGTCGAGATGGATCCGCGGACCGTCACCGCCGACCGTATCGCCGCGCTGGCGGCCGCTGGCGTCAACCGGGCAAGCCTCGGGGTGCAGGATCTCAACGACCATGTCCAGAAGGCGATCCACCGCATTCAGCCCTACGAGATGAACGCCGACGTCGTGCAGCGGCTGCGCGACGCGGGAATTACGGGCCTCAATTTCGACCTCATGTACGGCTTGCCTCGGCAGACGGTCGCCGACGTCAACCGCACCGTGGACCTCGCGGTGCGGCTGCGGCCGGAACGGGTCGCCGTGTTCGGCTATGCGCACGTCCCCTGGATGAAGACGCACCAGAAGATGATCGCGGAGGCGGACCTTCCGGACGCCGCCGAACGGTTCGAGCAGGCGGAAGCCGCCGCGGCGCGCCTCGTCGGGCACGGCTACCGGCGCATCGGCCTCGATCATTTCGCGCTGGCCACCGACCCGATGTCGATCGCGCTCGAGCAAGGCAGGCTGCGTCGCAACTTCCAGGGATACACGACGGATCGCGCGAAAGCCCTGATCGGCTTCGGCGCCTCGTCGATCGGCGCCCTGCCCCAGGGCTACGTCCAGAACGCCGTGCCCCTGCGGCAGTACGCGGAGGCCGTCCAGGACGGCCGGCTGCCGATCGTCAAGGGCATCGCGCTGCAGGACGAGGACCGCATGCGGCGCGACATCATCGAACAGCTCATGTGCGCCCTCGAGGTCGACCTGGACCGCATCGCACGCGATTACGGCAAGGATGTGCGTCATTTCGCCGGTGAACTCGCCGAGCTGCTCCCGATGGCGCGTGACGGCCTCGCAGAGATCGACGGCGCGCGGGTGCGCATCAGCGAGTTCGGAAGGCCCCTGATGCGCACCGTCTGCGCCGTGTTCGACCGCTATCTCGCAGCCGGTACGGCGCGCCACTCCAAGGCAGTTTGACGGCCGCCCCCCGGACCGCTGAATGCGCATCCGGAAGGCGGCCGCCCGTCGACGCCGAGTCCGGGGGGGTTATGGCTTCTCGGCGACGATTTCCCAACTGCCGTCCGGCTGACGGCAGGCAGTTCCGTAGGCATCCTGCAGTTGCCCGCCGATGACGACCTGCTGCTGGAACTCGCGGCAGTATCGGCCCGGCGAGGTCTCGAAGGTCTCGGTCGGGGTGACCGAGCCGTAGTGGCCGGTCGCGGGATTCTCCCAGGTGATCGTCGTACAGGTCGGTGCGGTCTCGAGCGCCCGGTTCATGGCGCCCGCCGCGTAGGCGCGATCGGCCGCATCCATGGAACGCCCGATATCGGCGCCGATCAGCGCGCCGATCAGGGTGCCGACGCCGACCGCGGCGAGCTTGCCGTCGCCCTTCCCGAACTGCGAGCCGACCGCGGCGCCGATGACGCCGCCGAGGATCGTGCCGCCCGCCTGGCGGGAGCCGCCCGCGTAATAGCTGCCGGCGGCGCCGTCGTCGCAATAGGCCGAGGTGCCGAGACCGGGGCTATGGGACACCGGCACGGGCACCGTGCGAACGACCCGGTAGGGCACGACATAGATCGGATGCGGTGCCAGGTAGCTGTTGTAGTAGTAGCGCCACCAGTAACGGGGATAGCCCGGTCGATAGGGGCGGCCATAATGATGCCGTCGCGGATACGGGCGATAATGCTTGCCGTGCCGCGGTGGATACGGGCGATAGTGCTTGCCGTGCCGCGGTGGATACGGGCGATAGTGCTTGCCGTGCCG
>JBFHDX010000059.1:0-23189 GCA_041584475.1 Alphaproteobacteria bacterium
AGATTCACCATCAGTCGAGCCTCACCTTGGGGTCGAGCCAGGCATACAGCATGTCGACGACGAGGTTCAGGACGATTATCAGCATGGCGTAGAAGATCACCGTGCCCATGACGAGCGGATAGTCCCGGTTCAGCGCCCCGAGCACGAAATAGCGGCCGATGCCCGGCACCTCGAAGATGGTCTCGATGACGACCGAGCCGGTCACCACGGCGGCCGTCGCCGGCCCGAGATAGGACACGACGGGCAGCAGCGCCCCTTTCAGCGCGTGGCGGTTGACCACCAGCTTCTCGCGCAGGCCCTTGGCCCGGGCGGTGCGGATGTAGTTGGAGTTGAGGACCTCGACCATGCTGCCGCGCGTCAGGCGCGAGATATAGGCGATCTGCGGCAGCGCCAGCGCGACCACCGGCAGGATCTTGTTGACCAGCGCGCCGTCGCCCCAGCCCGCGACCGGCAGCAGCGACAGGTGGACGCCGAGAATCAGCGTCAGCAGCGGCGCCATGACGAAGTTCGGGATCGCGATGCCGGTCATCGCCGCGGCCATGACGAAATAGTCGACGCGGCTGTTCTGGCGCAGCGCGGCGATCGTGCCGAGGGTGACGCCGAACAGCACGGCGAGCAGCAAGGCCGCCGAGCCGATCTGCAGGCTCGCCGGGAACCCGCCGAAGATCAGGTCGTTGACGGTGAAGTCGCGGAATTCGAAGGACGGGCCGAAATCGCCGCGCAGCAGGCTGCCGACGTAGTCCAGGTACTGTTCGACGAGCGGCTTGTCGAGGCCGTACGCCCGCAGCACGTTGGCCTCGATCTCGGGCGGCAGGTTGCGCTCCTGGTCGAACGGCCCGCCCGGCGCGATCCGCATCATGAAGAAGGCGATGGTGACGATGATCAGCAGCGTCGGGATCGCGCTGACGAGGCGACGGAAGACGTAGCGGAACATGACGGGACGACGGCGGCTGCGGCGGCGCGCCCGCTCCGGCGCACCGCCGCGGCTCCGGCCGGTTCTACTTCTCGATGCTCAGATAGCGCCAGCGGTGGATGTCGTTCGTCGTGTCCACCCAGCCCTTGACGTGCCGTGCCACGAGGTTCTTCGAGACGTAGTAGTAGATCGGCATGACCGGCTGGTCCTCCATGGCGATCGCCTCGGCCCGCGCCATCAGCTTTGCCCGCGCCCTGAGGTCGGCGGTCCGCGAGGCCTGCTCCATGAGGTCGTCGAACGCCTTGACCGAGTAGCCGCCGTAGTTGTTCGCCCCGGTCTTGGTCTCCAGCAGGTAGAGGAAGTTCTGCGGATCGTTGTAGTCGGCGATCCAGCCGGCCCGGGCGACGTCGAAATTGCCCTGCTTGAGGTCCGCGTAGTGGACTTTGACCTCGCTGTTGAAGAGCTCGGCCTCGACGCCGATCTTCTTCCACATGGCGGCGATCGCGACGGCGATGCGCTTGTGGTTCTCCGACGTGTTGTAGCGCAGCTGGAACTTCAGCGGCTTGCCCGGGCCGAATCCGGCTTCCGCCAGCAACGCCTTGGCCTTCTCGACGCGCTCGTCCGGGCCCATGCCCTTGAACGACGCGTAGGACGGCTCGTCGTAGTTGAGCGTACCCGGCGGCACGAAGCTGTAGGCCGCGATCTCGCCGGTCTTCATCACCTTGTCGACGATGGTCTCGCGATCGATCGCCATCGACAGGGCCTGCCGCACGCGCTTGTCGTCGAACGGTGGCTTGCGCGTGTTGATCGGGTAGTAATAGATGCCGAGATAGGGTGCGATCCGTGTCTCGGCGGAAAGGTTGGCCTTGAGCCAGTCGATCTGGTCCGAGGCGAAATCGGTGGCGATGTCGATCTCACCGGCGCGGAAACGCTTCTGCACCGCCGTGCGGTCCTCCTGCGGATACAGGATGACGGTGTCGATGCGTACGCTGGCCGCGTCATAGAATCTCGGATTCTTCGACAGTTTCACGTGCGAGTTCGGTACCCATTCGTCCAGCACGTAGGCACCGTTGGAAACGATATTCTGCTTCTTGATCCAGTCCCTCCCGTGCTTCTCGACGACGTGCTTGGGCACCGGGTAGGCGGTGTAGTGCGTAAGCTGGCCGAGGAAATAGGGCGCCGGGCCGGCCAGCCGGATCTCCAGCGTCCGATCGTCGACGGCGCGCACGCCCAGCGTCTCGGGCGCGGCCTTGCCGCTGTTGACCTCTTCGGCGCCTCTGACCGTGTAGAGGAGCGAGGCGTACTCGGCCGCCGTCTCCGGCGCCAGGATGCGGCGCAGCGCGAACACGAAATCGTCGGCCGTGACCGGCGTCCCGTCCGACCAGACATGGTCACGGATCTTGAAGATGTAGACCAGGCCGTCCTCGCTGACGGTCCAGCTCTCCGCCGCGCCGGCGACCGTGGTGCCGTCCGGCCCTTCGGTCGTCAAGCCGAGGAACATGTCGCCGACGATGCGGTTCTCCCATGTTCCCGAGACGTAGTGCGGATCGAGCGAGGCAGGCTCGCCCATGTTGCCGACGCGCAGCACCGTCTCGGCGCCGGCATGACCGGAGAACGCTCCCAGCGACGCCAGACCGAGGATCGCGGCAGCGGTTGCGCCCGCGAGGCGCAATCTATTCATGGCATTCATGGTGCCCTCCCTGAACGAGTTCTTATGCCGTCGGACTTTGCGGTTGCGCTGAACCGCAGCCTCGGCAATGGGCTGAGCCTACTCCCGACCACGGGGACGGGCAACAACCGTCGCGGGCCTCAGAAATCCGTGGGCGCCCCGCCCTCCTCGGTGCGGCGCGCCACGAAGGCGGCGAGTTCCTCGCCGACCGACCGGTCGAGCGGCGGCGGCTCGTACGCCGCGAGCAGCGCCTTGTACACCCGGTTGGCCTTGACGTAGGCGTCGGGCCGGCCGGCCTCCTGCCAGCTCTCGTAGTTGCGCCAGTCGGAGATGATCGGGCTGTAGAACGCCGTCGTGTAGCGCGACATCGTGTGCGCCGCGCCGAAGAAATGGCCGCCGGGCCCGACCTCGCGCATGGCGTCGATGCCGAGCGTCTCCTCGTTGACCTCGAGCGGCGCGAGGAAGGCGGCGACCATCTGCAGCAGATCGGCATCGAGCACCATCTTCTCGAACGACGCCTGCAGCCCGCCCTCCATCCAGCCGGCCCCGTGCTTGAGCAGATTGACCCCGCCCATGATCGCGCCCCACAGCGAGAACACCGACTCGTACGCCGCCTGCGCGTCGAGCGTGTTCGCGGCGCAGACGTTCGACGACCGGTACGGAAGCCCGTAACGCCGTGCCAGCTGGCCACCGACGAGAGCGGCCTTCATGTATTCCGGCGTGCCGAAGGCGGGCGCCCCCGACTTCATATCGACATTGGAGGTGAAGCCGCCATAGACGAAGGGCGAGCCCGGCCGGGCGAGCTGGGCGAGGACGAGGCCGGCGAGCGCCTCGGCGTTCTGCTGTGCCAGCGCACCGGCAATCGTCACCGGGGCCATCGCCCCGGCCAGCGTGAACGGGGTCAGCACGACGACCTGGTTGCGGCGCGCCATCTCGATGACGCCGCGGCACATCGGCCCGTCGAGCTTGAGCGGCGAGTTGGAATTAATGATGGTGAGCAGGCTGGGCTCGGACTCGAGCCGCGTGTCGTCGATGCCGCGGGCGATGCGGGCGATCTCGATGCCGTCGAGAATGCGCTCGCGCCCCAGCGAATAGGCGTGGAACGGTTTGTCGGTCAAGTGGACGGTGTCGGACAGGCATTCGAGATGCCGCACCGACGGATGGATGTCGAGCGGCTCGACCGGATAGCCCCCGATCACGTGCACCGCATTGAGCGCCTGGGCGAGCCGTAGCAGGTCGTCGAAATCCGCGCGGTTGCCCGGCCGGCGGCCGCGCTCCATGTCGGCGACGTTGGGCGCGCTGGCCACCGCGCAATACGCGCACCAAGCGCCGCCGATACGCACCGAATGGTCGGGATTGCGGGCGTGCAGCGTGAACTCGCGGGGCGCCAGGCCGATGACGGACTCGACGAGGCCGCGATCGATGCGGACCCGCTCGCCATCCGCTTCGACATCGGCGCCGCCCGCGCGCAGGATCTCGCGCGCCTCTTCTTCGAGCACGTCGAGGCCGATCTCCTCGAGCACGGTGAGCGAGGCGAGATGGATCGCCTCGAGCTCGTCGGCCGAGACCGCCTCGGTCGGGGCGTAGGGGCTTCGGGGCTGAGACCACGGCTGTTGCCCGATGGGCCGCTCCGCCCCGCGTCCGGAGCGGTCGCGCCGCGCCGCGCGCCCGTCCGCCCGCGCACGCCGTCCCGTCTCTCGCGCCCTCCCGGCCATGACAATCGCCCTGCAGCTTGCCCGCTTTCGGCATGACGTCAGGATTACGCGTCGCCGTCAAACGGAAAGGCGCGGCCCAGGCCCTCCGGACCACCCCGCCACCCGGTCCGCCGCGCCCTCAGTCCCGTGGTTCGACGCCGTTGAGCGCGCACAGCGCGTCGTAGAGCCGCGGCCCGAAGCGGTCGTCGAAGCCGGTGTTGCGCGCCAGCGTCACGTTCTGGCGGGCGGTCTCGGCCATCGCGGCGACCGCCGGCAACGCCCCGGCCATCTCGATGTAATAGCTGAGATCCTTGTGCATGTTGCGGATCGTGAACTGGAACGCGGTGTCGTCGTCGTCCAGCACGTTCTGCATCATGCGCCGGAACATCACGCTGTCGGCCCCGCCCGTGATGATGACGTCGTAGACTCCCTTGAGGTCGATACCGGCGCGCCGCGCCGCCGCCATCGCCTCGCAGATCAGCACCGCGTTGCCCAAGGCGAGGAAGTTGTTGATCAGCTTCACGCGGTGGCCGGCGCCGACCGGCCCGCAGGGCAGGATCGTATCGGCGAAACACTCGACGACGGGCCGGATTTCCTCGAACAGCGCCGGATCGCCGCCATGCATCACCGCCAGCGTGCCTTCCTCGGCCTGCACCGGCGTGCGGCTCAGCGGCGTGTCGAGGAAGCGTCCGCCCTTGGCCTCGATGGCCGCGGCGACCTTGAGCGTGGACTCCGGAATCGCCGTCGAGCAGTCGGCGACGATGGTGCCGGCGGTGATGCCCGCAAGGATGCCGTCGTCGCCGAACACCAGCGCCTCGACCTGCGGCGAGCCGGTGACGCAGAGAAACACCACATCGCAATCGCGTGCGAGTTCGGCGGCGTTCGCGGCTTCGGCGGCACCGCGCCGGACGAGATCTTCCACCGGCTCTCGGTTGCGGTGGCCGAGGATCGTCAGCGCGTAGCCCTTCTCGACGATGTTCTTGGCGATGCCGTGGCCCATCAGCCCGACGCCGATGAAGCCGACCTTCGTGTCCTTGTCTCCGGCCATCTCGTCAACCCCCGCTCAGCCGTCCGCGACGCAGAGCTGGTTCTGCTCGCCCAGCCCTTCGACCGACAGCCGCACGCGATCGCCGGCCTTCAGATAGAGCGGCGGTTTCTGGCCGAGCCCGACCCCCGGCGGCGTGCCGGTGGACACGATGTCGCCCGGCTGCAGCGACATGAAGCGGCTGATGTAGCTGACCAGATGGGCGACACCGAAGACCATGGTCCGCGTGTTGCCGTCCTGGTAGCGGTGGCCGTTGACCTCGAGCCACAGCGGCAGGCTCTGCGGGTCCGCGATCTCGTCGGTCGTCACCAGCCACGGCCCGATCGGCCCGAAGCTGTCGTACGACTTGCCCTTGACCCACTGGCCGGTGCCGTCGAGCTGGAATGCCCGCTCGCTGACGTCGTTGACCGTGCAGTAGCCGGCGACATGGTCGAGCGCGTTCGCCTCGGGCACGTTCTTCACCGCGCGGCCGATGACGAAGCCGAGCTCGACTTCCCAGTCGGTCTTGACCGAGCCCGGCGCGATCAGGATCGGGTCGTCGGGGCCGGAGACGGCGCTCGTCGCCTTCATGAACAGCACCGGCTCCTCCGGCATCGGCATGCCGGATTCCTCGGCGTGGTCCGAATAGTTGAGGCCGACGCAAATGAACTTCCCGGGCGCGGCCACGCACGGCCCGATGCGCGGTCGCCCCTCGATCCGCGGCAGCGTCGCCGGGTCGAGCGCGCGCAGCCGGTCGAGCGTCTCGCGGCCCAGCGTCCGCGGTCCGATGTCGTCGATCTCGTCGCCGAGATCGCGGATGCCGCCGTCGGCGTCGAGCAGACCCGGACGCTCCGCGCCCTTCTCTCCATAGCGGAGCAGTTTCATGTGTCGTTCTCCCTGAGTTTCGAACCCTAGTTGGTCATTCCCCCGTCGATCACGAATACCCCGCCGGTGACGAAGGCGGACTCGTCCGACGCCAGATAGAGCGCCAGGTGCGCGATCTCTTCGGCGGTTCCCAGACGGCCCATCGGCTGGCGCGCGATGAACGCCTTGCGCGCCTCGGCCGGGTCCGGAAAGGCATTGATGCGGGCGCGCAGCGACGGCGTGTCGACGGTCCCGGGACAGATCGCGTTGCAGCGGATGCCGCGGTCGACGAAGTCCTTGGCCACCGACTTGGTAAGGCCGATCACCGCCGCCTTGCTCGTCCCGTAGATGAAGCGGTTCGGCACGCCGGCGATCGACGAGGCGACCGACGCGATATTGACGATCGAGCCGCCGCCGGCATCGAGCATCGCCGGCAGGCAGGCCCGGATCACCCGATACATCCCGCGCAGGTTGAGGTCGACCGAGACATCGAAATCGTTGTCCGAACAGTCGAGGATGGTTCCGTGATGCACGAACCCGGCGCAGTTGACGAGCACGTCGAGCGCACCGGCCTCGCCGGCGATCGCGGCGATCTCGTCGGGCGACGTCACGTCGAGATGGCGGACCGTCACGGTCGGCATCCCGTCGAGCGTCTCCAGATGCTCTTCGCTGATGTCGGTGGCCCAGACCGCAGCGCCCTCGCGCGCGAAGCTCTCGGCGATGGCGCGCCCGATGCCCTGGGCCGCCGCCGTGACCAGGGCCGTCTTGCCCTCGAGACGTCCGCTCATCGGCCTATACCGGCAGCGTGTAAGCGGTCTTGACGATCGTATAGAACTCGCGCGCGTAGCGGCCCTGCTCGCGCGGGCCGTAGCTCGATCCCTTGCGCCCGCCGAACGGCACGTGATAGTCGACGCCGGCCGTCGGCAGGTTGACCATGGTCATCCCCGCCTCGCTGTGGCGCTTGAAGTGACTCGCATGTTTCAGCGAGCTCGTGCAGATGCCGGCCGACAGGCCGAAGGCGGTGTCGTTGGCGACGGCGAGCCCTTCCTCGTAGTCGCGGACGCGGATCACAGTCGCCACGGGGCCGAAGATCTCCTCGCGGTTGACGCGCATGTCGTTTCTGGTCTCGGTCAACAGGGCCGGCGCGAGGTAGAAACCGGGCGTGTCGCGGTTGAGGCGTTCGCCGCCGCAGTGCAGCGTCGCCCCTTCCTTCACGCCGACATCGAGATAGCCGAGATCCTGGTCGAGCTGCGATTGGTCGACCACCGGCCCAATGTCGGTTCCGTCCTTCAGCGCGTCGTCGACGGTCAGCGCCTTCATCTTCTCTTCCATGGCGCCGACGAACCGGTCGTGGATACCTTCGGTGACGATCAGGCGCGACGAGGCCGTGCAACGCTGGCCGGTCGAATAGAACGCGCCCTGGATCGCGCAGTTCACCGCGGTCCCGAGGTCGGCGTCGTCGAGCACGAGAAGCGGGTTCTTGCCGCCCATCTCCATCTGCACCCGCGCGAGCCGCTCGACCGCGCGGGCGGCGATCGTACGCCCGGTGTCGACCGACCCGGTGAAGCTGATCGCGTCGACGTCCGGCGACCCCAGGATCGCCTCGCCGACCACCGAGCCGCGGCCCATCACCAGGTTGAACACGCCCGCCGGCACGCCCGCGCGCGCGATGACGTCCGCCAGCGCCCAGGCGCAGCCGGGGACGAGGTCCGCCGGCTTGAAGACGACGCAGTTGCCGTAGGCGAGCGCCGGCGCGATCTTCCACGCCGGAATCGCGATCGGGAAGTTCCAGGGCGTGATCAGGCCGACGACGCCGACCGGCTCGCGCGTGATCTCGACGTCGATGCCGGGCCGCACCGAGGGCAGCTTTTCGCCCTCTGGGCGCAGCGCCTCGCCGGCGAAGAACTTGAAGATCTGCCCGGCACGCGCCGCCTCGCCGATGCCCTCGGGACGCGTCTTTCCCTCCTCGCGCGACAGCAGCGTGCCGAGCTCTTCCTTGCGGGCGAGGATCTCGGTACCGATCGCATCCAGCATGTCGGAGCGCTGCTGGATGGTGGTCTGTGACCAGGCCGGGAAGGCGGCGCGGGCGGCGGCGATCGCCTGGCCGGCCTGCGCCGCGTCCGCGCGGGCGTATTCGCCGACGACGTCTTCCAGGTTCGACGGGTTTATGTTGCGGTTGACGTCGGCGCCAGCGAGCCATTCGCCGCCGATGAGGTTCTTGAATTCGGTCATTAGCCTTATGTCCCCTTGCAATCAGATTAGCTTGCGGGCGGCCAGGTTGCGCATCAGCGCCCCGGCCCCGAAGGTCCAGGGCGGCGCCTGGTTCGACAGGCCGACCCGGTTCACAAGCCTGCCCAGTGCCGGCGCCGCGATTGTCACGATGTCGCCCTGTTTGTGCGTGAAGCCCATGCCGGGCTCGTCGCGATCCTCGATCGGCGCGAACATGGTGCCGGTAAACAGCGCCAAACCGTCGGGATACTGGTGGTTCGGTCCGCACGTCTGGGCAACCAGATCGAGCGGGTCGCGACTGATCTCTGCCATCGAGCTGCGACCCTCGAGCTGGTATCCGTCGACGCCCTCGACCGTCAGCGTGACTTCGCAGCCGCGCACCTCGTCGATACCGAAACCGTCGTCGAACAGGCGCAGGAACGGTCCGATCGCACAGGACGCGTTGTTGTCCTTCGAGCGACCGAGGAGCAGGGCGCTGCGCCCCTCGAAATCGCGCAGGTTGACGTCGTTGCCCAGCGTCGCACCGACCGTTTCGCCGCGCGCGTTCACGATCAACACGACTTCCGGCTCCGGGTTGTTCCAGGTCGACTCCGGATGCAGGCCGATCAACGCGCCGGTGCCGACCGCCGACATCGGCTGCGCCTTGCTGAACACCTCCGCATAGGGGCCGATGCCGACCTCGAGATATTGCGACCAGAGCCCGCGTTCGAGCAGTGCCGCTTTGAGGCGCTCGGCTTCGGGCGAGCCGGGTCTGATCATCGTCAGATCGCCGCCGATCTGGCGCCCGATCGTCTCCCGCGCGGATCGGGCGGCCGCGGGATCACCCTTGACCTGCTCCTCGATGACCCGCTCGAGCAACGACTTCACGAAGGTCACCCCGCACGCCTTGATCGCCTGCAGGTCGACCGGCGCGAGGAAAAACGGGCGGTCGGGCCGGCGTGCCGCGGGCAGGCTGTTGTCGAGGACGTCCTCGATGGCGCCGACATACTCGCCCTCGTGCGCCCACAGCGCGTCGACCGGATCGTCGAGATTGAGCAGTTCCGAGACGGTCGGCGCCAGATGCGAGACGTCGCGCACGTCTCCGCCACGCAGCGCCACGACGCTGGGACCCGGAACCTCGCCGGGACGCCAGATCCGACCGACCAGCGTCGCCCGCCTGTAATCGTCCGGCAGGGTCGTATCCGACTCAAGCGTCAGTGCAACGTCGGCCATCCTGCTCCCCGACCGTTCGGCCGCCGTCCAGCTACATCACCGCGCCGACCAGCCACGGCACGAATTCGTTATCGCCGAGGCCGAGCGCTTCGCTCTTCGACGGCTTGCCCGAGGCAACCTCGAGGAACAGTCGGAAGATCCGCTCGCCCATCTGCGCGACCGGCACCCCCCGGTCGAGCACGTCACCGCAATTGAGGTCCATGTCCTCGGCCAGCCGCTCGTACATCGGCGTGTTCGTCGCCAGCTTGATCGACGGGGCCGGCTTGAAACCGAAGGCCGAACCGCGCCCGGTCGTGAAGCAGACGAGATTGGCCCCGCTCGCCACCTGTCCGGTCACCGACGCCGGATCGTAGCCCGGCGAATCCATGAACACGAACCCCTTCTCGGTCACCGGCTCGGCATATTTGTAGACGCCGACGAGGTTGGTCGTGCCGCCCTTGGCGGCGGCGCCGAGCGACTTCTCGAGGATCGTCGTCAGGCCGCCCGCCTTGTTGCCCGGTGACGGGTTGTTGTCCATCGAGCCGTTGTTGCGCGCGGTGTATTCCTCCCACCAGCGGATGCGCTCGATCAGCTTCTCGCCGATCTCGCGGCTGACGGCGCGGCGCGTCAGCAGGTGCTCGGCACCATAGATTTCGGGCGTCTCGGCGAGGATCGCCGTGCCGCCGTGGCGGACCAGCAGGTCAGCGGCGGCGCCCAGCGCCGGATTCGCCGTGATCCCGGAGTAGCCATCGGAGCCGCCGCACTGCAGCGCCACGGTCAGGTGGCTCGCCGGCACGTCCTCGCGCGCCGCCCGGTTCGCCTCGGGCAGCATCTCGCGGATCAGCCGCACCCCTTCCTCCACCGTCGCCCGCGTGCCGCCGATGTCCTGGATGTTCATGACGCGAAACGTCGGACCCTCCGCCAGCCCGTAGGCATCGAGCAGGAACTTGATCTGATTGGCCTCGCAGCCGAGCCCGACGAGCAGTATTCCGGCCAGGTTGGGATGCCGCGCATAGCCCCACAACAGCCGCTGCAGAATGGCGAACCCCTCGCCGTCGGTGGCCATGCCGCAGCCGGTGCCGTGCACGAAGGCGGCGACGCCGTCGACGTTGGGGTACTCGGCCAGGGCATCGCCCTCGAAGGCTCTGGCGATGTATTTCGCGACCGTCGCCGAGCAGTTCACCGAGGTCAGCACGCCGATATAGTTGCGCGTGCCCACGCGGCCGTCCCGCCGCACGAAGCCGCGGAAGGTGGCGCGGTCGCTCTCGGCGACGTAGGCCGTCGGACGCACGTCCTCGCAGAAGCCGTAATCGCGCTCGAACGCCTTGAACTCGCAGTTGTGCGTGTGCACGTGCGCACCCGGCGCGATATCGGTGCCGGCGAAGCCGATGATCTGGTTGTACTTGCGGATCGGCTCGCCGGCGGCAATGGCCGCCGTCGCGATCTTGTGGCCCGCCGCCACCGGGTCGGCCGCGGTGACGCCCTCTCCCGGCACCTCGTCGCCGGGCTCGATCGGCCGACGGGCGACGACGACGTTGTCAGCGGCATTCAGCCGGATGGTGAGCGGTGTTGTCTCGGTCATGGAGTCTGCACCCCGTTGGTTGCCACATAGACCGCGTATAGCGACCGCGTGGCGGTGATGAACAGGCGATTGCGGCGCGACCCGCCGAACGTCAGGTTCGCGACCATCGCCGGAATTCGAATTTTGCCGAGCAGCGTCCCGTCCGGGGCGAAGCAGAGCACGCCGTCCTTGCAGCTGCTCCAGACGTTGCCGGCGACGTCGACGCGGAAGCCGTCCGGTACGCCCGGCGAGATCTCGGCAAACACACGGCCGCCGGACAGTCTGCCATCCTCACCGACATCGAAGGCGCGGATATGATGGGCACCCTGCGGATCGTGACTGTACGCGGAATCGGCGACATAGAGAATGCTCTCGTCGGGCGAAAACGCAAGCCCGTTCGGCTTGGCGAAATCGTCAGCCGCGACGTCGATCGTCCCGCGCCCCGGGTCGACCCGGTAGACATGGCAGCCGTCCTGTTCGGACTCGGCCTTGTAGCCCTCGTAGTCCGACATGATGCCGTAGGTCGGGTCGGTGAACCAGACGGTGTCGTCGGACCTCACGACGACGTCGTTCGGCGAATTGAGGCGCCTGCCGTCGTAGCGGTCGGCAAGCACGGTGATTGCGCCGTCCGGCTCGGTCCGCGTGACGTTGCGGGTGCCGTGGTGGCATGAAACCAGCCGCCCCTGGCGATCGCGCGTGTTCCCGTTCGCGAAATCGGACGCCGCGCGGAACACGTCGACCCCGAGCTGCGGCAGCCAGCGCAGCAGACGATTGTTGGGGATGTCGCTCCAGACGAGATAGCCACCGTCGTTGAACCAGACCGGACCCTCGGCCCAGCGGCACCCGCCGTACAGCTCCTCGACCTCGGCGATCGGAACCGTGAGGTCGTAGAAGCGCCGGTCGTGATATTCGTAGCAATCCCCCAACAGGGCCATTTCGATCGCTCCCGGGGGCCTAGCGTCGCGGCTTGTCGGCGCTGGTGACGGCCATCACGGCGATGATGATCGGGCCGGCCACGGCGAGGCGGATGCCAGCGCCGTCGATCCGCATCAATGCGAATCCCGCGCCACGGCCGCACCCCGGCAGCCGACGAGGAAATCGAGGTCGGCTCCGCGGTCGGCCTGCAGCACGTGGTCGTAGTAAAGTTTCTGGTAGCCTCCCGCCATCGGCGGCGGCGGCGGCGTCCACGCGGCACGGCGGCGCTCCAGCTCGTCGTCGCCGACATCGAGATGGAGGCGGCGTCCGGCGACATCGAGCTCGATCGTGTCGCCGCTGCGCACCAGCGCCAGCGGGCCGCCGGCCGCTGCCTCAGGCGCGGTATGCAGCACTACGGTGCCGTAGGCGGTGCCGCTCATCCGCGCGTCGGATATGCGCACCATGTCCTTTATGCCCTTGGCGAGCACCTTGGCCGGGAGCCCCATGTTCCCGACCTCGGCCATGCCCGGGTAGCCTTTCGGCCCGCAGTTCTTGAGCACGAGAACGCACGATTCGTCGACGTCGAGCGCCGGGTCGTCGATGCGCGCCTTGTAGTCCTCGATCGTCTCGAAGACGACCGCCCGGCCGCGATGCTGCATGAGCCCCGGCGTCGCCGCCGACGGCTTGATGATAGCGCCGTCGGGGGCAAGATTGCCGCGCAGCACCGCGATCCCGCCGCTCTTGACGAGCGGATTCGTCACCGGCCGGACGACCTCCTCGTTGAAGTTCTCGGCATCGCGTACGTTGTCCCAGATGGTGCGGCCGTTGACGGTCAGCGCATCCTTGTCGAGGAGCCCATTCTCGCCGAGCGACCGCAGCACGACCGGCAGCCCGCCCGCATAGTAGAAATCCTCCATGAGAAAGCGGCCCGAGGGCATCAGGTCGACCACGGTCGGCACGTCGCGCCCCAGACGGTCCCAGTCGTCGAGGCTGAACTCGACGCCGACGCGGCCGGCGAGCGCGAGCAGATGCACGACCGCATTGGTCGAGCCGCCGATCGCGCCGTTGGCGCGCACCGCGTTCTCGAAGGCGGCACGCGTCAGCACCTTCGACATCCGGACGTCCTCGTGCACCATTTCGACGATGCGCCGGCCGACCATGTGCGCCAGCGTGCGCCGGCGCGAATCCGCCGCCGGGATCGCCGCGTTGCTCGGCAGCCCCATGCCGAGCGCCTCGACCATGCTGGCCATCGTCGACGCGGTACCCATCGTCATGCAGTGGCCGACGCTGCGCGATTGTCCGGCTTCCGCGGCCATGAAATCCTCCAGCGTCATCTCGCCGGCGCGCACCGCTTCGCTGAACTGCCAGACCGACGTGCCCGAGCCAATGTCGCGGCCGCGGAACTTGCCGTTGAGCATCGGCCCGCCGGACAGGCAAATCGTCGGCAGGTCGCAGCTCGCCGCGCCCATCATCAGCGACGGCGTCGTCTTGTCGCAGCCGACCATGAGCACGACGCCGTCGATCGGGTTGGCGCGGATCGATTCCTCGACGTCCATGCTGGCGAGATTGCGGAACAGCATCGCCGTCGGCCGCAGCATGGTCTCGCCCAGCGACGTCACCGGGAACTCGAGCGGAAACCCGCCGGCCTGCCAGACGCCGCGTTTGACGTGTTCGGCAAGCAGCCGGAAATGCGCGTTGCACGGGGTCAGTTCGGACCACGTGTTGCAGATTCCGATAACCGGCCTGCCGTCGAACGCGTCGTCCGGAATGCCTTCGTTCTTCAGCCAGCTGCGGTGGATGAAGCCGTCCTTGTCGGCGCCCCCGAACCATTGTGCCGAGCGGTACTTGCCGTTGCCCGATTTAGACATCTCGTGCGGTCTCCGTGTTGTCCGGCCGCGTCAGGCCGGTGCCTCTCCGGTGTCGTCGACGACGCGATGGAAGTCGACGATCGCGTCGTCCAGCAGCCGTGCCATCGCCGCCCGCGCGGCGGCGGCGTCGCCGGCCCTGATGGCGGCGATCACCGCCTCGTGGCGCGGCAGCGAACTCAGTCTCGCGCCCGGATACGAGCTCGAGATCCGGAAGCTCGTGGCCAACGCCGATTCGATCAGCGCGCCGAGCGGCGCGAGGAACTCGTTGCCCGTCGCCTTGAGCACCGACTGGTGGAACCGCAGATCGGGCTCGACGCCGGCCTCGATATCCTCGCCCGCCGCGACCATGTCGGCATAGGCGCGCTCGATTCTCGAGACGGCTTCGGAATCGGCGCGGTCGGCCGCGATCGCGGCGGCCGCGGGCTCGATGATGCGGCGCACTTCGAACAGGTGATCGGCGTAATCCTCGAACGACTCGTCGGTCACCAGCCACGACAGCACGTCCGGGTCCAGCATGTTCCAGTCGGCGCGCGCACGGATGCGCGTTCCGGTCTTCGGCCGCGACTCGACGAGCCCCTTCGAGGCGAGCAGCTTGATCGCCTCGCGCAGCGCCGTGCGGCTGACATTCAGCTCGGCGCTGAGATCCGCCTCGTTGGGCAGCGTGTCCCCGGGAACCAGTTCGCCGCGGATGATGCGGGCGCCGATCTCGTGGGCCACCCGGCCGTGCACGTTGCGCCGGGAAAAGGTCCGCGGGACGCCGTCATCGACGATCGCGGCGACCCCGTCCCTGCGGTTCGGCTGCTCGGTCGGTAGGGTCATGCGCGCCGCTTCACTCCTTTACCGCGCCCGTCATGCTCGAGACGTAGTGCTCGACGAAGAACGAATAGAGGATCGCGACGGGCAGCGAGCCCAGCAGGGCGCCGGCCATGAGCGAACCCCAATGGTAGACGTCGCCTTCGACGAGCTCGGTGACGACGCCGACCGGCACCGTCTTGTTCTCGGACGAGGAGATGAAGGTCAGGGCGTAGATGAACTCGTTCCACGACAGGGTGAAGGCGAAGATGCCGGCCGAGATCAGCCCCGGCACCGCGAGCGGCAACATGATCTTGAGCAAGATCTGCAGCCGCGAGGCGCCGTCGATCAGGGCGCATTCCTCGAGCTCGTAGGGGATCGAGCGGAAATATCCCATCAGCAGCCAGGTGCAGAACGGCACGAGGAACGTCGGATAGGTCAGGATCAGCGCCATGCGGGTGTCGAAGATGCCGAACTTGAACACCATCGTCGCCAGCGGGATGAACAGGATGCTTGGCGGCACCAGGTAGGCGAGGAAGATCGTCATGCCGACCGTGCGGGCGCCGCGGAACCGCAGGCGCTCGATCGCATACGCGGAGAGCACCGCGCAGAACAGGGAAATGAAGGTCGAGACGATCGAGACCAGCATCGTATTCCACAGCCACGACGGATAGGACGTCTCGAACAGAAGCTTCTTGATGTGCGCCAGCGTCGGGTTCTCGACCCAGAATGGGTTGTAGTCGTTCAGGTTCAACAATTCGTCGTTCGGTTTGAAGGTCGTCAGCCCCATCCAGTAGAACGGGAACAGCAGCACGAACAGGAAGATCGCGAGCGGGATATAGACCGTCACCACGCGGCGCGGAACGGTCTCGAGATAGCCCATCCCGCCTTCGGGCGCCTTCGACTTGCGGGACGTTGCCGCGGCGTCAGTCATTGTCGCTCCCCTGCTGCCAGCGCCGGCGCTGCAGGCCGAAATAGCTGAACATGATGGCGGCGAGCAGGAACGGGATCATCGCCACGGCGATCGCGGCGCCCTCGCCCAGCTGGCCGCCGGGAATCGCGCGCTGGAACGACAGCGTCGCCATCAGGTGCGTCGCGTTCAGCGGACCGCCGCGCGTCAGCACGTAGATGAGCTGGAAATCGGTGAAGGTGAAGAGCACCGAGAAGGTCATGACGACGGCGATGATCGGCGTCAGCATCGGCAGGGTGACGTAGCGGAACAGCTGCCAGCGCGAGGCGCCGTCGAGCGTGGCCGCCTCGTACAGCGACGGCGGGATCGTCTGCAACCCGGCGAGCAGCGATATCGCGACGAACGGGATGCCCCGCCAGATGTTGGCGAAGATCACCGCCGCGCGGGCGTTGTTCGGATCGCCGAGGAAGTTGACGTACTCGTCGATCAGTCCGACCTCGCGGAGCGTCCAGCTGACGATCGAGAACTGCGAATCGTAAATCCACCAGAACGCGATCGCCGACAGTACGGTCGGCACGATCCAGGGCAGCAGGACGATCGCCCGCAGCAGCGCCTTGAACGGCAGGTGCTGGTTCAGGATCAGCGCCAGCCAGAGGCCGAGCACGAACTTGAAGACGCTGGCGACGACGGTGTACAGGAACGTGTTGAAGACCGACAACAGGAAGACGCTGTCGTCCAACAGAAACCCGTAGTTCTCCAACCCGATGAAGACGCCGCGCCGGCCGATCGTCGTGTCGGTCATGCCGAGCCACACGCCGAGACCCAGCGGATAGGTCAGGAACAGCAGCAGCAGCGCCGCTGTCGGGATCATCAGGATGAGGCCGAGCAGGTTGCGGCTGTTGTTGAGACGCGACCACAGCGTCGGTCGGTAGATGGCCGGCTGGCCGAGGGCGGCTTCTGTCATTGTCGGTCCCGCGATAGGGTCGCACCGGGACGGACGGTCGCGCCCGCCAGGTCAGGGCGGGCGCAACCGGTCGTCGCGACGGTCAGACGCGGTAGTAGCGCAGCGCGCGTTTCTCCGCCTTCTGCATCGCCTCCTTCGGCGTCGTCGCACCCGACGCCGCCTCGGCGATCATGTTGACGACGATGAAGTCGGCCATGGCCGCCGCCGATGCATAACCGAGCTTGCCGGCGTGCCCGTTGTGGAACATGCGGGCCACCGTGTCGCGATACGGCGTGTGTTTCGGATCCGCAGTCCAGATCGGGTTCTGCTCGTAGGCCTTGAGCGGCTGCGTGATATAGCCGATCGCGGCCTGCTGCCAGGGCTCGTACTGTTCCTTCTCCCACATGAAGCGGAGATACTCCTTCGCCGCATTGGGATATTTCGTGTGCTTGAACAGCATCGCCTGCGTGAACAGGTTGAGCTCGGACGGCTTGCCGAGCGGGCCGACCGGCATGTTGGCGTGGTTGATGTCGCCGACGAACGGCGAGTTGTTGTTCTTCGCCGCGTAATAGACCGAGATGCCGTTGGCGGTGAGGCCGATCTCTCCGGCCAGGAACGCCTTGTTGTTGTGCGGGTCGAGCCACGAAATCGTGCCCGGAATGAAGGTCTCGTAAAGCTCGCGGGCGTATTCGAGGGCCGCTTCTGTCTCCGAGCTCACGATCGCGACCTCGTTGTTCTCGTTCACCAGCACTCCGCCATGCGACCAGAGCAGCCAGTGGGTCCAGACATTGCCGTCGCCGACCGCGTTGCCGAGCGCGAAGCCCGGCGGATGGCCGTTCTTCTTCAGCGCCTGGCAGAGCCTCAGCAGCCCGGCCGTGTCCTGCGGGAAGCTGTCGAAGCCGGCTTCCTTCATCCAGGATTCGCGGTAGACGAGACAGTTGCCCGCCGCCCCCAGCGGCAGTGCGATCCAGCGGCCCTCCCTGGTCGCGTAGTCGACGCTGACCGGATACCAGCCGCCATACTTGCCGCCCAGATATTCCGCAAGGTCGGTCAGGTCGACCAGCTTGTCGGGATACTGATGCGGATCGTCGTACCAGCCGATGATGATGTCGGGCCCGCTGCCGATATTCGCGGCGACCGCCGCCTTCGGCCGAACGTCTTCCCACGCCTCGTTATCAACGACGACCTCGACGCCGGTGGCCTTCGTGAATTTCTGGGTGTTCGCGGTCCACAGATCCTCGTCGCCCTGCACGAAACGCTTCCAGCGCAGGACGCGCAACTTGGCGCCCGCCTCGGGCTTGAAGGACAGCTCCGCGGCGGCCGCCGGCGCGGCCAGACCGCCCGTCGCACCGAGGAGCGCGGCCCCTGCGGTTCCCTTCAGGAGGTCACGTCTTGTGATCCTGCTCATCCTAGTCTCCTTCCGATCTCCGTTTTCGCCCCGGCTTCCAGGTCCGGGGCCTTCCTGGCCGCAATTGCGGCCGCTGCCGCATCGGGCCGGAACCCGATGCCGAACGCGTCGGCGCCCGCTGTCACAGGCGGGCCCCGGACGACTGGTCGAACACGTGCACCAGGGAGCGCTCCGGCCTGAGCCAGATGCGCTGCCCGGGCTCGAAACGGTGGCGCTCCTTGAACACGACCTGAATGACGTGGCCGGCCATGCGGCACACGACGAGAATTTCAGCACCGGTCGGCTCGACCACGACGACCTCGACGGGAATGCCCTCTCCCTCGGCGGCGAGTTCGAGATGCTCCGGCCGCACGCCGTAGACGACCGACATGCCCTCCTCGAGCGCCGCCGCGCTGCCGTCGAGCGGCAGCACCGTGCCGTCCTCGCTTTCGACGGCGACGCTGCCATTGCGCCGCGTCGCTTGGCCATGCAGGAAATTCATCGCCGGCGAGCCGATGAAGCCGGCGACGAACAGGTTGTCCGGATGGTCGTAGAGTTCCAGCGGGCTGCCGATCTGCTCGACCATCCCCTCGTGCATGACGACGATCTTGTCGGCCATGGTCATGGCCTCGATCTGATCGTGGGTGACGTAGACCGACGTCGTCTTCAGCCGCTGGTGCAGCTCCTTGATCTCGGTGCGCATCTGCACGCGCAGCTTGGCGTCGAGGTTCGAAAGCGGCTCGTCGAACAAGAACACCTGCGGCTGCCGCACGATCGCCCGACCCATCGCCACACGCTGGCGCTGGCCGCCCGACAATTGCCGCGGGTAGCGGTCCAGATACGGCGTGAGGCCGAGGATATCGGCCGCGGTATGGACGCGCTGTTCGATGGTGCCGCGATCGGTGTTCCGCAGTTTCAGGCTGAAGGCCATGTTGTCGTAGACCTTCATGTGCGGATAGAGCGCGTAGTTCTGGAACACCATGGCGATGTCCCGGTCCTTCGGCGGCACGTCGTTCACGCGGCGGTTGTCGATGCTGATCTCGCCCTCGCTGATTTCCTCGAGGCCGGCGATCATGCGCAGCAGCGTCGACTTGCCGCATCCGGACGGCCCGACGAGGACCACGAACTCGCTCTCGCCGATCTGGATATCCACGCCGTGAATGACCTCGACCGGCCCGAAGCGCTTCTTGACCCCGCTGACGTTGACAGATGCCATGCTTTCCCTTGCCGTGGCTGCAATCCAGGATTTACCGGGCGCTCACGCGGTCTCGAACGGCACGGCGTCGCGGCAGCGCCAGCCGCGCGGAGGCGTGCGCGGCGCCGTGCTCAGACCCGGCAGCGTCGGTTCGCGGCAAGTTGCCGCTTTTGATCGAGGCGACCCCATGGAAGCCCTGTCCGTCGTTCATTCGTGGCCGGCCTGTCGCGAACGGTGGCCGGTCCTTGTTCGTCGCGTACGAGGTCTAATCCTCATACAATTTTATCCGATACACAACCGGGGTTGTCGGACGAAGTCAAGCCCCTCCTGCAGGGGACGACGGCGCGAACGGGCGAATCCGGAATCGGCCGCCGTGTGATACGCCATCGCCGTCTCGAGGCCGCTGCTTGTATCGTCTGAGGATATGATGATAACTGTCGGGCCGCCGCGACCGACGCTGCCGCGGCCATCATCGAGGGAGGCAGCATGAACCGGATCGATCTCTCGGGACGCTGCGCCGTCGTCACCGGTGGCGCGCAGGGAATTGGCCGGGCGATTGCGGAGCGGTTCCTCGACTCCGGGGCGGTGGTCAGCCTCTGGGATCGCGACGCGGCCCTGGTGCGGCAGACCGGCGAAGCGCTCGCCCCCCGCGGCCGCGTCCACGCCGTCGCGGTCGACGTTACCGACCTCGCCGCCGTCGAGGCCGCCGCCGCGGAAGCCGGGCGCGAGGCAGGCCCGATCGGCATCCTCGTCAACAATGCCGGCATCGCAGGACCGATCCACAAGCTCTGGGAGTATCCCGGCGACGCCTGGCGACAGGTCATCGACATCGATCTGACCGGCGTGTTCAACTGCTGCCGCGCGGTGGTCCCCGGCATGATCGAGCGCAACTACGGCCGCATCGTCAACGTCGCCTCGATCGCCGGCAAGGAGGGCAACCCCAACGCGTCCCCCTACAGCGCCGCCAAGGCGGGCGTGATCGCGCTGACCAAGTCGTTGGGCAAGGAGCTGGCAGCATACGATATCGCGGTAAACTGCATCACGCCGGCAGCCGTTCGGACGCGGATCTTCGACCAGATCACCCAGGAACATATCGATTACATGCTCGCGAAGATCCCGCGCGGCCGCTTTCTGAAGGCCGAGGAGGCGGCCGCCATGGTGGCCTGGCTGGCGTCCGAGGAGAACTCGTTCACCACCGGGGCGGTGTTCGATCTCTCCGGCGGCCGCGCCAGCTATTGAGCGGGGCCGGCGGTGGACCGCAGGGCGCTCGACGAAGCCGTCGGTCTGCTGGCGCGAACGCGCCTCGAACGCGTTCCGTTCGCCGGTTTTCCACCGCGCTGTGCGCCCGCCCGCGAGGCGGAGGGTTACGAAATCCAGGCGGCGTTGCACCGGCGGCTAAGCGGGCGGTTGGGGCCGATAGCGGGCTACAAGATCGGCTGTACGACGAAGGTCATGCAGGACTATCTCGGGATCGACCACCCCTGTTCGGGTGGCGTTTTCGGCCGTACCGTGCACCGCAGCCCGGTCTCGCTGCCGTACGATGGCTGGTGCCGCGTCGGCGTCGAGTGCGAGATCGCGGTGACCCTCGGACGCGACCTCGACCCCGAGCGTGCGCCATACGACCGGCAACGTGTCGCGGCGGCGGTCGACGGCTGCATGGCGGCGATCGAGATCGTCGACGACCGCTACGTCGATTACGCCTCGCTCGACGCCGAGACGTTGATCGCCGATGATTTCTTCGGTGCCGGCTGCGTGCTGGGCGAGCCGGTCCGCGACTGGCAGACGCTTGACCTCGCTGCGGTCGTCGGCGCGATGGAGGTCAACGAGCGCGAGGCCGGGCGCGGCACCGGCGCCGCCGTCCTCGGCCACCCGCTCGACGCGCTGGCGCTACTGGCGAACGAGGCCGCCGGCCGCGGCGCGACGCTGGTGGCGGGCACCTTCGTGCTGACCGGCAGCATCGTCCAGACGCACTGGCTCCAACCCGGCGACCGCGTGGTCTGTCGGCTCGACGGGCTCGGCGAGGCGGCGCTGACCGTCGAGCCCTGAGTCCAGCGGCCGGTCGCCGGAGCGGGCTGCATAACGAGGAGGCAAAAATGAAGGTCTTGATCACCGGGGGAACCGGATTCATCGGATTGAACCTGGCGCGGGCGCTGGTACGGCGCGGCGCGCTGACCGCCCCCTCGGGCCGCGCCGAAGAGATCGACAGCATCGTGCTGTTCGATAAGACGGTCCCGGATACACTGCCCCCGGGCCTCGACGACCGGGTCACGATGCAGGCCGGCGACATCGCCGACAGGCGCACCGTATCCGGCCTCGTCGACCGGGACGATATCTCGATATTCCATCTCGCGTCGGTGGTCTCCGGTGCCGGCGAGCAGGATTTCGACCTGGCGCTGCGCGTCAACCTCGATGGCGGGCGCAACGTGTTCGAGGCGGCGCGGGCGCGGGCCGGCCTGCCGCGCGTCGTGTTTGCGAGCTCGGTCGCGGTGTTCGGCGGCAGCGCGATGCCGGCGGTCGTGGGTGACGCGGTCAAGCAGACGCCGCAGACGACCTACGGCATGACGAAGACGGTCGGCGAGCTGATGGTTAACGACTACACGCGCAAGCGATTCTTCGATGGCCGGTCGGCCCGGCTGCCGACGATCTTCATCCGTCCCGGCCGCCCGAACGCCGCGGCCTCCAGCTTCTGCAGCGGCGTCTTCCGCGAACCGCTGAACGGCGAGGAGTGCGTGCTGCCCGTGAAATCCGGCGTGAAGATGGCGCTGCTCGGCTATCGCAACGCGGTCGACGGTTTCATCGTGCTGCACGAGGCGGATCCGGCGGCGATCGGCGACGATCGCGCGGTCAACCTGCCGAGTGCGACCTATTCGGTCGAGGAGATGATCGCCGGCCTGCGCCGCGTCGCCGCGGCGAACGATATCGAGCTCGGCCCGATCACGGTGCGGCCCGATCCGGTCATCGAAAAGATCGTCAACGGCTGGGCCATCAGCTGCAACGCACAGCGTGCCGAGGCGCTGGGTCTGCCCAAGGACGAGAGCCTGGATCGCGTGATCCAGGACTATATCGACGATTTCCTGCGGCCGGCCTGACGCGGCGGAGCCGGTCATGGCGTCCGCGGCAGCGATCCTGGTCGACTGGGGCACGACGAACTTCCGCGCCTGGCTCGTCTCGCCGGACGGAACGGTCGTCGACCGACGGCAGGCGCCGTGCGGCATCATGCAGGTCAAGAGCCCGGACTTTCCGGCGGCGCTCGCCGAACAGGTCGGCGACTGGCGCAAGGTGCATGCGGGCATACCGGTGCTGATGGCCGGCATGGTCGGCAGCCGGCAGGGCTGGCTCGAGGCGCCGTATGTCGCGTGTCCGGCCGGGATCGCGGATCTCGCGGGTGCCGTCGTCGCGCTCCCCGATGCCCCCGGGGTCCGCGTCGTGCCGGGCCTGTCCTGTCGCCCGGACGGCGAGCGACACGACGTGATGCGCGGCGAAGAGGTGCAGATCTTCGGCGCCATCGACGCGCACGATGCCTCACGGCACGTACTGTGCCTGCCGGGCACCCACTCGAAATGGGCGATCGTCGAGAACGGACGCGTGACATGGTTCGCGACCGCGATGACCGGCGAGATCTTCTCGGTGCTCGCGCAGCACAGCATCCTCGGTCGCCTGATGACGGAGGGACCGTCCGACGGCGACGCATCGTTTCGGGCCGGCTGCGATCTGTCCGAAACCGCCGGCGGCCTGTTGCACCACCTGTTCGCGGTCCGCGCCAATGGCCTGTTCGGCACGATACCCGCGAACGAGCTGCGTCTCTATCTTGCCGGCATCCTCGTCGGCCACGAGATCCGCTCGATGCTGCCGGTCGTCGCGCCGGGCGGTCCGGTCACCGTCGTGGCGCGGCCGGACGTGGCCCGGCTTTACGAGACCGCCGTCGGACTTGCCGGCCATGACGCGCGCGTCGTCGAGGCGGAGGCCGCGAGTCTGCGCGGATTGACCCGAATCATGGAGGCAGGCCCGCATGACTGACCCGTCGGCGCTGGAAG